>JBBQBV010000081.1:0-15765 GCA_038318085.1 Solirubrobacterales bacterium
CGCCGTCCGCGCGTCCGCCCGCGGTCCGCCCGCCGTCCGCGCGTCCGCCCGCGGTCCGCCCGCCGTCCGCGCGTCCGCCCGCGGTCCGCCCGCCGTCCGCCCGGCGCTTTTCGCGCGCGCCCGAGCCCGCGCGCGACTGCCCGCCCGCCCGCGCGGAGTCTGGCGTTCCCACCCTCCGCCGCCCCGAGGGGTGGGGAACGTTGTGGTCGACAGTCGACCAGTTCGTTCCTGGCTCAAACACCGTGGAACGTTGTGGTCGACTGTCGACCAGTTTGTTCCAGGGTCGGTCCCTTGCGGGGGTGTGGAACGTTTCGATTTTGTGCCGCAATCGGCACAGACTTGTGACACTTGCGTGCTGATCCGTCACGCGCCAAGGGGCACGATGGGTGCATGCATCCTGACGCCGTCCTCGCAGCCCACGCGTCCCGACAGGACGGTGTCGTCTCACGCGAGCAGGCGCCCGCGTCGGGCCTGACGCCGGGCCTGATCCGGCACCGCCTCGCCACGGGCCATATTCATCTGCTTCACCGGACGGTGTACGCGGTCGGACACGAGGCGGTGAGCGGCCGTGGCCAGGCCCGGGCCGCCCTACTTGCAATCGGGCCGGGCTCCGTCGCGAGCCATCGCTGGGCGGCCTCGCTGCAGGGCATGCTCCCCGCACCGCGCGGACCGGTGCACGTCACACGTGAGCGCAAGGCCCGCTCGCGCCCTGGCATCGTCGTCCACAAGGCCAAGCTCCCGCAGGAAGACCGGGCTGCCCGCCAAGGCCTCGCGCTCACGAGCCCCGCCCGTACGCTGCTCGACCTCGCCGAGACCGAGGACGAGAACACGATCGAGCGCGCGCTCGGGCAGGCCGAGGTCGATCGGCTGATCAGCTTCGAGCTGCTCGAGAGCGCGCTTCAGCGCTGGACCGGGCGCCGAGGTGTTCCCGTACTTCGAGACCTTCTCGACGACGGGAGCGCGGGGCTCGGCGGCACCCTCTCGTGGCTGGAGACGCACTTCGTGCCACTTGTGCGCAAGGCCGCGTTGCCCCTGCCCGAGCTGAACGTCTTCGTGCACGGCCTGCAGGTCGACGCCCTGTGGCGGCGGCAGCGCGTCGTGGTCGAGCTCGACAGCCGCCGGTTCCATCACACGGCCACGCGCTTCGAGCGCGACCGCGCGCGCGACGCGTCCCTGGCGGCGCACGGCTTCGTCACGCTGCGTTTCACCTACCGGCGCGTCATGCGCGAGGCCTTCGCGGTGATCGCGGAGCTGAGCGCTGCGCTGCGACACCGGGAGCTGGCAGCCGCATGATCACCCCCTCCTACAGCGCGGCGGCGCCAAACCAGATATACGGCCGCCTTCAAAGCAAGCAAGCGGGGTACGCCCCCGGGACAGCGTCATGCGTCCCTCGGGAGGGCTGCCGGGCGGGAACCCGAAAAGCGAGGGGACGCATTCGGCGTCGATGGGCAGCGATGGGCGGCAATGGCACTTCGTAAGGATCCTCTAAACCGTGCGTCCACCGCTGTCAAGGGTCTACCCTCAGTGGCCGATGAGGGTCATGTCAGGGCGACAGCCAGTCGCTCGGACGGACCCGGGATCGTCATGGCAGGGGAGCCGTGGCGGCCGCCGGCAGCTCTGCACGCGACCACCAGGCCAACGCTCAACTCACCATGACGTTCTATCTCGGAATCACCCTTGCGTTCGCCTGTGCGCTCGCCACCCAGCTCGGGTTTCTCTATAAGCATCGGGGCGCCAGTGCTGCCCCGAAGGTGGATGTCAGCCACCCGCTGCGGACGGTCAGGCAGCTCTTCGGCAATCGCTGGTTCACGATCGGCATGGTCGTGGCGCTGGGCGCCTGGGGGCTGCACGTCGCGGCGATGGCCTTCGCCCCGCTCTCCGTGGTGCAGGCGGTGATGTCGACGGGCATCGTGATGCTCGCGGTGCTGGCCGAGCGCGTGTTCGGCTTCGAGGTCGGCCTGCGGCAGTGGATCGGGGTCGGGCTCACCGCGCTCGGCCTGCTGCTATTGGGCGTGACCCTCCCGCAGGCGCCCGGCGCGCACTCACAGTTCTCCCTGCCGGCGATGATCGCCTTCGAGGCCGGCATGCTGTGCTTCGGCATGCTGCTGATCTCTGGCAAGCATCTCGGCGCCCCCAAGCACCATCACGGGGCGCTGCTCGGCGCGGCCGCGGGCATCCTCTTCGGCGTCTCCGACGTGGCGATCAAGGCGCTGGTGGGCATGGATGGCGGCGTGCTCGGCGTGCTGCTCTCGCCCTGGCTGGCGGTCACGGTCGTGGCGTCGGTGATCGCCTTCTATGCCTCGGCCCGCGGGCTGCAGGACGGCGAGGCGGTGCCGGTGATCGCCGCGACGTCGACGGCCGCGAACGTATCCTGCATCGCGGGCGGCATCCTGGTGTTCGGCGACCCTCTGCCCGGCGACGCCCTCGGGATGGTCGTCCAAGTCGTCGCCTTCACGCTCGTCATCGCCGCGGCCCTGCTGGTGCCGCCGCCGGTGCGCGCCGCCGCGGCCAACCGCTGACAGCGGACGCGGGAGTCCTCCCAGGCGCAGTCCCGGATCGCGGAGGGCCGCTACACGACCAGGGCCTCAGCAGCCTCGCGCACGACGCGCGCGGACTGGTCCGGGTCGTCCCAGGTCGGCAGGTGCCCGCAGCCCCTGAGCGTCAGGTGCCGGGCGGCGGGAAGCCGCTCGCGCGCCCGGGCGGACTGGGGCCGGGTGAGCAGCAGGCGGTCCTTCTCGCCCCACGCGATCGTGACCGGGCAGGGCAGCGTGCCGGGGACCGCCGGAGCGACCCAGTTGATCGCGTGCCGGAGCGTCGGGCAGTAGCCCGGTCCGCCGAGGAGGTCGTCGAACGCCCGGGCCAGCCGGTCGCCGCCGATCCGCTCGGCGTGCAGCGCGTACTGCGCGGCGAGTGCCCGCAGCAGCCGGTCCGAGCCGCCGAAGCGCCGCGCCAGCCGGGCGCCCAGCGGGCTCGCGAGCCGGGCGAGCACCAGGGAGAGCTGAAGGTAGGCGCGCTCCCAGCCCTGTCCGAAACCGAGGGGGGACAGGCCGCAGGCCGACAGCGCGCGGCCGTCGAGGGCGAGGTGCAGCGCGACGCCGCCGCCCATCGAGTTGCCCGCGGCGTGGAAGCGCTCGTGTCCCCGCGCGCGCATGAAGGCGGCGCAGGCGTCGGCGAGGGCGCGCATCGTCGGCGGACCCTGAAGCGGCGCGGACGCGCCGAAGCCGGGCAGGTCGACGGCGAAGCACTCGTACGCGTCGCGGAGGCGGGCGGCGACGGGCGCGAGCGCCTCGTGCGACATGCCGAAGCCGTGCATGAGCAGCAGCGGCTGCCCGTTTCCCTCCCGGATGTGCGTGAGCAGGCGACTGACCATACCCGCGTGCACCCGGCCAGGCCGGGCGTGTAGCGTGGTCCGAGTGGCGTACCGGACGCGCCGGTTTGGCGGATGATGAGAGTCGGCGTCCCCACCGAGATCAAGACCGACGAGTACCGCGTCGCGCTTACGCCCTCGGGCGTCCGCGAGCTCGCCGACCATGGCCACGAGGTGCTCGTGCAGAGCGGGGCGGGCGAGGGGTCGGCGATCACCGACGCCGACTACACCGCCCAGGGCGCGCGGATCGTCCCGGACGCGCCGGCGGTCTTCGCCGTGGCCGACATGGTCGTCAAGGTCAAGGAGCCCCAGGCCGCCGAGGTCGCGATGCTGCGCCGTGGCCAGACGCTGTTCACCTACCTGCACCTTGCGCCCGACCCCGAGCTCACCCAGGGGCTGATCGCCTCCGGGGCGACCGCGATCGCCTACGAGACCGTCGAGGACGCAAGCGGCCGCCTGCCGCTGCTGGCGCCGATGAGCGAGATCGCGGGCAAGATCGCCACGCAGGCCGGCGCCTTCATGCTCGAGAAGCCACTCGGCGGGCGCGGGCTGCTGCTCGGCGGCGTCCCGGGCGTCGCGGCCGGCAAGGTGATGGTCATCGGCGGCGGCGTCGTCGGCCAGAACGCGGCGGAGGTCGCGATCGGCATGGGCGCCGAGACCTACGTCTATGACCGCAACATCAACCGGTTGCGCGACCTCGAGTACATCCTCAACGGCCGCTGCTCGACGTGCTTCGCCTCCACGCTGGAGGTCGAGGCGCGCCTGCCGGACATGGATCTCGTCATCGGCGCCGTGCTGGTCCACGGCGCCAAGGCCCCGCACGTCATCACGCGCGAGCAGCTCGGCCTGATGAAGAAGAACGCCGTCCTCGTGGACGTGTCGATCGACCAGGGCGGCTGCTTCGAGACCTCCCATGCGACGACCCACTCCGACCCGACCTACGAGATGGACGGCATCACGCACTACTGCGTGGCCAACATGCCGGGCGCCGTGCCGATCACGTCGACCTGGGCGCTGACGAACGCGACGATGCCCTACGTCGTCAAGCTCGCCGATCGCGGCGTCGCCGCGGCGCTGGCGAGCGATCCGGGGTTCATGGCCGGCCTCAATGTCGCCGCCGGGGGCGTGACCTACGCGCCCGTCGCGATCGATCAGGGCCTCGAGTACACGCCGCCACAACAGGCGCTGGCACTCGTGGGCGCTGCGACGTAGGACGCCGTGCGTGATCGGTCGCCGCTCCGCGCCCGTGGCAGGCCCGCGGCAGGCTTTCCGGACAACGAACGATCCGTCGGCCCCGGATTCGCCGGGGCAGATCGCGCCACTGAGCCGCTGCTACCATCACCGCCTCGTATGCCCACGACCTCCCAGCTCGTCCGCAAGGGCCGCACCCCGAAGACCAAGAAGCTCGCGACGCCCGGCCTGAAGTCCGGCAAGGGGCGCAAGAAGAAGGTCGCCGCCCCGCAGAAACGCGGCGTCTGCACGCGGGTGTACACCACGACGCCCAAGAAGCCGAATTCGGCCCTGCGCAAGGTCTGCCGCGTGCGCCTGACCAACCAGATGGAGGTCACCGCCTACATCCCGGGCGAGGGCCACAACCTGCAGGAGCACTCCGTCGTGCTCGTCCGCGGCGGTCGCGTCAAGGATCTGCCCGGCGTGCGCTACAAGGTCGTCCGCGGGACGCTCGACGCCGCCGGCGTGTCGGACCGCAAGAAGGCCCGCTCGCAGTACGGCGTGAAGGCCAAGTAGGCGTGCCCCGCCGCGCAGCCGCCTCCAAGCGCCCGGTCGACCCGGATCCCGTCCATCGCTCAAAGCTCGTCCAGCAGGTCATCAACAAGGTGATGCTCGACGGCAAGAAGTCGACCGCCGAGCGGATCGTCTACGACGCGCTGGCGATCATCGCCGAGCGCACGGGCAAGGACGCGGTGGAGTACCTCGAGCAGTCGATCAAGGCGCTCACACCGCAGCTCGAGGTCCGCTCGCGCCGCGTCGGCGGTGCGACCTACCAGGTCCCGGTCGAGGTGCCCACGCCCCGTGCCCGCACCCTCGCCGTCCGCTGGCTGGTGCTCTTCGCCCGCCAGCGCCGCGAGAAGTCGATGGCGCAGCGCCTCGCCAACGAGCTTATGGACGCCCAGTCCCAGCAGGGCGGCGCCTACAAGCGCAAGGACGACATCTTCCGCATGGCGCAGGCCAACAAGGCCTTCGCGCACTACCGCTGGTAGCCCGGCGCGTGGCCGACCACGCGCTCCTGTACGACGCCGACTGCGGCTTTTGCATGCTGACCGTGGACATCCTGCTGCGCTGGGACCGCCACTCACGGCTGCGGCCCGTGCCGATTCAGGGACCTGAGGGCGTGAGGCTGCTCCCCGACCTCAGCGAGCCGGAGCGCCTGGCGTCGTTTCACCTGGTCGGACCCGACCGCGCGGTGCGCTCGGGCGGCGCGGCCCTGCCCCTGCTGCTGCGGCTGCTTCCCGCGGGTGGCCCCGCGGCGGCGCTGCTGGGTGCGTCGCCGCGCGCGACCGACCGCGGCTACCACTGGATCGCCGACCACCGCACCCAGCTGTCGCGGACGATCCCGCAGCGGCTCAAGACGGGTGCGCAGGAGCGGGTGAGCCGGCTCGCGGCGGCCGCGCCCGCCGCGGGGTGAGCACGAGCGTCGAGATTCCGGCGAATAGCAGCAGCACGGCGCCGGCGGCCTCCAGCTTGAAGCCGATCTCCGCCACCGCCCTGGCGCGCTCGTAGGTGAGCCTGTAGAGCCCGGCCTCGTGCACGTCGGGGGCGTCGACGGCCAGCACGATCACAAGCGCGGCGGCGCCGAGCACGACGATCGCCAGCGCGGCCGGCAGCCGGCCGGTCAGGTGCACGGCGATCGCCATCAGCGCGGCGGCGACGGCGATGATCGCCAGGGCGTAGCCGTGGTGGGCGCCGACCGAGGTTCCGGGCCTGGTGACCGTGATGATCTGGATCGCGTTGAGGTCTGAGAGCTCCGCCACGCCGAGCAGCACGCAGGCGGCGAGGGTGATGGCCAGCAGGGCATGTCGGCGCACGCCGTCATCATGGCATCCGGCTGCCGGGCGCCGCGCTGCCCGCTACCCTTGTTGCCCAGTTGTGTTCGAAGGCGCCACCCCTGGTGCCCGTCCAAAGGAGACCGTCCCGATGACGCGCACCATCTTCGCCTATCTCGATCCCGGCAGCATGAGCATGTTCGTGCAGCTGCTGCTGGGCGGCTTCGCCGCCGCGGCCGTCGCACTCAAGCTGTGGTGGCGGAAGATCCTCAAGTTCCTGCACCTCCGCAAGGACGACCCGAAGGCCGATCCCGTCGCGTCGCCGGCCGGCGAGGATCCGATCGCGGTTCGCGCCGAGGCGGCGCACGAACCGGTCGAGACCGGCAAGCGCTGAGCCCGATGCAGGAGCTCGGCTCGCGGGTCGACGCCGGGTCGTTTCGCGACCGCGACAGTCGGGTCTTTCTCACGCCTGACGGGGTCTACCGCGCGCTTAGCGCGCGCGGGCTGCAGGACTTCGAGGCGCTGGCCGCGTCGCAGCTGTTCGCACAGGCCCAGCAGGACGGCAGCCTCGTGCGCACGCAGCGCTCAGACCTCGAGCCGCCCGCGGACATCCTGCCCGACCGCGCCGCGGCCGTGCTCGAGCACGAGCGCGTCCCGTTCGTCAGCTACCCGTACGAGTGGACGTTCGGCATGCTGCGCGACGCCGCGCTGATCCAGCTCGATCTCCTCGACGCGGCGATCGGCGAGTCGCTGATGCTCAAGGACGCGACGCCCTACAACGTCCAGTTCGTCGGTGCCCGGCCGACCTTCGTGGACCTTGGCTCCTTCGAGGTCATGCGCCCGTCCGAGCCGTGGATCGCCTACCGGCAGTTCTGCACCCTGTTTCTGTATCCGCTGATGCTCACCGCCTACCGCGGCGTGTCGTTTCAGCCGTGGCTGCGCGGCTCGCTGGAGGGCATCTCGCCCGTCGAGGCCGCGGCGCTGTTGAGCCTGCGCGACCGCTTGCGCAAGGGCGTGCTCATCAACGTCGCGCTGCTCGGCCGGCTGGAGCGCAAGCAGTCCGCGACATCGGCCAAGGAGGTCAAGCGCGACCTCGCCAAGGCCGGCTTCAAGCCGGAGATCGTGCGCGCCAACGTGCGCCGGATGCGCAAGCTGGTCACCAAGCTGCGCTGGAAGACCCCCAAGACGGCCTGGACGAACTACGACGACAACCACCGCGGCTACGAGCAGTCCGAGCTGCAGCGCAAGAAGGACTTCGTCCGGGCGGCCGCCGAGCGCACGGGCCCGAAGCTGGCCTGGGACCTCGGGGCCAACGACGGGGCCTTCGCCCGCATCGTCGCGGGGCACGCCGACCACGTCGTCGCCATGGACTCAGACCACGAGACGGTCGAGCACCTCTACCGCGCGCTGCGCGACCCGGGGGAGGCGCAGAAGAACATCCTGCCGCTGGTCGTCGACCTGTGCGACCCCTCGCCCGCCCGCGGCTGGGGCCTGGCCGAGCGCGCCACCCTGACCGAGCGCGGCCGGCCGGACTTCACCCTCAGCCTCGCGCTCGTGCACCATCTGTCGATCTCGCGCAACGTGCCGGTGCGCGAGCTGATCGCGTGGCTCGCGTCGCTCGGCGGGACCCACGTCGTCGAGTTCCCGACCCGCGAGGATCCGATGGTCAAGCGCCTGTTGAGCGCCAAGCGCGACGACGAGTCTCATCCGGACTACGAGCTCGGCGTCTTCGAGGCCACGCTCGCCGAGCACTTCGAGATCCGCAACCGGCTCGCGCTCGGCTCGCGCGTGCTC
The DNA here is from genome assembly GCA_038318085.1 of Solirubrobacterales bacterium. Lineage (GTDB taxonomy): Bacteria > Actinomycetota > Thermoleophilia > Solirubrobacterales > Solirubrobacteraceae > DATLGB01. Next base: position 8,164 of record JBBQBV010000081.1, read on the forward strand.
TTCGAGGCGACCGCGCGCGCATGAGCAGCGGCGAGGCGACCATGGTGCAGGCCGGCGAGCGCAGTGAGGCCGCCGCGAAGGACGCGCCCTGGCCGCCGCTGTGGCTGGCCGGCCTCCACCTCGGCGCGCTCTGGGCGCTCGCCTTCGTCCAACCCCTGTTCGGCCTGCTCGGCCAGAACGCCGCCTTCTTCGTCGCTCGCGACAACACGCCCGGAGACGTGCTCATCTTCGCGCTGGTCTTCGCCATCGTGCCGCCGCTGATCGCTACGGCGCTCGTCGGCGTCGCCCGCCTTGTCGACGCGCGGCTCGGTAAGCTCGTTCAGCTCGGCTTCGTGACCCTGCTGGCCGCCGTGCTCATCCTGCAGGTCATCAAGGGCCTGAGCCCGCGGGCGCTCGTCGTGGGCACGCTGGCGCTCGCGCTGGGAGCGGTCGTCGCCGCCGCCTACGCCCGCTTCGCCGGCCTGCGCACGGTGCTGAGCGTGCTCGGCGTCGCCCCAGTCGTCGTGATCGCGCTGCTGCTGTTCTTCTCGCCGGTCAACGAGGTCGTCTTCCCGTCGGCCGAGGCCAGCAGCGCCGCGGGCTCCGGGGCGGCCGCGAGCAAGCCCACGCCCGTCGTGGTGCTGATCTACGACGAGCTGCCCACGCTGTCGCTGATGACCAAGGACAAGCGCCTCGACGCGCAGCGCTACCCGAACTTCGCCCGCCTCGCCAAGAGCTCGACGTGGTATCAGAACGCGACCAGCGTCTCCGACGGCACCTACGTCGCGGTGCCCGCGGTCCTCACCGGCCTGCGCCCCCACGCGGAGCTGCCGACCTCGCACACCTACCCGAACAACCTTTTCACGCTGCTCGGCAAGACCTATGCCCAGCACGACCAGGAGCCGATCACCCACGTCTGCTCGCAGGAGCTCTGCGGCGTGCGCGCGCGCGCCACCCAGTCCGCGCGCCTGTCCTCGCTGGCCAGCGATCTCAGCATCGTCGAGCGCCGCGTGCTGCTGCCGAAGGGGATGGCGGACAAGCTGCCGCCGATCGATCGCGACTGGGAGGACTTCAACGCCGACGCCGGCAACGACGACCTCGCCTCGGTCGCGGGCAAGACGGCCCCCACCGACGCCGGCGCCTCCCGCGGCAAGAGCCCGATCCGCGTGGCGGGCAACGACCTGCCGGCCAAGCGCGTCCGCGCCGGCCGCGCCGTCGTCGCGACGATGAAGCCCGGGGGCGCCAAGCCGGGGCTGTGGATGGTGCACTACGTGATCCCGCACGTCCCGTGGCGCTTCCTCGACGACGGCAGCCAGTACGTCGTCGACGGTCCGACGATGCCCGGCCTCAACGACCAGACCTGGGGCTCGAACCACTTCCTGCTCCAGCAGGCCTACCAGCGCCACATGCTCATGATGCGCTTCGCAGATCGCCTGCTCGGCGACGAGATCGACCAGATGAAGCGCACCGGCCTGTGGGACAAGGCGCTCGTCATCCTGGTCTCCGACCACGGTGGGGCGATCGGCGCGACGGAGTCGCGCCGCCCGGCGACCAAGGAGAACTTCCCCAAGGTCGCGGGCATCCCGTTCTTCGTCAAGCTCCCTGGGCAGGACAAGGGTGCGGTGGACCCGAAGTTCGTCACCACCATGGACGTCGTCCCGACCGTCGCCAAGCAGCTCGGCGTCAACACGAAGTGGAAGTTCGACGGCAAGCCCGTCGACGAGCCGCACACCGACGCGCTGCTCAAGCAGCGCAACGGCCGGACCGCCAAGCTGGTCGGTGTCAAGCCTCAGGACTTCGTGCACCGCCGCGACGCCATCCTGGCCCAGCAGGACAAGGCGTTCCCGGCAGGCCTCGCCGCCCTCTGGGCCGTCGGGCCGCGGCGCGACCTCGTCGGCAAGCCGCTCTCGGTGCTCGACCGGCAGCCCGCCGGCGCCCAGTCCGCGACGATCGCCAACCCGGCGCTGTACCGCAAGGTGCGCCCGACCTCGGGCGTCATCCCCAGCTACATCACCGGCACCACCACCGGCGTCGCACCCGGCTCGGATCTGGTGGTCGCGATCAACCGGCGCATCCGTGCCTCCGGCAAGGCCTACGTCGAGCACGGCGACCGGCGCTACTCCTTCGTCGTCCCGGCTAAGACCCTGCGGCGCGGTCGCAACCGCATCGAGGTGCTCTCCGTGCGCGGGACGTCGGCACGCATCCTGGCGCGTACGGGTTGACAACTCCCATCGCTCTCGAGGGTTAGGTACAAGATGGCCAGGACTGCGGCGGCGCTCGCCGCGATCATGTGGGTGCTGCTGACGGCGGGCACGGCCTCGGGCCAGCAGATCCAGACGCCCAGGCCGCCGCTGCACGACGCCGATTACTTCGCGTTCGCCGACAAGATCACCGAGGGCCTCGAGAGCTCCTGGAAGGAGTCCAAGGGCTACTACGTGACGGGCGCGCGCTCGATCGACACGATCGCCAACGCGGCGATGCTCACCGTGTTCGCCACAGCGGCGGCGTCCGGCCACGTCGGGCCGGCGCGCAACGACGCACGAGCGCGCCAGCTCGCCGACCGCCTGACGGCGTCGCCGCCCTTCTACACCGATCCCGCGCCGCCCGCCCCGGACAAGATGTTCCACTCGCCGGGGTGGACGTCGAACATCGACGGCCCCTACGTCGACATGGACAAGTCGATCGACCCGAAGGTCGCCGAGGGCCTGCAGATCGCCTACCGCGCCCGCGACGTGCTCAAGCTCGACCCCGCGACGGCCGCCCGCATCCAGGACGAGATCCACCGCGTCGCGTTCACGCAGTTCTTCCGCTACCCGCTCGTGCGCCTCAACCAGATCAACTGGCACGCCGAGCTCTACGCCTACGACTATCTCGTCAACCGCGACCCGACGCTCCTGCGCGACGACTACCGCAAGCACGTCGAGGCGTTCACCCAGGGCTTCAAGCACCCCCAGATCCAGGGCGGATCGACCAACGTCGGGCCGAGCTACCGCTTCACCTATCAAAGCAACGCGCCCGGGTCGCTGCCGCGCAACCTCGACAGCGCCGAGTACGCCAACATGACGGTGCACTTCCTGTACTGGTACGACCTCGGGCTGCAGGCGGGGATGGCGCCGCTGCCGGGCGAGGACATCCGCCTGCTGCGCGCGTGGGTGCAGCGCGACCTGTACGGCTACTGGACCCACGCGGGGTTCATGAACTGGGACACGGGTTGGAGCTACGAGCGCTGGATGAAGGGCAAGGCGTGGGCGTATGCGCAGCAGGGCCTGCTCGCCATCGCGACCTCGCCCACCTTTCAGACCCGCACGCGCGAGACGCTGTATGCGAAGTACCTCTTCGACCGCGGCCTGCAGCTCTACGAGCACCTCGGATATCAGAAGCCGGGCCGCCCGTGGCGCCCGAGCGCGCAGCTGTTTGGAATCGGCCGGCAGGGCGCGCCGGCGAGCAAGATGTTCTGGTCGCGCATGGCCGCCAACGCCGCGCGCGCGGTCTCGGCCGGGATGGGGGACCTGCCGGCCGCCGAGCCGCCGCCGTTTTACGCCTACGACGCCGACATCGGCCGCCTCGCCGTCTCCACGCGGCACTACTCGACGGCGATCGTCGCGGTCAGCCGCGGCAAGCTCCCCTACGGCGGGATCGACCTCGCGCGTCTGTACGACGGCGACGGCGACCCCATCGGCGGGACCGGCGGACAGCCGCCCGCGGCCTTCGGCATGACCGTGACGAGCTCGCGCGGGCATCGCCTGCTGGCCACCCAGACCGGGCTGACCGCAGATCCCAAGCGCCCGCCGCTGATCCTCACCCACTCCCCGCGCGGCCGCGTCACGCGCCAGCGGCGGCTGTCCACGAGGCCCGACGCCGGCGCCTTCAAGGCGCTCTCGGTCCTCGGGCGCCGCTCGGCGAACGGCGTCCAGATCTCCAGCGGCTACACCTTCCACAACCGCTCGATCGACGCCTCGTGGACCGTGCGACGCCCGAAGGGCAAGGGCCGGGTGCAGCCCAAGGTGCTGTTCCCGACGTGGGGGCGCCACGTCCGCATCGAGGCCCAGCTGCGCAGCGGGCGCGCGGTCGCGCTGACCAGCCGCAACCCGGTCGATCTCTCGGCCGTGCGCTGGTTGCGCATGGTCGGCGATCGCGGCGTGTACCGCGTGGGGTTCCGTCGGCCGGTCGCCGGTACGACGCAGATCTACGGCGCGCGGCGCCAGAAGGCCAGCCCGCTTTCAGGCCCGACCCTGGCGATGGTGCTGGCGCCGCTCAAGCACGGCCGACGCGACCTCGAGGTCACCATCACGCCCACCGGGAGCGGCGGGACGGTCCCCGAGCCCGCGACGCCCTTCAGCGCCCCGTAGCGCTGCTATTCTCCTTCGTCGCCTCGGGGAAGCGCAGTGCCTGATCGCGCCCCGCAGGTGAGGATCCACACGTCCATGGAGACCCGACGGACATAGCCACCGCCTGAGGGAGTACTCCAGTCTTGACGTGCAAGGGCCCCCAGGGGCCCTTTCCTTCGCCTTCGAACCGCTTTTTGAGCCATGCCACGCGCCTTCACACTCCAACACACCCGGAACATCGGGATCATGGCCCACATCGACGCGGGCAAGACCACGACGACCGAGCGCATCCTCTACTACACCGGGCGCTCCCACAAGATGGGCGAGGTCCACGAGGGCGCCGCGACGATGGACTGGATGGCGCAGGAGCAGGAGCGCGGCATCACCATCACGTCCGCCGCCACGACGGCGGAGTGGAAGGGCCACCGGATTAACATCATCGACACGCCGGGCCACGTCGACTTCACCGTCGAGGTCGAGCGCTCGCTGCGCGTGCTCGACGGCGCCGTCGCGCTGTTTGACTCCGTGGCGGGCGTCGAGCCGCAGTCTGAGACCGTCTGGCGCCAGGCCGACACCTACGGCGTGCCCCGGATCGCCTACATCAACAAGATGGACCGCATCGGCGCGGACTTCGACCGCGGCGTGCAGACCATGATCGACCGCCTCGGCGCACACCCCGTTCCGGTCCAGCTGCCGATCGGCGCCGAGTCCGAGTTCGCCGGCATCGTCGACCTCGTCGCCATGAAGGCCATCACCTACCTCGACGACCTCGGCAAGGAGATCGTCGTCGGGGAGATCCCTGCGGACCTCGTGGACGCGGCGACCGCCGCCCGCGAGCACCTGCTCGAGGAGGTCTCCCACTACGACGACGAGCTGCTCGAGCTGATCCTCGAGGAGGCCGAGGTGCCCAGCGCCCTGCTGGTCAAGGCGATCCGCGCCGCGACGCTGGATCTCAAGATCACGCCGGTGCTGTGCGGCTCGTCCTTTAAGAACAAGGGCGTGCAGGCGCTGCTGGACGCGGTCCTGGCGTACCTGCCCAGCCCGCTCGACGTTCCCGCGATCACGGGCGTCGAGCCGGTGAAGGGCGGTGAGGGCGTCGCGTCCGAGCGCCACGCCGACGACTCCGAGCCCTTCAGCGCCCTGGCCTTCAAGGTGATGGCCGATCCGCACGTGGGCAAGCTCACGTTCTTCCGCGTGTACTCGGGCAAGCTCGAGGCGGGCGCGAAGGTCATAAACGTCAACTCGGGGCGCACCGAGCGCATCGGGCGCATCCTGATGATGCACGCGAACAACCGCGAGGACGTCCAGGAGGTCTACTCCGGGGACATCGCCGCGGCCGTCGGCATCAAGCAGGTCTTCACGGGCGACACGCTCGCCGCGCCGGACAAGCCGATCCGCCTGGAGACGATGGACTTCCCGGACCCGGTGATCTCCGTGGCCATCGAGCCCAAGACGAAGTCCGACCAGGAGAAGATGTCGGTCGCGCTCGGCCGCCTGGCCGAGGAGGACCCCACCTTCCGCGTCGCCACCAACGAGGAGACCGGCCAGACCGAGATCTCCGGCATGGGCGAGCTGCACCTCGAGGTGCTGGTCGACCGGATGATGCGCGAGTTCAAGGTCGAGGCCAACATCGGGCGCCCGCAGGTCTCCTACCGCGAGACCGTCAAGGGCACCGCCGAGAAGATCGAGGGGCGCTTCGTCCGCCAGACGGGCGGCTCGGGCCAGTACGGCATCGTCTACATCAACGTCGAGCCCGCGCCGGGCGAGGGCTTTGACTTCGTCAACAAGGTCAGGGGCGGCTCGATCCCGACGGAGTACATCCCCGCGGTGCAGAAGGGCGTCGAGGAGGCGCTGGAGAGCGGCGTCCTCGCCGGCTACCCGCTCGTCGACGTCCGCGTGACGCTCACCGACGGCAAGTACCACGACACGGACTCGTCGGAGATCGCCTTCAAGATCGCCGGTTCGCTCGCGCTGCAGGAGGGCGTCAAGCGGGCCAAGCCGATCCTGCTGGAGCCGATCTTCAAGGTCGAGGTCGTGACCCCGGAGGACTTCCTGGGCGACGTCATCGGCGACCTCTCCCGCCGGCGCGGGCGCATCGAGGGCCAGGACCGGCGCGGCAACGCGCTCTCGGTCACGGGCCTCGTGCCGCTGTCGGAGATGTTCGGCTACGCGACCGAGATGCGGTCGATGACCCAGGGCCGGGCGACGTACACCATGCAGTTCGAGAAGTACGACGAGGTACCCGCCAGCGTCGCCACCGCGGTCATCGAGGAGCGCACGGGCCGGGCGGACGCCGCCTAGCCGGACCTGGTACCTATGCTGGGTTCGCCCGGCACCACCGAGCTTTCAAAGAATTTGAGACAGAGGAGCTGAACGAAACAGTGGCGAAGGAGAAGTTCGAGCGCGGCAAGCCGCACGTCAACGTCGGGACCATCGGTCACATCGATCATGGCAAGACGACGCTGACGGCCGCCATCACCACGGTGCTTGCCGAGAAGTACGGCGGCCAGGCATCCTCCTTCGCGGACATCGACAACGCGCCGGAGGAGAAGGAGCGCGGCATCACGATCGCGACCTCGCACGTCGAGTACGAGACGAACAACCGTCACTACGCGCACGTCGACTGCCCCGGTCACGCCGACTACGTCAAGAACATGATCACCGGTGCCGCCCAGATGGACGGTGCGATCCTGGTCGTATCCGCCGCCGACGGCCCGATGCCCCAGACGCGCGAGCACATCCTGCTCGCCCGGCAGGTCGGCGTCCCCTACATCGTCGTGTTCCTCAACAAGGTCGACCTGGTCGACGACGAGGAGCTCCTCGAGCTCGTCGAGGTCGAGGTCCGCGAGCTGCTCAGCGCCTATGACTTCCCGGGCGACGACATCCCCTTCATCACGGGCTCGGCCCTCAAGGCGCTCGAGGGCGACCCCGAGTTCACCGCGAAGATCGTCGAGCTCGGCGAGCAGCTGGACTCCTACATCCAGGAGCCCGTGCGCGACCTCGACAAGCCGTTCCTCATGCCGGTCGAGGACTTCTACTCGATCACGGGTCGCGGCACGGTGGCCACGGGCCGTATCGAGCAGGGCATCGTCAACACTGGCGACACGGTGGAGATCGTCGGCGTCAAGGACACCACGACCACGGTGGTCACCGGCGTCGAGATGTTCCGCAAGATCCTCGACCAGGGCCAGGCCGGCGACAACGTCGGCTGCCTGCTGCGCGGTACCTAGCGCGAGGACATCCAGCGCGGCCAGGTGCTGTGCAAGCCCGGGTCGATCACGCCGCATACGAAGTT
>JBBQBV010000082.1:0-15690 GCA_038318085.1 Solirubrobacterales bacterium
GCGGTCAGCGGGTGCCGCGCGGCGACGCGCAGCAGCGCCAGGCGGCGCCGGCGGTCGGTCTCGTCTGAGAGGTAGCGTACCGGGGGGCCGTCGAGGCGCAGCGGGGCCGTGGACGGGCGCCGGCCGGCCACGACCTCGACCGGATGGCCGAGCGCCGCGAGCGTGGACGCCTCGTTGGCGACGAAGGTCTGCGAGAGCACCGGGTACTCGTCGCACCACACCTGGACAGGCCGCCGTCGCATCGGCGCGCGACTGTACCTTCAGCCGGTGCCCGCGCCCGCCGTCGCCGTGATCGTCCCCGCCCGCGACGCCGCGGCCACCCTGGCGGCCACCCTCGACGCTCTCGCGGCGCAGACCGTGCCCGCGGAGGTCGTCGTCGTCGACAACGGGTCACAGGACGCGACGGCGGAGCTGGCGCAGGCGCACCCCGTCGTCGACCGCGTCGTGCGGCGCACGCGCGGGTCCGGGCCGGGACCCGCGCGCAACGACGGCGCCGCCGCCACGACGGCGGACGTGCTCGCCTTCACCGACAGCGACTGCGTGCCCGTGCCGGGCTGGCTTCAGGCGGGCCTCGAGGCGCTCGCGGACGCCGACCTCGTGCAGGGGCGCGTGGACCCCGATCCCGCGGGCGACCGGCAGCCGTTCGAGCACACGGTCTCCGTTCCCGGCGCCCACGGGCTGTTCGAGACGGCGAACCTGTTCGTGCGGCGTTCGTGGTTCGAGCGCCTGGGCGGGTTCGGGGCGGGCATCCCGGCGCCGGGCCGGCCGCTCGCCGAGGACGTGCTGTTCGGCTGGCACGCCCGCCGCGCCGGAGCCCGCACGACCTTCAGCGAGCGCGCGCTCGTGCACCACGCGGTCATCGCGCGCCCCGTCTCGGCGTTCGTGGACGAGCGCCGGCGGCTGCGCCACTTCCCGGCGATCGTGCGCGAGGTGCCCGAGCTGCGGCGGACGTTCCTGCGCCGCGGGGTCTTTCTCACGCGCCAGTCGGCGGCCTTCGACGCGGCCGTCGCCGGCCTCGCCGTGGCGGCCCTGGCGCGCCACCCGGCGCCGCTCTTGGCGGCGGCGCCCTACGCGCTGCTGGTCCGGCGCTTCACGCGCCACTGGCCGCAGCACCCGGCCTGGCGGCTGGCGGCTGCGATGGTGGCCGCCGACGCGGTCGGCGCGGCGGCGCTGGCGCGCGGGTCGGTGCGCGAGCGCACGCTGGTCATCTGAGCGCGTGGTGGACCACGTGGCGGATCTTCCATCCGACCGTGGTCTGCATGGTGAAGCGCGTGTGCTCGGTCACCCTGTCGAATCCGGCGTACCAGAGCATCTGCCGCCAGCCGCGGCGCGACGGGATCCAGAAGACCACAGAACCCTCCCGGTTGGCGCGGAAGCGCGCCATCGGGAAGGGCACCAGGTCGCCGGCGCGCTCATACTCCTCGGCGGAGACGAAGCGGCCGCCCGGGGCGGTCAGGCCGGCGATCCGCTCGAGCGCGAGCAGCTGGTCGCGCAGGTGGATCAGGACCGAGCCGCAGAGCACGAGGTCGAAGGTGCCGAGGTTCTCGGGGGTCGCGTCGTAGATCGACAGCCCGACGCGCTGCACGCTGGAGCCGAGCAGCTCGCTGGCCAGCCGGAAGCCCTGGCCGCGGACGACGCCGGCGGCGGGCGAGCGCCGGCGGGGCGGCCAGTCGAGGGCGTTCTCGTCGTCGAGGTCGAGCGCGACGACCTCCGCCGCGCCCCGGCGCTCGAGCTCGAAGGCCCAGAACCCGTCCCACGTGCCGACCTCGAGCACCCGCTTGCCGGCCAGCGACTCGGGCAGCCCGTACGTGCTCACGTAGGGGCGCATGTCAAACAGCCCGCTGGTCGTCAACCCGGGAAGCTCCAGCGTGTGGTACCAAGACTGCGCCTTGGCCCGCTCCAGCAGATCCGACATCGGCGCGGCAGTGTATGCGTGAGTCCGCGCGCGACCGCGTCCTTCAGACGCTGCCCGAGGACGCGCTCGTGCTGGACGTGGGCGGCTGGGCCGTGCCCTTTCCGCGGGCGGACTGGATGCTCGACCTCGGCAGCTATGAGACCCGCGGCGAGTGGGGCTACGAGGGCGATCGGGCGACAGAGCGCTTCAGCGCCGCCACCTGGGTGCGGCGCGACATCTGCGACCGCGAGCCGTGGCCGTTCGCCGACGGCCGGTTTGACTTCGCGATCTGCTCGCACACGCTCGAGGACGTGCGCGACCCCGTCTGGGTCTGCTCCGAGCTCCAGCGGGTGGCGCAGGCCGGCTACATCGAGGTCCCCTCGCGCCTGGAAGAGCAGTGCTGGGGCTTTCAGGGGCCGTGGACCGGCTGGAGCCACCACCACTGGATCGTCGAGCCCGACCAGGCGGCCGGGGCGATCGAGTTCCTGTTCAAGCACCACGTGGTCCACGCGCCCAAGAACCGCTTCGCGCTCGGCTTCCGCGACACCCTGACCGAGGACCAGCGGGTGTCCAGCCTGTGGTGGGAGGGCGGCTTCGCCCACCGCGAGCGGATCTTCCACGAGGCCGTCGCCCTGGAGTCCGACCTGCGCGACTTCATCGTCGCCAACGGCCCTCCGGGCGACGCCGAGGTGCCGCCGCGGCGCCGGGTGCCGCGCGGGCGGCGGCGGACCTAGCCCAGCACGCCGCGCTCGCGAAGCGCGGCGATCACGCGCTGGACGCCCTCGTCGGCCGGGGTGTCCATGTCGACCTCGATGTCGGGCGCCGCGGGCGGCTCGTAGGGGTCGTCGACCCCGGTCATGTGCGCGACCTCGCCGCGGCGGGCGCGGGCGTAGAGGCCCTTGGGGTCGCGGCGCTCGCACTCCTTCAGCGGGGTGGAGACCCAGACCTCGAAGAACGGGAGCCCGCTCGCGTCGTGCAGGCAGCGCGCCGCGTCGCGCCCGGCCGCGTAGGGCGAGACCAGCGAGACGACGGTCACGATGCCCGCGTCGGCCATCAGGTACGCCGTCTCGGCGGCGCGGCGGACGTTCTCGTCGCGGCCGGCGTGGTCGAAGCCGAGGTCGCCGCAGAGGCCGTGGCGCAGGTTGTCCCCGTCGAGCCGGTAGGCGTTGACGCCGCTCTCGGCGAGCGCGACGACGAGGCGGGCGGCCACGGTCGACTTGCCCGAGGCGGGCAGGCCCGTGAGCCAGATCGTCGCGCCGCGGTGTCCGAGCAGCTGCTGTCGACGGTCGCGCGACAGCGCCTCCTGCTCCCAGACCACGCCCTCGCTGCGGTGGCGGCCGGTCACGCCTGCGGCGTCTCGCGATCGAGGATCATGCCCCCGGCGACGGTGTCGTTGGTGGCCTCGTCGATCAGGATGAAGCTTCCCGTCGCGCGGTTGCGCCGGTAGGCGTCGACGATCATCGGTGCGCTCGTGCGCAGCTTCACGCGGCCGATGTCGTTGAGCGCGAGCGCGTCGGCCTCGAGGTCGCGGTGCAGCGTGTTGACGTCGAGGCGGTAGCGCAGCTCGTCGACGACCACGCGCGCGTTGCGGGTCGTCTGCTTCATCGCGAGCTTCGCGCCGGGGCGCAGCGGCGCCTCGGCCATCCAGCAGACCATCGCGTCGATCTCGCGGACCGGCTCGGGATGGTTGTGCGGACGGCAGATCAGGTCGCCGCGCGAGACGTCGACGTCGTCGGTGAGGTGCAGCACGACCGACATCGGCGCGAACGCCTCGGCGACGTCGCCGTCGTAGGTCTCGATGCGCGCGATCGAGGACTGCGCGCCGGAGGGCAGGACGAGCACCTCGTCGCCCGGCTTGAGCACGCCGCCGGCGACCTGTCCGGCGTAGCCGCGGTAGTCGTGGTACTCGTCGGTCTGCGGGCGGATGACCCACTGCACGGGAAAGCGCACGTCGATCATGTTGCGGTCGGAGGCCACGTGCAGGTGCTCGAGATGCCACAGCAGCGGCGGGCCGCCGTACCACGGCGAGTTCGTCCCCCGGTCGACGACGTTGTCGCCGTGCAGCGCCGACACGGGGATGAAGGTGACGTCGGGAAGGTTCAGCCGCGCGCTGAAGTCCGTCAGGTTGTCGACGATGCGCTCGAAGGCGGCCTCGTCCCAGTCGACGAGGTCCATCTTGTTGACGGCGAAGACGACGTGGCGCAGGCCGAGCAGCGACGCGATGAAGGTGTGGCGGCGCGACTGCTCCGTCGGGCCCTCGCGGGCGTCGACGAGCACGATCGCGACATCGGCGGTGGAGGCGCCCGTGACCATGTTGCGCGTGTACTGCACGTGGCCGGGCGAGTCGGCGAGGATGAACTTGCGGCGCGCCGTGGCGAAGTAGCGGTAGGCGACGTCGATCGTGATGCCCTGCTCGCGCTCGGCGCGCAGCCCGTCGGTGAGCAGCGCGAGGTCGATCGTGTCCAGGCCGCGCCGGGCGCTGACGTCGGCGATGTGCGCCAGCTGGTCGGCGAGGATCTCCTTGGAGTCGTACAGCAGCCGCCCGATCAGGGTGGACTTGCCGTCGTCGACCGAGCCGGCCGTGGCGATGCGGACGAGGGAGGTGGTCGACATCAGTGGTGGGCCACCTAGAAGTACCCCTGCTTCTTGCGGTCCTCCATGGCCGCTTCGCTGACGCGGTCGTCCGCGCGCGTCTCGCCGCGCTCGGTGACGCGCGTGGCGGCGATCTCGGAGACGACGTCCTCGAGCGTGGTCGCCGTGGAGCGCACGGCCCCGGTGATGGTGAGGTCGCCGACGGTGCGGTAGCGGACCGACTCGCTGAAGGGCTCCTCGCCGTCGAGCAGCTCGGTGTGCTCGGAGACGGCGTAGAGCATGCCGTCGCGGGCGAAGACCTCGCGCTCGTGGGCGAAGTAGATCGGCGGCAGCTCGAGCCGCTCCTGAGCGATGTACTGCCAGACGTCGAGCTCGGTCCAGTTCGACAACGGGAAGGCCCGCACGTTCTCGCCGCGGCGGATGCGGCCGTTGTAGAGGTTCCACAGCTCCGGGCGCTGGGCGCGCGGATCCCACTGGCCGAAGTCGTCGCGGAACGACAAGATGCGTTCCTTGGCCCGCGCGCGCTCCTCGTCGCGCCGGGCGCCCCCGAACAGGGCGTCGAACCGGTGCTCCTCGATCGCCTCGAGCAGGGTGGTGGTCTGCAGCCGGTTGCGCGAGGCGCGCGGGCCGGTCTCGTCGACCGCGCGGCCGGCGTCGACCGTCTCCTGCACGCTCGCGACGATCAGGCGCTCGCCGAGCTCGGCGACGCGGCGATCGCGGAACTCGATCACCTCCGGGAAGTTGTGGCCCGTGTCGATGTGCATGAGCGGGAACGGGAAGCGCCCGGGGCGGAAGGCCTTCTCAGCCAGGCGCAGCATCACGATCGAGTCCTTGCCGCCGCTGAAGAGCAGGCAGGGGCGCTCGAACTCGGCCGCGACCTCGCGCATGAGGTGCAGGGCCTCGGATTCGAGGACGTCGAGGTGGGGGAGCTCGTAGGGCATCGCGGCGGGAGAAGGCTAGCCGCACGGCGGTGTGACACGATCCGGTTCCATGCGCATCGCGGTCGCCGCCGACGAGCTGACGGGCGTCGCAGCCGTGGTTGCCGACGCGGTGCGGGCCCGGGGGCACGCGGTCGCGGCGCTGCACGGCGCGCTCACCGCCGCCGAGCGCGACGACTGGGCGTGGGCCAGCGAGGCCGCGGCGCGCGACGTCGCCGATGGACGCGCCGACCAGGCGATCGTGTGCTGCTGGACGGGGACCGGCGCCTCGATCGCCGCCAACAAGGTCGCCGGCGTCCGGGCGGCCCTGTGCGGGGACCCGGTCACGGCCGAGGGGGCGCGCCGCTTCAACGATGCCAACGTCCTCGCGCTGTCGCTGCGCACGGTCTCCGAGGCGCTGCTCGACGAGATTCTCGACGCCTGGCTCTCCACGCCGGCGTCCGACGAGGCGGACGACCGCGCGAACGTCGACCACCTGGCGGAGATCTAGCCCGGCGTCGCTCGGATGCTCGAGGGCATCGCCAACCTGACGTGGAACCGGCCGAAGCTCGTCCTCGGGCTGGTCGCCGCCTTCGTCATCGTCGCGGGGGTGGTCGGCCACGACGTCGAGAAGCACCTCAAGGCGGCGGGCTTCACCGACAGCGGCTCGGAGAGCGAGCGAGCGACGGCGCTCCTGCGCGCGCAGCTCGGCTACGACGCGACGCCCGGGATCGTGCTCCTGATCCGCGCGCGCGACGGCGGCCGGCTCGACACGCGCGATCCCTCGGTGCGCCGCGAGGTCGGCCGGCTGAGCGGCGAGCTCGCGCACGCGCGTTTCGTCGGCCGGGTGGTCGGCCCGCTCCCGGCCAAGGACGGTCGTTCGGTCGTGCTGAGCGGGCAGCTCTCGACGCAGGACATCGAGGACCAGGGCGGCCTGGCGGCCGAGGACGTGCAGCGACGGATGGCGTCGAAGACGCTGGACGTCGGCATGGGCGGGTTCGCCCCGAGCTTCAACGAGGTCAACGACCAGACGCGCGCCGACCTGACCAACGCCGAGCTGATCGCCTTCCCGATCCTGACCGTCCTGCTGCTGCTCGTCTTCCGCGGCGCGGTCGCGGCGGGCGTCCCGCTGATCATCGGCGTGTTCTCGATCCTCGGGACCTTCCTGATGCTGCGGGTGATGTCGGCGTTCGTGGACACCTCGCTGTTCGCCCTGAACGTCGCGACGGCGCTCAGCCTCGGCCTCGCCGTCGACTATGCCCTGCTGCTCGTCTCGCGCTACCGGGAGGAGCTCGAGCGCGCCGGCCCCACCCGCGAGGCCCACCGGCGCACGGTGGCCACGGCCGGCCGGACGGTCATGTTCAGCGGCCTGACCGTGGCGGTCGCGATGGCGGCGCTGATCGCCTTCCCGCAGCGGTTTCTGTACTCCGTCGGCGCGGCCGGCGCCGCCGTGGCGCTGCTCTCCGCGCTGATCGCGGTGCTCGTCGTGCCCTCGCTGCTCGCCCTGCTCGGCGAGCGCATCAACGCCCTCGCGATCCGGCGCGGGCCTGCGGTATCCGACGCATCCGGCGGCTGGTACCGGCTGGCGGCCGGCGTCATGCGGCGGCCCGTCGCGGTGGCGCTCGCGAGCTCGACAGTGCTGCTCGCCGCGGCGCTTCCGCTACTCACCACGGTCCTGACGGGCCCGAGCGCCGAGGCCGTGCCCGCCGGCAAGCCGTCCTACGAGATCAACAAGTACGTCGACGCGCACTACCCGCGGTCGATCACCGAGGCGGTCACGGTCGTCGTGCGCGGGGACGTCGGCGGCGCGGCGCTGGGCCGCCTCGCCGCGCAGATCGGGGCGACCCCCGGGCTCGCCGGGGGCGGCCCCTTCCGGCGCGCCTCGCCGACGACGGCGTACGCGAACTTCGCGCCCGCGGGTCTTGCGCTCTCCCAGCGCTCGCAGGACGCGGTGAACGTGATCCGCGCGCGCGGCGCCCCCGGGTCGGCGCTGCTCGTGGCCGGCAACACGGCGCGGTTCATCGACCAGAAGGCCAGCCTCGTCGGTCACCTGCCGCTCGTGGCCGGCATCGTCGCCGCGACGACCCTGCTGCTGCTGTTCCTGCTCACGGGCTCGGTGATCCTCCCACTCAAGACGCTCGTGATGAACACCCTGACACTTGCCGCCACGCTCGGCGTCGTGGTGCTCGCCTTCCAGGACCGCTGGCTGACGGGGCCGCTGGACTACGTCGGCCCGTCCGCGGTCGAGGTGACGAGCATGGTCTTTCTTTTCGCGGTCATGTTCGGCCTCGCGACGGACTACGCGGTGCTCGTCATGGCGCGCATCAAGGAGCAGCACGACCTCGGGGCGAACAACCAGGAGGCGGTCGCGGTCGGGATCGGGCGCACCGGGCGGGTCATCACGGCGGCGGCGGTCATGATCGCGGTGGTGTTTCTGGCCTTCGGCGTCAGCTCGGTGTTCTTCATGAAGCAGATCGCGATCGGGCAGGCCGTCGGTGTGCTGCTCGATGCGACGATCGTGCGCGCGCTGCTCGTGCCCTCGCTGATGCGCCTGCTCGGCGACTGGAACTGGTGGGCGCCGGCGCCGCTGAAGCGCTTCCAGGCGCGCTTCGGGCTTCAGGAGGGTTGAGCCGACGGCGGGCGCGGCATCCTTGCACGCAGCGCCGCGCGTGAGCCCAGTCCGATCCGGTGCAGGCGCGCCCACTCCCGTTGGCCGCGCGCCCGCGCGCCGAGCACGTTGATCGCCGCCACGGCGCGGGTGCGCGCGGGGCCGCGCCGGCGGAACATCCAGTCGTAGGTGGCGGCCATCCAGCGCTCCGTGCGGGCGTCGCCCCACACGGGGCCGATGGCGGCCGAGTCGGCGTGGCGGACGCGCGCCGCGGGCACGTAGCGGGTCGCCCACCCCACGCGCCGCATCCGCCAGCCGAGATCGAGGTCCTCGGCGTAGAGCCACTGCGCCGGGTCGAATCCGCCCGCTGCGTCCCAGGCGGCGCGGCGCACGAGCAGGAACGCGCCGATCGCCCATGGGACGCGGCGCGGTCGCTCCGGGTCCCAGTAGCCCTCGAGGCACTGCTCCTCGCCCCAGCGCGGGCGCCGGCGCTGCAGGCCGAGGTTGAAGGCGACCGCGAAGCCGGTCGACCAGAACGGGTGGACAGAGTGCTGGGTGCCGCCGTCGGGCCGGATCAGGCGCGGGGCGAGGATCCCGTCGCCGGGCTGTGCGGCGGCGAGCAGCGCCGCGAGCGCGCCGGGCTCCGGGGCGCTGTCCGCGTTGGCGACCACCAGCCACTCCCACGCGCCGGCGCGCTCGGCGACGAGATCGACCGCGGCCCCGAAGCCGAGGTTGTCCTCGCGGGCCTCGAGGTGCACCGCCGGGTGACGCTCGCGGACCATCGCGGCGCTGCCGTCGCCCGAGGCGTTGTCGACCACCCAGGTGTCGACCCCCGCGAGCGCGTCCAGGCAGCGCGCCAGCAGGTCGCGCGTGTTGTAGGAGACGACGGCGGCGATGACGTTCTCGTCCACAGAGTCATGTCTATCGTGGCGCGCCGATGGCGCAGCCCCTGATCCGCTCCTTCGTGGCAGAGCTCGCGTCCGCCCTGGAACTGCCCGGTCCGGTCGTCGAGTTCGGCGCGCTGCAGGTCGAGGCCGATCAGGACGGCGACCTGCGGCCGCTGTTCGGAGGCCGCGAGTTCGTCGGGACCGACTTCCGGGAGGGCCCAGGCGTCGACCGCGTCGAGGACCTGCGCCGCCTGACCTTCCAAGACGGATCGGTCGGCACGGCGCTGTGCCTGGACACGCTCGAGCACTGCGAGGACCCGCCGCAGGCCTGCCGCGAGCTGGCCCGCGTGACGCGCCACGAGGGCGGAGTCTGCGTGCTCAGCTCGGTGATGCTGTTCGGGATCCACGGCTATCCGAGCGACTACTTCCGCTTCACCCCCGAGGGCTTCCGGGCCCTGCTGGCGGGCTTCGACAGCGCGTGGGTGGCGGGCGTCGGGCACCCCGACATCCCGACCCAGGTGCTCGGCGTCGGCGTGCACGGGCGGGCGCTGGACCTGGCGTTCGCGGACTTCGCGTCCCTCACCACGGCGCAGCGCCACTACGACGAGCGCCGCGGCAAGGTCCGCCTCGGCGTCCACAACTTCCCGCCGCGCGAGCTGCTGCGCGCGCTGCGCCACGAGGGCCCGCGCCTCGTGCGCGAGCGCTTGCGCCGCGGGAGCTGATGGCTGAAAAGGAGCACGTCACGTGTGGCGAAGCCGGAGTTTCATGCGGACGACGGCCCTGGTGCTCGAGCATCAGCCGCTTGTGTTGATGCGCGAGCGGCTGCTCGGCATGATCACCGACACCGTCTCCTTCGATCGTCGACTTCCAGACGGCGATTCTGAGATCGAAGCGCTCGCGGCGGTGCTCGAGCGCCAGACCGGGACTCGGGTGCTCGTCGCCGGCGCACGCTCCGCGAAGTGGGGCGAGGTCGAGATGCGACGCACGGATGCAGGAATCGAGCTGCGAATGCCGCGCATGCGCGGCAAGGCGACCTTCGTCGATCTGATCGGCGCCACGCCCGCCGAGGACAGCTCGACGGTTCTCCTCAGTTTTGGCCGGCTGCATCAATGACTGCGAGGGGCTGCGGGTGGCGGGGCTCGGGAACCGGGCTGGTCATCGATTCTCCCAAGTGCAGATCTGGAGGTGCTGCGCACCGTGGAAGACGGCATCTGGGAAGTGATCGGTGTAGCGGCGCTCGAACTCCGAGCGCGAGAGGTAGCGATCGGTAGCGAGATGCGCGGTCCAGGCGGGGTCGCTCTCCAGCCGGTACAGCTCGAAGGCGTGCGGGCGGCGGCGCACGAGATCCAACAGCAGGTAGATGATCGCGGCTCCGCGGAACCACCACCGTGGGATGGGTGACAAGGGCGCGACGACATCGGCGACGATCGCCCTTCCACCGGTGGCGACAAGCGAGCGGATATGCGTAAGCGCGCGATCGAGATCGGGGACGTCGTGCAGTGCGGCGGAGGAGAACACCAGATCGAACTGACCGCTGACGTCCAGGAGATCGGCCGTGCGATAGTCGACGTTGGCTGCTGGTCGGCGTCGCCGGGCCAGCTCGATCATCTGGCGGCTGAGGTCGACGCCCAGGACGCGCTCATAGCTTTGGGCGAGCACGATCGTGTGGCGCCCCGCCCCGCACGCGAGGTCGACGGCGGCCCTCCCGCCCGGCGGCAGAGTGCGGCGCAACCACGGCTCGAGGGGATCGCCGCGGATCTCCTCTCTGCGGTCGTAGTTCTCGGCGAGCTCGTCGAACCGTCGCTCCGAACCCATCTCGGCAGGATGGCACGATCCCAGCCCGCTAGCGGGGCCGGGCCACGAGCACGTTCTGGAGGGTCAGCAGCGTGCGCAGGCCGGGCGTGCGGCGGGCCATACGGGCCACCAGCGGCGGCCACGGCATCCCGTCCGGGCGCAGCAGCCGGCGGTCCAGCGACTCGGCCTCCAGGCCCGCCGCCGCCAGCAGCGCGTGGGCGTCGGCGAGCGTGAACCAGCGCAGGTGGGTGCGATCGAACAGGCCGGCGGAGCGGCGCGGCCAGCGCCCGTGGCGGCCGAGCTGCCAGAAGGTCTCCCAGTAGCGCACGTTGGGCAGCGAGACCACGACGCGGCCGCCCGGCTCCAGCAGGCCGGCGAAGGCCTGCAGCGCCGCCTCGGGGTCCACCACGTGCTCGAGCACGTCGGCGCAGATCACGCAGTCGAAGCGACCCAGCTCGTCCTCGAGCCCGGGCCGCGCCGCGAGCTCTGAGACGTCGGCCACGACGACCCGGTCCAGGCGCGCCTCCGCGTCCGCGGCGTAGCCCGGGTCGACCTCGACGCCGACGACCGTGACCCCCCGGCGGGTCTGGAGCGCGGCGCCGAGCGCGCCGGAGGCGCAGCCCACGTCGAGGACCCGTCGGGCGCCGTCCGGCACCGCCGCCTGGACGTCGGGACGGGCGTTCTCGTAGGCGCCGGCGCGCCGGGTTCGCTCGTCGGGATCCATCGCAGCCAGATCCTCGCAGGCGCCAGGTCGCGCCCTCAGCTCAGACGTGCGCGAAGCGGGTCAGCTCGTCTGACGCGTCCTCGACGACCTCGTCGCGGTCGACGAGGATGTCGACGTGGCCGAGCACCTCGCTGAGGGTCAAGAACGCCTGCGTGATGGCGGCGTCGCCCCACATCCGGCGAGCGATCTCATGGACCGTGGCGGGTCCGTCCTGGAGCATCTCCCCGATCCTGCCGGCACGCTTCTCGTGCATGGCGAAGCGCTCGTCGATCAGGGCGGAAGGGTCGGTCACCGGGTCGCCGTGGCCCGGGAGGACGACCTCCACGCCGGGCATCGCCTGGGTCTCGCGCAACGAGCGCATGTAGTTGACCAGCGCGTGCGGGCGCGCGGCGCCGGGATCGCCGGACTTGCCGCCGAGCGGCCTGGAGAGCAGCGGGTTGGAGGAGATGTGGCCGATCAGGTGGTCGCCGCCGATCAGCACGCCGCGCTCGGCGTCATGGAACACGGTGTCCGACGGCGAGTGGCCGGGACGGTGGTGCACGCGCAGGGTGCGGCCGGCGAACTCAAGCTCGCCGCCGTCGGCGAGCACGCGGTCGACGGGCGCCGAGGCCGACCAGCCGCGGAAGGCGCGGTTCATGGCCCGGAGGGTGACGACGACCTCGGGGGCCACGCCGTGGCGCAGGAGCAGGCCGGCGGCGAGGGCGTCGTCGGCGTCCGCCGCCGCCTTGTGGTCCTCCAGGACGGGCACGAGCAGGTCGAGCGCGCAGACCTCTGCGCCCGAGCGGCGCGCGAGGATCTCGACGAGGCCGGCGTGGTCGGGGTGCTGGTGGGTGATGACGATGCGCTCGAGATCCTCGATCCGGCGCCCGTGGTCGGCCAGCGCCTGCTCGAGCGCGTCCAGCGCCTTGCCGGAGTTGGGCCCCGTGTCGACCAGGGTGAGCGGGTCGTCGTCGATCAGCCAGCAGTTGACGCGGCCGACGGCGAACGGCGTGGGGATCGCCAGCTGGTGGATGTCCTCGCTCATGCGCGGATGATGCCGAGCACCTCGTCGCGCTTGGCCTCCATGTCGGCCTGGGAGACCAGCGACTCGAGGTTCAGCCGCAGCAGCGGCTCGGTGTTCGACGAGCGGACGTTGAAGTGCCAGTCCTCGTAGTCGACCGAGACGCCGTCGAGCTTCGTGATCTCACCATCGTCGTAGCGCTCCTCGAGCTCGGCCAGCCTGGCGTCCGTGTCATGCACCTCGGAGTTGATCTCCCCCGAGATGAAGTACTTCGAGCGGAACCCGTCGAGCAGCTTCGACAACGGCTGGCCCTTCTGCGAGAGCAGCTCGAGGATGAGCAGCGCCGGGATCGTGCCGGAGTCCGCGTTGTAGAAGTCCGCGAAGTAGTAGTGGCCGGAGACCTCGCCGCCGAAGACGCCGCCCTCGTCGCGCATGCGCGACTTGAAAAAGGCGTGGCCGACGCGGTTGATGTGCGCGGTCCCGCCGGCGCGGGCGACGGTGTCGGGGACCGCGCGGGAGGCGCGCACGTCGTAGAGGATGTCCGCGCCCGGCATTTTTTCGAGGATCGACTCGGCCAGCAGGGCGGTGAGGAAGTCGCCGTCGACGAAGCAGCCGTCGTCGTCGATGAAAAAGCAGCGGTCGGCGTCGCCGTCCCAGGCGATCCCGAGGTCGGCGCCGGTCTCGACCACCTTGGCCATGATGAACTCGCGGTTCTCGAGCAGCAGCGGGTTGGGCTCGTGGTCGGGCAGCTCGCCGTCGGGCGTCCAGTAGAAGCTGTGCAGGTCCAGCGGCAGCCGCTCGAAGATCGGCGCGATCATCTGGCCGGCCATGCCGTTGCCGCCGTCGACGACCACCTTGAGCGGCTTGACGGCGCTCGTGTCGATCAGGGCCATGGCGGCCGCGCGGAACTCCCCGGCGATGTCGACGTCCTCGCTCGAGCCCCCGCCGGCGGGGTCGCCGAGGCCCTCCTCGATCAGCTTGCGGATGTCCTGCAGGCCGCGGTCGCCGGACAGGGCGAGGGCGCCCTTCTCGACCATCTTGGCCCCGGTGTACTGCTTCGGGTTGTGCGAGGCGGTGCACATCAGTCCGCCGTCGAGGTCGCGCGAGCCGACGAGGAAGTACAGCATCTCGGTCCCGACCATCCCGGCGTCGAGGACGTGGGCGCCCTCGGAGACCATGCCGTTCCGGTAGCGCGCGGCGAGCTCGGGGGCGGTCAGGCGCATGTCGCGCCCGAGCCCGAGGCGCAGCTCGCCCACGGCCTTGCCGGAGAGGGTGCCGATGACGCGGGCGAACGCGCGCCCGACGGACTCGGCGACGTCGCCGTCGATCTGCTCGCCGTAGATCCCCCGGACGTCGTAGGCCTTGAAGATCTCGGGAGGGGCGCCGCTCGTCATGGCGCGGCAGGATACGGCGTGCAATGCGCGTCCTGGCCGTCGGCAACCGCTACCCACCCGCCACGGCCGGCGGCTACGAGCGCATCTTCGCGGCGAGCGTCGCGGCCCTGGGGGCCGCGGGGCACGAGGTTCGCGTCCTCACGCCGCCCGAGCTCGAGTGGTACTGGCACGACGGGGCGTTCCCGGCGCTGGGGCTGCGCGAGCGCGCCCGGTTGGAGACCCGCAACGCGGCGGTGCTGCGCGGGGTCCTGGACGCCTTCCGGCCGGACGTCGTGAGCTGGTGGGGGATGGGCGGCATGTCGCTGTCGCTGATCGAGCAGGTCCGCCGCGCCGAGGTCCCGGCCGTGGGCGTCGTCGGGGACGGCTGGATGGTGTACGGGCCCGACGCTGACCAGTGGACGCGTGGCTGGCGGCGGCACCGGCTGGCGGCGCGCGTCGCGGCGCGGATCACGGGCGCCCCGACGCGGCTCGACCTCGGCGCGGGCGTGCACTGGCTGTTCATCTCCGAGGCGGTCCGAGCGCGCGCGCTGCGGGAGGGGCATGCGTTGCCGTCCACGGAGCTTGCGCATCCCGGGGTCGACCCCGCGCTGTTCGCGGCGCGCCCGGCGGCGCCCTGGGCCTGGCGGCTGGCGTGCGTCGGGCGCGTGGAGGCGCGCAAGGGGATCGCCGTGGCGATCCGCGCCCTCGCGGAGCTGCCCGAGGCGACGCTGACGGTCGACGGGCCCGTCGAGGGGGGCCACGGGGACGAGCTGGAGGCGCTCGCCGCGTCGCTGGGCGTGGCCGGCCGCGTCCGGTTCGCCTGCAGCGACCCCGAGCGCGTCGCCGAGGTCTATGCGGCGGCCGACGCCGTCCTGTTCCCCGTCACCTGGGCCGAGCCGTGGGGCCTGGTCCCGCTCGAGGCCATGAGCGTCGGCCGCCCCGTCGTCGCCTCGGGCACGGGCGGGTCGGCCGAGTACCTGGCCGACGGCGTCAACGCGCTGATCGCGCCGCCGGGGGACGTGCAGGCGCTGGTCGCGACCGTCGGGCGGCTCGCGGCAGATGAGCGTCTACGGCAAGAGCTGATTAAGGGGGGCCAGTTGACCGCCGCGCGGTTTTCAAGCGGTGCGTTTGAGGCCGCCGTGGTGAGCGCGTTGGAGGACACGGCGCGAAGTTGACGGAGATGCGTACCATTTTCGAGTCGATCCGTCACGGTTTTCACTCAAGCGATGGCTACTAAGACACTAAGACGGGATGGGAAACGGTGTCGTAGTAGGCGCCATCTTTGCTAACAGTGACACTGAAGATTCGGGTTCCATCCCACCCTGCATGGCTGGCTTTGCGCTAACCTGGGATGTACCAGATGTGTCTGGATCGCAAAGTATCCAGGCACTGTCTCAGTGGCAACTTTCGGCATCGCACCAGCAACGACAACCGCTGTCACTACCTAGAGTTGCCGCGAAGTAGGTTGCACTTCGGCCGGCAGGTAATCGCCGTCGCGTGGTTCGGGCGCCCCGAGCGCCCAGGCGGGACTGCCTCACCTGCCTGCTCACCCCATACACAACCGATCCCCGACGCCCTGGTCGCCGAGGCGCAGCGGCTGTTCGGCTATGAGGCGCGGCCCGCCCCCCCCCAGATGCGAGCAGCCCGATCGGCCTCTGCCGAGCCCAGCGCGACCGCGGACCAGGCGGCCAGCTGGTAGGGGCACTGCTTCGCCTGGCACCGCAGACTGTCGCCATGACCAACCTCACGAGGTCCTCCTAGCCCGGATCGTGCATGAAACAGCAGCGGCCCCGGGGTTCGGGGCCGCTGATCTGTCCGCCTGAGCAGGGATTCTCTGGGTTGCTGAAGCCTTGAGAATCGACTCGGGAGGATCACCGTGAAGGTGATGGGTGTCGGGCAGG
>JBBQBV010000083.1:0-15502 GCA_038318085.1 Solirubrobacterales bacterium
GTGTTGAACATCGTGTTGGTCCACCTGCTCGGGATGATCGGGACCCAGCTGTTCTGGGGCGCGAACCCGCGCGCGCCCATCGGAGGCTGAGAGAGGAAGGCTCATGGGGATCTTCGACCGCAACAAGCAGGGCGACGAGACGTCCGGCACGCCGCCGCGGACGCCGAGCCCGCCGACGTGGCTCGAGGAGCAGGAGCAAGCCGAGGCTCCGCTGCGCTCCGAGGAGATGGACGCGTCGGTGACCTCCGAGCCCGAGCCCGCGGGCGGCCCGCCCGACCTCGCCAACTACGACCCCTCCCAGGACGCCTACAACCAGAACAAGATCCCGGGCGCGGCCGCGCGCGAGAAGTACGCGCAGTCGCTGGTGCCCCCGGGCGGAAACCTCGACGACGAGTACCGCTGGCACACGGGGCGCATCCGCGAGACGGGCGCCGAGGACGCGGTGGAGTTCATCGACGTCCACAAGGCGTTCGGGCGCAACAAGATCCTGCGGGGCCTGAACATGGGCATCCCGGAGAACAAGATCTCGATGATCCTCGGCCCGTCGGGCACGGGCAAGTCGGTGTGCATCAAGCACATGGTCGGCCTGCTGTACCCCGACGACGGCGACGTGCTGGTGCACGGCGAGTCGATCCCGGACATGGTCGACGACCGCCTCTTCGAGGTGCGCAAGAAGTTCGGCGTCCTGTTTCAGGACGGCGCGCTGTTCGGCTCGATGAACCTCTTCGACAACGTCTGCTTCCCCCTGCGCCAGCACACCGACAGGGGCGAGGACGAGATCGAGGACATCGTCATGCGGCGCCTGCGCGAGGTGGGCCTGGAGTCCGCGACCGACAAGATGCCCAACGAGCTCTCCGGCGGCATGCGCAAGCGGGCGGGGTTCGCGCGCGCGCTCGTGCTCGACCCCGACATCGTGCTCTTCGACGAGCCCGACTCAGGCCTGGACCCGGTCCGCACCGCCCTGCTGTGCGAGCTCATCCAGGAGGTCCACGAGGAAAACGGCGGCGCCTACGTCGTGATCACGCACGACATCATGTCCGCCAAGCGCGTGGCCGAGCACATCAGCGTGCTGTGGAAGGGCCGGATCGTGGAGTCCGGGCCCGCCGAGGAGCTGTTCAACTCCGACAACATGTTCGTGCGCCAGTTCCTCAGTGGCGCGTCGCGGGGACCGCTCGGGATGGAGTGAGGGCTCAGACGGCGCGGAGCTCGATGTGGAGGTCCACATCGTGCGCGGCGAGCGAAGCGAGGCTTTCGCGGCTCAACACCATTCCGCCTTGGCCATCCGCTGACGAGTGCGTGATAAGCAGTGCGGAACCGAAGGTCTGGGTTTCGGGGACGAGTCGCAACAGATCGGCGATGTGCTCGTCCGTCCCGGCCGCCTCCTTGACCCCGCTCAGGAGGCGAACCTCGGCTCGGGGAGGGGCCACCGCCGGGACCGCGGTCAGCCGCAGGCTGACGCCCTGCTCCGCCGGCTCGGCGGCGAACTGCTCGAACCGCAGGATCAGGTAGTGGCGCGTCTGCGACCAGGACTCGTCTGGGCCGCCCGTGCGCGTGGGAGGATAGAAGTCGACGAGCAGGTCTGCGGAGCACTCCGCGAGCCGACGCAGCACCGCCGCCGATGCGCTGAACCCGCTCGCGTCTCCGGCGCCCGTGAGGCTGGTGAGGACCGTGAGTCGTATGGCATCCGTGTCCTTGCCTGCGAGGATCGCGACAACGCGGGCGAGGTGCTCCGTCAATTGATCTCCCTCGCTGATGCCGATCTCCCACGCCCATTGGTCCTCGTTGCGGCGGGGACCATCGGGATGATGGACGGAGACTGGGTCGCCACGATGCCCGACTCGCGTCGGCTCATGTCCGAGCAGTTCGGTGATGCCCTCGGCTGACAGCTCGCTGCTTCGCACGACCAGAGAGGTGCGCACGGTGCTGGTGGTCACGCCAAGCGGAGAAGTCGTATCGAGCATCTATTCCAGATGATCGTAGATGTTGCCGACGGGATCCCCGAGGCCTCCGCCGGGCACCTCGGGGAACGCCCAGCCACTGACAGGATCCACAGACAAGTCCGGATTCCGCCGAGCACCCTTCCCCGCCCAGCGCGGAAGCTCCTCTTTGAGCGGATGGAAGGCACTGAGGATCTCCTCGGCAGTGCGTCCCATCTGGTGGGCGATTCGATGCTCGTTTTTCAGGGCCCGCCGCTTCTCCGCCGCCCATTCGTCTTCCTCATCGCTCATGAGATGCGGGATTCATAGCGGCAAGATCCTGCGAGGCCGGACCTCGTAACCCTACGGCAGCCCGCTGAGACAGTCGCGGAGCATCTGATCAAAGACAGCCAAGGTCACGCCGTGGGCTCCGCTCATCGAGGCCAGCGCCGCGGCTCCATAGGGGTTGCCGGGCCGTGGCTTGACCGTCACGAACGGAGGCAGCCCGTAGCGAAGCGCCGCCCAGTTGGCCCACAGGCGTGCCGTTCGTTCGTTGCCGTTGGCAAACGGGTGGATGCGGACCCACTCACCATGCAGGAAGGCACACAAGGTCAGAACACCGTGCAGCTCGCGGGGCGCCATCGCGGCCGGGTCCTGCGCGACTGGCACCTCAGCGTCGAGGGTTGCGACGGCTCCCTGCGCCGCCACTTCGAAGTGCGCCAGAGCCGAGGCAACGTGGACCGAGGCGACTGCGGGCAGGTTGCCGACCTGCACCTCGTACCCGATGAGCTCCGGGAAGTCGGGATCGGAGTCGCGAACCTCGCCGGCGTAATAGTCAAACGGCCGAGGAAGGCCGACGTACAGGTCCCGGTGCCACTGCTGCGCCTCAGCGATCGTCGGTGGTAGGCGAGCGGCTGCTTTCGAGGCGATGCCCAAGAGGACACGCGCGGCGTTCTGCTTGACCGCTGCCTCGGAGCCCGGAGGGTCCTCCCAGGGCGCTGGCATCTCGGATCAGATCAGGCGAAGGCCTTCGCGATGCCGAATGCATCCGCCATGCGGGGTGTCTCCATCATGCGAGTCTGGACCGGATCCGCCTCGTGGCCCTCCGCGTACGCGAAGTCGGCGATGGCCTTGTCCAAGTGCTCTTCCCGGTGATATCTCCGCAGCAGTTCGAGCGTACCGGTGAGATCGCTCTCCAGCAGCAGCGCAGCCGCTTGCAGCTCGCGCTCCAACATCTCCTCAGCAAGCTGATTCTTCGATACGCCGAGGCGCTCGGCCAGCACGCTGAGGATCTCGTGGTTCTTCTGGTTGCGAAAGCGAAGGGTGAACTTGGGAACGGCTGCGGCGCTCATGCCCGGAATCGTACCACCCTTGATGCCGTCAGAGATTCGGTTTGCCGTCATAATAGGCCCGAATTCACCGGACACACCTACCCTCCGCAGGCAAGATGACGCGGAGGCTGGAGTGGATGGTCAGGGCGGCGGGCCGGCATCCGGTCCGGGTCCTGATGATCGCGGGGCTGGTCGCCGCGCTCGGCGGCCTGCTCGCTCTGCGCCTCGAGCCCAGCGCCGCGACCGACACGCTCGTCGGGCGCTCGACGGCGACCTTCAGGGCGACCGACCGCCTGCACGAGCGCTTCGGTGACGACGCCGTCGTCATCCTCGTGCGCGGCGACCTCAAGAACCTCGTGCTGACCGACAACCTCGGCCGGTTGGTCGGGCTCGAGCAGTGCCTCGGCGGGAAGGCGCCGCCCGGAGGGCAGAAAGGTCCGTGCGCGCAGCTCGCGCGCACCAAGCCGATCAAGGTCGTCTACGGGCCCGGGACCTTTCTGAGCTCCGCGGCGACGGAGATCGCGACGCAGCTGCAGAGCCAGATCCGGTCCACGCAGGCGCAGGCGCGCCAGGCGGCGGCGACGGCCGTCGCGCTGGCCAAGCAGCGCGGGCTCTCCGCCGCTGAGCAGAAGCAGGCCGCCGCGGCCGCGGCGCAATCGGTCCAGTCGCGCTTTTATGGCCAGCTGCTGCAACTCGCCACGCGCTACGGGCTCTCCGCGAAGGCGGCGAACCCGTCGATCTCGAACCCGGAGTTCGTCTACTCGCTGGTCTTCGACGCGACGCAGGGCGCCTACGTGCCGAAGTCGCGCTTCGCCTACCTGTTCCCCAACGACCATTCGGCCGTCGTCCAGGTGCGGCTCAAGGCCGGGCTCGACGACCAGCAGCGCGCCGACGCGATCGAGCTCGTCCGCGCGGCCGTCGCGCTGCCGCAGTTCACGCTCAACGGGGCGAGCTACACGGTGACCGGTGCGCCCGTCGTCGTCAGCGACGTGACACGCACCATCTCGCGCTCGCTCGTGGGGCTGCTCGTCGGCGGCCTGCTGATGATGGCCTTCGTGCTGCCGCTGGTCTTCCGCGGGCGCGCGCGCATGCTGCCGCTGGGGGTCGCGCTGGGGGCGGCGGGGACGATCTTCGGGCTGATGTCGCTGTTCGGCGCGCGGCTGACGCTGGCCTCGATCGCGGTGCTGCCGGTCCTGCTGGGCCTCGGCGTCGACTACGCGATCCAGTACCAGGCGCGCGTGCAGGAGGAGGGACTCGAGCGCGCGGTCGTCCGCGCGCTGCCCACGATCGCCACGGCTGGCCTCGCCACGGTGGCCGGCTTCGCGGTGCTGCTGCTCTCGCCGGTCCCGATGGTGCGGGGCTTCGGGCTGTTGCTGATGGGCGGCGTGGTCTTCGCGTTCTTCTTCGCGCTGTCGGCGGGGACCGCGGCGCTCGTGGCGCTCGGCCGCCGCCGCCGCGCGCCGGCGGGAGGCGTGGTCGCGTCCTCGGTGCGCGGGGCCGGCGACCTGCTGGCGCTGCTGGCGGGCGCGCTGCAGCGGCCGGGGCGCGCCCTGAGCCGGGCCGGCGGGCGCGCGGCCGCGGCCGTGACCGGCCTGTCGCTGCGCCGGCCGGTGCTCGTGCTCGCCGCGGGGGCGCTGCTCGCCGTCAGCGGCTGGGCGGTCGACTCCCGCACGGAGGTCGTCTCGGACATCCGCCAGCTGGTCCCGCGCGACCTGCCGGCCGTGCAGGACATCCTCGCGCTGCAGGACACGACGAACATCTCGGGCGAGGTCGACGTCCTGGTCGAGGCCCCAGATCTGACCGATCCGGCCGTCGTCGCCTGGATGCGCGACTACCAGGCGCGGCTGACCAAGCGCTTTGCGTACTCCGCCAAGAACGGCTGCGGGCGCGCGGAGCTGTGCCCGGCGGTCTCGCTCACCGACCTGTTCCGCACCGCCGGCGCCAGCTCCGACCAGGCGCGCGTGCGCGGGCTGCTCGACGCCGTCCCGCCCTACTTCTCCCAGGCGGTCATCACGCGCGACCGCCGGACGGCGGTGATGAGCTTCGGGATCAAGCTGACCTCGCTCGACCGCCAGCAGGCGATCCTCGACGTCATGCGCTCCGAGCTGCACCCGCCGGCCGGCGTCCACGCCGAGCTCGCGGGCCTGACGGTGCTCGCGGCGGAGGCCAACGCCGCGCTGTCGGCGCCGCTGCGCCGGCTCGGCACGCTGCTCGCCGGGCTGATCCTCGTGGCGCTTGCGCTGCTGCTCGCCTACCGCCGCTGGGAGCGCGCGTGGGTGCCGCTCGTGCCGATCGCGCTGGCAACGGGCTGGTCGGCGCTCGTGCTGTGGGTCATCGGCATCCCGCTGAACCCGATGTCGGCGACGCTCGGCGCGCTCGTGATCGCCATCTCGACGGAGTTCGCGGTGCTGCTCGTCGCGCGCTTTTTCGAGGAGCGCGAGCGCGGCCTCGCGGTCGGCGAGGCGCTGCGGCGCACCTACGCGACGACCGGCGCGGCGGTGCTCGCCTCCGGCGTGACGGCGATCGCGGGCTTCGCCGTGCTGGCCTTCTCAGACGTCCAGATGCTCGCGGACTTCGGGCTCGTCACGGTGATCGACCTGTCCGTGTCGCTGCTCGGCGTGCTGGCGGTGCTGCCGGCCGTGCTGACGCTGGCCGAGCGGCGGCGGGAGCGCCGCGCGCCGGGGCCGGCGCCGGCGGCGCCGTCGCCCGAGCCCGCGCTGGTATGAGCGGCCCGTTCCGTCCGCGCGGGGAGCCGCCTGAGGCCGGGCCCGCGCCGCCCAAGCCGCCGAGCGGGGTAGCGCCCCAGGCGACCTGGATCCTCGGCGTGGTCGTCATCTGCGTGCTCGCCTACGTGACCGTCAACACCCTGCGCACCGAGAGCCGCGGCTCGCGCGGCGTGAGGGTCGGCGCGAGGATCCCGCCCTTCGCGGCGCCGCTGGCGCTCTCCAACGTCCGCTGCGGCGGCGACGAGTGCGACGCCAACGTGCTCGTCAAGGCGCGCAACGGCGTGCCGAAGGCCTGCGACGCGCGCGGCCCGAACATCCTCAACTCCTGCCAGCTCACCCGGCGCGGGCCGCTCGTGCTCGCCTTCCTGGTCGCGCCGTCGCAGCAGTGCATCGACCAGGTCGACCTGCTCCAGCGCCTCAAGGCGCGCTTCTCCGGCGTGCAGTTCGCGGCCATCGCGATCCGTGGCGACCACGGCGACCTCAACCGGATCATCCGGCGCCACCGCTGGACGCTCCCGGTCGGCTACGACCACGACGGCGCGATCGCCAACGCCTTCGCGGTCGCCGTCTGCCCGACCGTCACCTTCATCCGCCAAGGCGGCGGCGTGGCCAAGACGACGCTGGGCACGGCCAGCGAGGCCGAGATCGTGCGGGACATCAAGGCGCTGCGGTGATCGCCGACGAGCCGCAGGAGGGACGCGTCGAGCCGGCGGTGGCCGACGAGCTGCCGGGCCTGCGGCTGTGGTGGCTGGCGCTCGCGGCCGGCGAGCAGCCGAGCCCGCCCGAGCTCGAGTGGCGGATGCGAGACCTGTCGAGCCGCTTCCGCGGGGCGCAGGCCGTGGCGCTGCGCTCCAAGCCGATCCCGCACGCCTACCGCGCCTTCTATCGCCATATCGGCCTGGACCCCGACGTCGACCGCGTCCCGGTCGAGGCGGCCGTGGTGGACCGGCTCAGGGACGGCGAGTTCCGCTCGCGCTCCGTGCTGCGCGACGCGCTCACGATCGCGGTGATGGAGACCAACGTGCCGGTCTGGGCGCTGGACGCCGGCACGCTCGACGGCGAGCTCGAGCTGCGCCGCGCCGCCGAGCACGAGCCGCTCGGCCGCGGCGACGACCACGCGCCCTGGCTCCCGGCCGGCCGGCTCGTCCTCGCCGACGCGCGCGGCCCGGTCGCCGTCCTGTTCGGCGACACCGCGCCCGGGAACCACCCGACCGCCCGCACGACGCGCACCCTTCTGTTCTCCGTGCAGGTCGAGGGCGTTCCGGCCATCCACGTCTCCGAGGCCCTGTGGATCGTCGCCGACATCGTCGAGGGGGCGTAGGGGCAGGCGGGCCGGCGGGGGATCGCCCGCCATCCGCAGATTCGGCATGCATGAGATGCCGAATCTGCGACGCGACCACGATCAAGCGGCCGTCCGGGTGCGGAGGCCCGTGCGGATGAGGTCGGCCGAGCGGGCGTGGCGACGGTGGATGTCGGCCTTGGTGAAGCGCAGCACGAGGTAGCCGGCGAGGCCGAGGATGTTGTCGCGCACGTTGTCGTCCTGACGGACTGCGGGCAGGCGGTGGTTGGCGCCGTCGGCTTCGGCGATCAGGCGCGCCGCGGGCCAGAGGAAGTCGACGGTGAATCCCTCGACCTTCTGCTGGCACAGCGGCGGGGGTAGGCGGTGGCGCTTGACGACCTCCTTGAGGAAGTTGTCCTCGAGCGGTGAGCGTGTAGGCGAAAGGTCCTCGAGGACGACGCTGATGAGGCGGCTCGGGCGGGAGCGCACGGCGAGCTCCATCGACGCCAGGTGAAAGAGCTTGCGGTACTGCGCCTCGCGTACCGCGCGGGTCAGCTCGTCCTCGTCGTCGAGCTCGTGGGCGAGGTCGACGAGGGTGCGTGCCGGGGAGGTGACGGGGATGCCACGGAACGTCCATCGCTCGTTCGGCGCGAGCACGGCCTGGTGGGCATGGATTCCGGGCCGGCCGCGTCCGTTGGCGTTCGCGGTCGTGACGTCGACCCGCGGGCCCTCGCCGTCGCGGATGCGATACGCCGACGCCGCGCAGCGGTGACTGAGGACCGCCTCGGTCCCGCACGCCAGGACCGCCGAGTGCCAGCGCCCGAACTGCGACTCAGCCCTGTGGCCGACCGCGAAGACCCCGACGTGCTCGCGGTGCAGGCGCCCGGAGCGGACGGCGTCCTCGATGCTCCCCTTGCCTAGCCCGATCTCTCGCAACTGCCGCGTCGTGACCCGCCCGTGCTGTTCGGCGGCCAGCCCGGCGACGAGCGACCAACGATCTGCAGATGAGGCATCCATTTCATGCCCTATCTGCGACGCGCGGAAAGTTCGCCCCCGGGGCCTCGGCGAGTTTCCGGTGCTAGTCTCGCGAAAGGAGGAGGTGCCTGATGTCCGTACTCGAGCGGCCGATCCACAACCCGTTGCAGGCCGTCGACTTCCAGGTCGACGAGCGTGGCGCCCGCCGGACGCTGCGCGACCAGATCGCGCGCCTGGAACGCGAGCTCGTCACCGCCGCGACCTCCGCGTATCCGCATCTGCCACTGCCGTCCGCTGGCCCCCGCCCCCACCGAGCCGGGCCGCGGCTGCTGTCGCTGGGCGAGCTCGAGGCCGTCCGCGACGACCTCGCCATGCGCCTCACCGACATGCGCCAGACGCGCGTGCAGCTGGCCGACGCGCAGGCCGCCAAGCGGCTGTTGATCGAGCGGATGCTGCTGGATCCCGGCCGCCACCGCTGGGTTCGCGTCTGCAACGCGGACATCGGCGAGCCCGGCTGCAAGCACTGGCACGTGCGCCCGCGCCTGGGCATCATCGGGATGCTGGCCGGGTGGTGGCACGTCAAGGTTTCGTCCGGCTGTCCGTTAGCCTGGGGGCCGTGGCTCGTGCCGCGGCCCCGGATCAGCTGAGGCTCTGATGGGCAAGCGATCGCGCAAGCGCGCGACCGGTCCGCTGCACCCCGCGCCGGCGGCGGCGCGGACGGCCAGGCCGGCCGCCCGGCAGAGCCGCATCGACCGCGTCATCGCGCGCGCGGACGCGCGTCCCAAGCCCCCCTGGCACCCGGTCCCGCTGATCGAGCTGTCCGTGCTGGCAGGCATCGTGCTGATCGTGATCGGCCTGATCAACCACAACAGCTCGCAGGGGCGGATCGCGGGCGTCTTCGGTTTGGCGCTCGCCGCGCTGGCCGGGCTCGACACCGCTGTGCGCGACCACTTCTCCGGCTTCGCGTCGCACAGCGGGCTGCTTGCCGCGCTGCCCACGGTCGTCTGCGGGGCGGTGCTGGCGCTCCTGAAGGCGCCCCTGACCGTCGCCTTCTTCGCCGCCGCCGCCGTCTTCGTCGCCGCCTTCCTCGCGTTCCGGCGCGCGTTCAAGCGCCGCGCCGGCGTGGGCTTCAAGGTCTGACGCCGTGAGCGACGCGCGCCGCATGCAGATCACCGGCCTGCACCACATCACGCTGATCACCGGCGACATCGAGCGCAGCATCGCGTTCTACCGCGACGTGCTCGGGCTGGGGGTGGTGCGCGACGGGCCCAGCGACGACGACCCCGGCACGCGTCACGTCTGGTTCGGCGCGGCCGACGGACTCCCCGGCTGCCTGGTGAGCGTCATGGAGTACCCGCATCTGCCGCAGGGCGTCGCGGGGCTGGGCTCGACGCACCACTTCGCGCTCGCCGTCGATTCCTCCGAGGAGCTCGACGCCTGGCACGGCTACCTCGGCGGCCAGGACGTGGAGTGCTCGGACATCTTCGCGCGGGGCGGCTTCCGCTCGCTGTACCTGCGCGACCCGGACGGGCACGTCGTCGAGATCGCCACGCGGCTGCTCGTCGAGCCGCGTGGCGATCCCGCGCCGGCGGAGGACTAGCTGACCAGGCTGTAGCCGGTCATCAGCCGCCGGCCGGCGAACGGGTCCGGCACCGACTCGCCGTTGAGCGCCGCCGCGAGCTGGCCGCGCTGGCGCTTGGTCATCGACCCGACCGTCTTGGTCTCCAGCATCGGCACGGCGCCCAGGAAGCGCCGGCAGCGCGAGCGACCCCAGCGGTGTTGACTCATCAGCAGGTCGCAGATCGTCATGCTCTCCGATTCCCAGGGGCACTCCGTCACGACGTCGGCGACCGTGACCCGGCCGTCGGCAATCCGGCGTTTGAGCTCGGCCCTTGCCAACCGGACTCGATTTGCCTGATTGAGCGCGCGCATGTGTTGGGGCGCGGCTGTCGCCCGAGCGTCCATCGTTGCTACCTCCTCGTTCAACCCCGGTGTGTTCGCCGGCGGTCCTCATGAGCTCCACTGACGGTGGGTCGACGTTAGCTACCCTCACGAAACAGGTAGCTCGGACGCTTCTTCTGCGCCCGAGTGCTCGACCCGACCGGGAACGTAGTCGACGGGCGGCCGGGTTTGCAACGGGTACCGCCACCCTCATTCGCAATAAGCGGGCGTTTTCTCTCGATGTGTCAGGAGCTCGAAATGCGCTCCCCCCGCGGCAGCCGTCCGTGCTCGGCCTCGAAGGCGCGCTTGACCGACGCGAAGGCCGCGAGGGCGCGATCGAGCGTCGCGCGATCGTGGGTGGCCATCACGCTCGTGCGCAGCAGCGCCCCCGCGGGCGGCACGGCCGGGTGCAGGGCGACGTTGACGTAGACGCCCGCGTCGTAGAGCGCGCGCCACAGCAGCACGGCCTTCCAGTCGTCGCCCACGACCACGGGGACGATGGTCGTGACGGCGTCGCCGCCGTCGGGCAGCGGCTGGGGCTCGACGACCTCAAAGCCGAGGGCGTGCAGCCCGTCGCGCAGGTAGCGCGCGTTGTCGAGCACCTGGGCGAACAGCGCCGGGCCCTCGTCGGAGCGCACGATGCGCAGCGCGGCGAGGGCCGCGCCCACGGCCGCGGGCACGGCCGAGGCGGTGAACAGAAAGGCGCGCGACTGGATGCGCAGGAAGTCGATCACCTCGTGCGAGCCGGCGAGAAAGCCGCCGCAGGAGGCCAGCGACTTCGAGAAGGTCCCCATGCGCAGGTCGACCTTGTCCTCGACGCCGAAGAGCTCGGCGGTGCCGGCGCCGCGCGCGCCGAGGACGCCGGCGCCGTGGGCCTCGTCGACCATCAGCCGCGCGCCGTACTCGCCACACAGGGTCACGATCTCGTGCAGGGGCGCGATGTCGCCCTCCATCGAGAAGACGCCGTCGACGACGACGAGCACGCCGGACTCCTCCTGGGCGGCGCGCTCGAGCTGCTTGGCGAGCTTGTCGAGCCGGTTGTGGCGAAACGGCCGCAGCTTGGCGCGGCTGAGCAGGCAGCCGTCGAGGATCGAGGCGTGGTCGCCGCTGTCGGCGATCACCGTGTCGCCGACGCCGAGCAGCGTGCCGAGCGCGGTCAGGTTGGCGCCGTGGCCGGTCGAGGTGACCAGCGCCTCCTCCGTGCCCATCCACTCGGCGATCTCGGCCTCGAGCTCGAGGTGCAGGTCGATCGTCCCGTTGAGCAGGCGGCTGCCGGTGAGGCCCGTGCCGTAGCGCTCAAGGGCGTCGCGCGCACCCTGCATGACGCGCTCGTCGCTGGTCAGGCCGAGGTAGTTATTCGAGCCGAGCATGATCCGCTCGGCGCCCTCCATCGTGACCACCGGGGCGGCCGCGGATTCGAGCCGGCGGAAGTACGGGAGCAGGTCGGCGTCGCGGGCGGCCTGCAGCTGCTCGAGACGCTCGTGCCGGCGGGTCTTCTCGAACACGTCCACGGTGGTGCGCATCGCCGCAGGGTACCCTCCGGCCGCGATGGCGGTAGAGATCAAACCCGTGCGCTCCAAGCGCGATCTCGACGCCTTCATCAAGCTCCCGTTTCGCCTGTATGAGGGCCAGCAGTATTGGGTCCCGCCGATCATCGCCGACCGCAAGGCGTTCCTGGATCGCTCCAAGAACCCGTTCTTCGAGCACGGCGAGGCGGAGTACTTCCTCGCCTGGCGCGACGGGCGAATCGTCGGCCGCATCACGGCCCAGGTCGACCGCAACCTGCACGAGTTCCAGAACAATCGCTGGGGCCAGTTCGGCTTCTTTGAGAGCGAGGACGACCAGGAGGTCGCGAGCGCGCTGATCGACGCCGCCGAGGCCTGGGTGACCGCCAGGGGCTGCGACCGGCTCGTCGGCCCCTTCGACTTCACCACCAACGACGAGTGCGGCGTGCTGGTCGAGGGGTTCGAGCGCCTGCCGGTCGTGCTCATGAACTGGACGCACCGCTACTACCCCGGGCTGCTCGAGGGCGCCGGCCTGACCAAGGCGATGGACACCTACATGTGGTCGCTGGACGTGCAGGACCGCGCCAGCGTGCACCCGGCGATCTGGGAGATGGCGGAGAAGGTCTCAAGCGAGCACGGCATCACCTGCCGCGGCATGCGCAAGAAGGATCTCGAGGCCGAGGTGGGGAAGTTCCTCGAGGTCTACAACGAGGCCTGGGAGCGCAACTGGGGCTTCGTCCCGCTGACGGAGTCCGAGGTCCGCCACTACGCCAAGCAGCTGCGCCCGCTGCTGGACGAGAACTGGGCGATGATCGCCGAGACCAGCGACGGGCAGGTCGCCGGCGCCGCCCTGTCGCTGCCGGACTACAACCAGGTCTTCCGCCGCATGAACGGGCGCATCCTGCCCTTCGGATGGGCGAAGTTCCTCTTCTACAAGCGCAGGATCGACCGCGTGCGCGTCTTCGCGCTCGGCGTCAAGAAGGCCTACCAGCACACGGGCGTGGCGGCCAAGTTCTACGAGATGCATTACGACGCGGCCGAGCGCACCCCCCAGCACGTCGGGGAGACGGGCTGGATCCTCGAGTCGAACAAGCCCATGAACCGCGCGATGGAGGGCATGGGCGGCGAGATCGTCTGCCGCTACCGGATCTTCGAGCGCGAGATCGGCTAGCGTCGCGATACCCTTGGGGCGTGCGCCGCTCCGAAGCCCTCAAAGCCTCGCCGAAGATGTTCGAGTCCGACTTCCTGGACTTCTTCACCCGGGTCCATCCCGCCGTGCCGGTGCTGCTCTTCGCCCCGGCCATCGCCGTGCTCGCGGTGCTGGGCGCGCAGGCGGAGGGCGTGGCGACGCTCGCCTGGGCGGCCGGCGGCTACGTGTTCTGGACGCTGACGGAGTACTGGCTGCACCGGGTCGTGTTCCACTTCGAGCCCGACCATCCGCTCGGTCGCCGCTTCCACTTCATGATCCACGGGGTCCATCACGACCATCCGAACGACCGGCTGCGCCTGGTCATGCCGCCCTCGGCCAGCCTCCCGCTGGCGGCGCTGTTCCTGCTGGCGTTCTCGGCCGTGTTCGGCGCGGGGCGCTGGGAGGCGTTCGCCGCCGGGTTCCTCGCCGGCTACCTGGCCTACGACATGCTGCACTACTACGTGCACCACCACGTGCCGAGGTCCCGCCTCGGCAAGCAGCTGCGCGAGCTGCACATGCGCCATCACTTCCAGGACGGCGAGCGCATGTTCGGCGTCAGCGCCCCCTGGTGGGACCACGTGTTCGGGACCGCGCCCGTCAAGCGCACGGCGCGCTGACTGCGTCCCGTCCACCCCGTCCGCCATGCTGAGCCCCGCGTGACCTACGAGCCCGACTACCCAGAGACCGACGAGCCCGAGGTCGTCGACGGCCTGCCGGTGCTCGCGTCCGACGGCGTGCGCACCGCGCTCGCGCCGGGCACTCCCGCGGGGGTCCTGCTCCCGAGCCGCCAGGTCGCCGCGCTCGCCGCCACGGGCTTCTTGGCCGGCGCCGCCACCGTGGCGCTCGTGCACCGTCACAAGACGTCAAAGCTCCTGTCGCGGCGCAAGAAGCAGAAGCGCATCGGCCTCGGCGAGGTCGTGGGGAGCAACTCGTTCCTCGTCGACGTGCACCTGCTGCGCCGCGATTGATGGCCGCCGGGCCCGCCGAGGTCCGCGTCGAAGTCCAGCCGCCCTGGCCCTTCCGCCTGCGCGGCCGCTCTCCCGACGGCCTGTGGCGCCGCCGCGGCGACGCCGTCCAGCGCCTC
The DNA here is from genome assembly GCA_038318085.1 of Solirubrobacterales bacterium. Classification (GTDB taxonomy): domain Bacteria; phylum Actinomycetota; class Thermoleophilia; order Solirubrobacterales; family Solirubrobacteraceae; genus DATLGB01. Next base: position 13,947 of record JBBQBV010000083.1, read on the forward strand.
GTCGGCGTCGGTGAGGAGGCCGTCTTCACCGGGGCGATCCAGCGCGGAGATCGCGTGGTCTTCGCCGCCCGGGCCCGGACGCCCGCCGCGGCCGCCGAGGGCCTGCGCCGGCTGCGCTTCGCCGTCGGCGTCGACGAGGACCACCGCGAGTTCTTCGAGCGCTTCCGCGGCGACCGCTTCATCGGCCGCGCCGTCCGCGCGGCGCCGGAGCTGCGCCTGCGGCGGCGGCCCGACCCCTGGGAGGCCCTGGCGTGGGCGATCTGCGAGCAGCTGATCGAATTCGATCGCGCGGTCGTCATCCAGCGCCGCCTGATCACCGCGCTCGGCCGCCGCTGCCCGCAGACGGGCCTGCGCGACGCGCCGACCGCAGCCTCGATCGCCGCCGAGGCGCCGGCGCGCCTGGCGTCCTTCGACCTGCCGCAGCACCGCGCGCTGACGCTGCGCCGCGCCGCCGCCGAGGTCGCCAGGGGACGGGTCGACCTCGCCGACCCCGACCACGAGGCGGGCTGGCGCCGCCTGCGAGCGATACCCGGCATCGGCCCGTGGACGGTCGAGATGCTCGCCCTGCAGGGCCAGGGCCGCTACGACCAGGTCCCGGCCGGCGACCTCGGCTACCTCAAGCTCGTCGGGCGCATCACGACCGGCAATCCGCGCGCCCGCGCCGACGTCCCCGAGGTGCGCGGCTTCTTCGAGCGCTACGAGGAATGGAAGGGCCTGGCCGGCGAGTACCTGCGCCTCGCCGGCGCGCGCGGCTGGCTGACGGCGGCGTAGGGGCGTTGGGCGACCGCGAGCGGGCGCGCGCTCACGGCTCTGCGGTGTTGGCCTCCAGCCCCTGCCCCGGCAGGAACTCGTTGGTCAGCGCGTCCTCGGCGTGCGGGGGGTTGGTCAGGAGCTTGTTCTTGTACATCCACTCGCCGTAGGCGTGCCACTGCCCGATGTCCTGGAAGCCGTAGGGCCGCTTGGCGGCGGTTGGGAAGAAGACCGGGGTGGTGGCCTTGATCTCGGCGGTCTGGAGCTTGGGGTCCAGGCCGCGGTTGGCGGCCACCAGCGCCTTGACGGCGGCGGCCGGGTCGTCGCGGACCTGCGCGGTCCCGCGGCCCACCGCCTGCAGGAAGCGCCGCACCTTGGAGGCCTGCCGCGGGCGCAGCGAGGTGCGCTTGGCGACGAGGATCAGCTCGTCGTAGGTGGGCACCCCGAGGCGCTCCACGCGCAGGATCGCCGGCGCCTTGCCGCGCTGGGCCAGCTCGACGCCCTCGACGTTCCAGAAGGCGCCGAGGGTCGCGTCGACCTTCTTCGACAGCATCGCGGGCAGCAGGTTGAAGCCGACGTTGACCCGCTTGACTGACGACGCGGGCACGCCCGCCTTGGCCAGGATCGTCTGCAGGTAGGCGGACTGATAGGGGATGCCGGCGGTGCCGACGGTCTTGCCGCGCAGGTCGCCGACCGTCTTGACCGCGCTGCCCTTGATCGCGACCAGCGCGGTCAGCGGCTTCTGCACGAGCGCCCCCACCGAGACGAGGTTCACGCGCCTGTCGCGGGCGAGCAGCAGCTCCGGC
>JBBQBV010000084.1:0-15486 GCA_038318085.1 Solirubrobacterales bacterium
CGATCGCGCAGGTCGAACCCGATCGCGAAGCGATCGAAGGCTGAGGTCTGCAGGCTGGGCATCTGGGCAGCAGCCTACCTGCCGCACCCGCGGAAACGCTCTGGATTGAGGTCGATCTAGTCCGTGGCGATCGGGTCGCCCAGGTTGAAGTAGCGGTCGGTCACGGGGTCGATGCCCTGGCCGACATGCACCGTGACGGTCTGCCCGGGGCCGAGCACGGTGCCGGCGGGGGTGATGCGCACGTGGCTGAACGAGCGCTTCGGAGTGCCGTCGACGTGGACGTCGAGCGTGTCGCCGTCGTCGGTGCCGTACGGGGCGGTGCCCTCAGACCGTGCAGCGGGGCTGTTCGGTGCCGGGGATGCACGGTCCGCGCGTGGACGCCTGCGCCGCGGCCGGAAGCAGCAGCGCCGCGAGCGCCCCCAACACAACGATCAGCCTGCGCACCTGACCGGAACCCGCCCGCACCGGGTAGGTTGCGGACAGGACATGGCGCTCGAAGGTCTGCATCACATCACCGCCATCACCGGCGACGCACCCGCCAACGTCGACTTCTACGCGCGGGTCCTCGGCCTGCGCATGGTCAAGAAGACCGTCAACCAGGACGACCCGTCCGTCTACCATCTCTTCTACGCCGACGAGCACGGCTCGGCCGGGGCGGACCTGACGTTCTTCGAGTACCCGGGCGCGGCGCGCGGTGAGGCCGGCGTGGGCATGGTGCACCGGATCGCGCACCGCGTCGCCTCCCCCGCGGCGCTGGACTTCTGGGAGGGGCGCCTGGCGGCCGAGGGCGTCCTGGCGACCCCCGCGCAGGACGGCGGGCTGCGCTTCGCAGACCTCGAGGGCCTCGAGCACGAGCTCGTCGTCCACCATGTGCCCGACGCGCCGCTCGTCGCGCGCTCGCTGGAGGTGCCGGCCGAGCACGCGCTGCAGGGCTTTCACGCCGTGCGCGCCTTCTCCGAGGACCCGGCGCGCAGCGCGCCGATGGTGGAGACGATGGACATGCGCGAGGAGTCGCCCGGGCACTGGGAGGCGCGCGGCGTGTCGCGCGGCGGCCACATCAGCTTCGAGATCTCGAGCGCGCCGGGCCGCGGCGGCGCCGGGACGGTCCATCACGTGGCATGGGCGTCACCGCCGGCCGAGCTCGAGCAGTGGCGGAACGCGGTCGAGCGCGCCGGCGCCCGGCCGACGCCGGTGATCGACCGCTTCTACTTCCGCTCGGTGTACTTCCGCGAGCCCGGTGGCGTGCTCTTCGAGCTCGCCACCATCGGTCCGGGCTTCACGGTTGACGAGGACGCCGGCCACCTGGGCGAGCGGCTGTCCCTGCCACCGGACTACGAGCATCTGCGCGACCACCTCGACGGTGTGCTGACGCCCCTGCCCGACGCGACCGCGTGGCGTGAATGAGCCTCGGGATCAAGCTCTCCCCGCAGAACTGCTCGATCGAGGACCTGCGCGGCGTCTGGGCGATCGCCGACGAGGCGGGCTTCGACCACGTCTGGGGCTTTGACCACTTCAACCCGATCTTCTCAGAGCTGGACGGCCCGATCTTCGAGGGCATGTCGATGCTGGCCGCGATGGCCGAGGCGACCACGCGCGTGCGCATCGGGTTGATGGTCGCCGGCAACACCTACCGTCATCCGGCCGTGCTGGCGAAGATGGCGACGACGATCGACCATCTTTCGGGCGGGCGCTTGGAGTTCGGGATCGGCGCCGCGTGGGCCGAGGTCGAGCACCAGATGCTCGGGATCCCGTTTCCGCCTGTCGGCCAGCGGATCCGGCGGCTGGGCGAGGCCTGCCAGGTCTTCCGGGCGCTGTGGACCGAGGACGTCGCGAGCTTCGACGGCCGCTACTACGCGCTCGCCGACGCCGTCTCGAACCCCAAGCCGCTGCAGAAGCCCTACCCGCCGATCTGGATCGGGGGGTCGGGGGAGAAGCTCACGCTGCGCGTCGTGGCCGAGCACGCCGACGTGTGGAACGTCATGGGATCGGTGCAGGAGTGCGTGCGCAAGGCCGGTGTGCTGGCCGAGCACTGCGAGGCGGTCGGGCGCGACCCGTCCGAGATTCGGCACTCCGTCCAGCTGCGCTTCGACCCCGCGGACCCGGAGGCGTCCGTGCGCGAGCTCGGGACCTACGTGGAGGCCGGCTTCACCGAGAACGTGCTCTACCTGGAGTCCCGGGGCGAGCCGGTCCGCGCGGCCGAGGTTGCGGCGCGCGAAGTCCTACCGCGCCTGCAGTGAGCCACGGCAGCGTTGCACTGCCTGACGAGCGCCGGCTCCCCCGTGGCCCTACCCCAGCCCGGCCGAGAGCACCTGGCGCGCGATCGGCGCGGCGGCCTTCCCGCCCGCGCCGGCACCGACGAGCATCACGGCGACCGCGATCTTGGGCGACTCGGCGGGGGCGAAGGCCACGAACCACGCGTCGGTGTTCTTCGGGTCCGCCGTCCCGCCCTGGGTGGGGACGAGCTCCGCCGTGCCGGTCTTCCCGGCGACGGTGACGCCGGGCAGCGCGGCGGCGACGCCCGTGCCCCCGCGGACGACCCCGATCATCATCGCGCGGACCTCGTGGGCGACGGAGGTGCGGACCGCGCGGCGGCGGCGGACCGTCTCCTCGCGCACGACGCGCGGGCGGGCGCGGACGCCGTCGTCGGCGATCGTCGCGCCGACGGACGCCATGCCGAGCGGCGTGGCGAGGTCGCGCTCCTGACCGATCGCGGCGGCACCGACGGCGAGGTCGTCGCGCAGGTCGTGCGCGATCGAGGACGGCTTGGCGGCCGGGACCTTGGGCTGCTCGTTGAAGCCGAAGCGCTCGGCCGTCGCGACCAGGCGCTTGGCGCCGAGCTTGGCGCCCAGCGGCGCGAAGACGGAGTTGCAGGACTCCGCGAAGGCGGTCGGGAGCGCGCCGCCGCAGGACTCGTCGGAGGCGTTGTGGAGCTTGACGCCGGAGAGCACGGCGTACTGGCGCACGGGGTAGCTCGAGCCCGGCGTGGCGACGCCGTGCTGCAGCGCGCCGGAGAGCGTGATGATCTTGAAGGTCGAGCCCGGGGGCTGGGGGGCCGAGACCGCCAGCCCCGCGAGCGCGAGCACCGAGCCGTCGCGCGGCCGGATGACCGCGACGCCGCCGACGCGCCCGCCGAGCGCCGACTCGGCCGCCCGCGTGAGCCCGAGCCGGATCGTCGAGTGCACGTCGCGACCGCGCACCGCCTTGACCTTGCGGATGACCCGGGAGCCGAAGCGCAGTGACTCCGAGGGGTGGCCGGCGAGGCGATCGTCGTAGATGCGCTCCAGGCCCGTCGGCGCCTGCCCGTCGCCGCCGGGGTCGCCCGCGATGCCGGCGCCCGTTGCGTCGTTGGCGAGCACGGTCCCGCCGGTCGCGAGCACCTCGCCGCGCGCCGGGGCCGTGCCCGCGCGGCGCCGCGGCGCCTCGCCGGCGCGCAGGCCCGGCAGCCGCAGCCGCGGGGACCAGTCGACGCGGCCGCTGCCGTGCTCGTCGCGCGTGGGCAGCGTCACGGTGCCGCGCAGCGTGCCGAAGTCATCCGTGCGCACGGCGACCGGCACGCCGATCCTGCCGTCCTTCAGCGGCCCGGGCCTGCCCGCCACCACCGCCCGGACGCCCGCCGCGGCGTCCGCCTGCCGGTAGCTGTGCGTGAAGCCGGCGAGACCCGGCCGGGTGGCGTGGGTCGAGAGCGCCCACAGCGCCTTGACGTCGCGCTTCTCCCATGCGGCGACGAAGGCGCGCGCCGCGGCCCGCTGGCGGTCGTTGGACGCCCGCTGGCGCTGGACGACCACGAGCACGGCCACCACGGCGCCGACGACCACCAGGAGCATCAGTCCCGCGAGCCAGCGCGCCGGGCTGCGCCTCGCGCGGCGCGAGCGCGCGCCCCCGCGCGGGCCACCGGCCATCAGCACCGATCCCGCCCGCCGCGAGGGCGCCGGGTAGCGGCGAGAGGTATGGCGCTTGGGAGCCATCGGCAGCGAGGCTAGGTCACGCCGCGGCGGCCCGCGCGCTGCGCCTTCCCCACCGCGCGGCGCGCGTGGTCAGGCGGCGAGGCCCGCCTCCGGCGCCGCGCGCTCCTCGCTGAGCCCGGCCCGCTCGAGCGCGAGCCCCAGGAACGCCTTCGCGGCGCGCGGCTGCCGGCGGTCCGCGCGCCAGACGAGCGCGACGGGCCACATGATCGGCTCGGGACGGAACGGGCGCAGGGCCACGGCCGGACCATCGAGCTCGGCGATCGAGCGCGGCAGCACGGCGACGCCGAGGCCCTTGGCCGCGAGCGCCCGCACCGCGCTCATCTCCGTGCACACGAAGGCGTTGCGCGGCTCGAGCCCGCGTCGGCCGATCGTGGACTCGAAGCGACGCCGGAGCGCGGAGTTGTCCCGGGCGGCGATCAGGTCCACGTCGACGAGCGTCTCCCACGTGACGTGGCTGCGGGCGGCGAGCGGGTGCTCGGGCGCCATGGCGGCCACGACCTCCTCCTCCCACAGCAGGGTGGCGGCGAACTCCGAGCCGATCACGTCGGGATCCACCGAGGCGAAGGCGCAGTCGAGCTCGTCCTGGCGCAGCATGGCGAGCATCTCATCCAGCGTGTCCTCGACCATGTGGATCTGCACGCCGGGATGGCGCCCGCGGAACTCCGCGCGGACGTCGTAGAGGTCGTACGGGCCGAAGGGGTAGATGCCGCCGATGCGCACGGAGCCCAGATCGGCGCCGACACCTCCTACTGGCTGCTCGGCGCCGACCTGTTCGTCATGGGCCTCGGCATCGGCGCGACGATGATGGCGGGGGCGGCTCGGGGATCGGCGGCAGGCTCCCGGACGCGGTGCGCGAGCGCATCGCGCCCCAGATGGCCGCCGCCTACGGGACGACGTTCTGGATCACGCTCAGGCTCGTGGCCGTCGCGTTCGTCGTCGCGCTGGTGCTGCTGCCGCGCCACAAGCCCGAGCCGGTCGACGACCAGGACGACCCGGTGGACGCCGACGCCGAGGCCGCCGTGCTGACCGCGGCGTAGGGGTCCGCACGGCCGGACGGCCTACCGTCGGCGTGCGTGAGCGAACCGCGGTCCATCGAGCTGCACGGCCAGTCCGTGACCTATCACCTGGCGGGCGAGGGGCCGGTGGTGCTGCTCGTGCACGGCATCACGTCGAGCTCGCAGACGTGGAGCAGCGTCTTCCCGCTGCTCGCCGAGCACCACACGGTGCTCGCGCCGGACCTCCTCGGTCACGGCAGGTCTGCGAAGCCGCGCGGGGACTACTCGCTGGGCGCCTACGCGAGCGGCCTGCGCGATCTGCTGCTGGCGCTTGACCTGTCGCCTGCCACCGTGGTCGGGCACTCGCTGGGCGGCGGTGTCGCGATGCAGTTCGCCTACCAATTCCCCGACCTGATCGACCGGCTCGTGCTCGTCGGCTCCGGTGGCCTGGGTCAGGAGGTCAACCTGCTCCTGCGCGCGGCGACGCTGCCGGGCGCCGAGGTCGTGCTGCCGCTCGTAAACGCGCCGCTCGTCCGGCTGGCGGGCGCCACCGCCGGCTTCGTGCTCGACCGCGTGGGCTACCAGCGCGGGGCGGACATGCGCGGAATCGCCGAGGGCTTCGTCTCCCTGCGCGACCGGGAGGCGCGCCGCGCCTTCATCCACACGGCGCGGTCGGTGATGGACCCGCGCGGCCAGCGCGTCGACGCGCGCGACCGCCTGTACCTTGCGGCCGAGACGCCCTCGCTGCTGGTCTGGGGCGAGGACGACGCGATCATCCCGGTGTCCCACGCCCGCAGCGCGCACGAGCTGATGCCCGGCAGCCGCCTCGAGGTCTTCCCGGACGCCGGCCACTTCCCCTTCAACGTCGACCCCGAGCGCTTCGCCCGGGTGCTGAGCGACTTCGTCGCCACCACCGCGCCCGCCGCGCCGGACACCGGGCGGGTGCAGCGGCTGCTGCAGGGACGCCTGCGTGCGGGCGAGCAGGATCCCGGCCCGATCGTCGTGCTTCCCGGATAATCCCCGGCATGATCTTCCGCCAGATCACCCACGACGACCTCGGCTGCGCGTCGTATCTGATCGGGGACGAGGAGGCCGGGGTGGCGGCGGTCGTGGACCCGCGCTTCGAGGTCGACGAGTACCTCGAGCTCGCCCGCTACATGGGCGTCGCCATCGAGCACGTCTTCGAGACACACAACCACGCCGACCACGTCTCCGGGCACGGGCGCCTGGCCGCCGCGACCGGCGCGGTCATCCACATCCACGCCCAGGCTCGGCCGGACTACGACCACGAGCCGTTCGCCGACGGGGACGAGTTCGCGATCGGCACGCTGCGCGTGCGGGCGCTGCACACGCCGGGCCACCGCCCCGAGCACACCGCCTTCGCGCTCGTCGACACGCGCCGCAGCGAGGAGCCCTGGGCCCTGCTCACCGGCGACACCCTCTTCGTCAACGACGTCGCGCGCCCGGACCTCGCCGTCGAGAAGGCCGAGGGCGCTCGCGGCATCTTCCGCTCCCTGCACGCCCAGCTGCTCGGCCTCGCCGACGCGGTCGAGGTGTGGCCGGCGCACCTCGGCGGGTCGATGTGCGGGGGGCCGGCGATGGACCTGAAGACGTCCTCGACGATCGGCTTCGAGCGCCGCCACAACGCGCTGCTGGCGATCACCGAGGAGGACCTCTTCGTCGAGCGGGCGCTGGCCGGACTGGGGCCCCAGCCGCCGAACTTCGAGGCCATCGTGGCGCTCAACACGGGCCCGCTGCTCACCGACGGCGTCGAGCTGCTGCCGCTCGCGCCGCGCCAGGTGGCCCAGAAGCGCAAGGACGGCGCCCTGCTGGTCGACGTCCGCACCGACCAGGAGTTCGACGACGCGCACATCACCGGCGCCATCTGCAACCCGATGATGCGCGCGGGCTTCGGCTCCAAGCTCGCGTGGCTGGCCGACCTCGAGCAGGACATCGTCTTCATCGGACGCGACGACGCCGACGGCCGGCGGGCCGGGCGGCTCGCGGTCGCGGTCGGCGTCCGGCGCCTGGGCGGCTTCCTGCACGGCGGCATGACGAGCTGGTGGCAGGAGCGGCGCGGGGTCTCGAGCATCGAGCGCCTGCCGGTCGGCGAGCTGGCGGCCCGGCGCGAGGCCGACCCCGGCGTGCAGATCCTCGACGTCCGCGAGCGGGCCGAGTACGACGAGGGGCACATCCCGGGCTCGAGCTTCGTGGCGTGGCACGACATCGAGGCCGTTCCCGAAGGTCTCGATCCGGCGCGGCCGATCGCCGTCATGTGCGAGTCGGGCCAGCGCGCCGCGACGGCGGCGAGCCTGATCGCGCGTCACGGCGGCGGCGCCGTCATCCACGTGGTCGACGGCGGGGTCGGGACGTGGGGCCGGCTCGGCCACCGGCTCGTGACGGCCTGACGCGTGGTCGCCCTCGCCGTCCCGTTCGGCCTGGTCATCGGCCTGATCGTCGGGGCGGTCGGTGGCGGCGGGGCGATCCTCGCCCTGCCCGTCCTCGTCTACGTGCTCGGCCAGCCGGTCGGGCCGGCCTCGGCGGCGTCGCTGATCGTCGTCGCGCTCGCCGCCGCGGTCGGGGCCGGCGAGCTGGCGCGGCGCGGCCACGTCTGCTGGCGGGTGGCTGTGACCTTCTCGATTCCGGCGGCCGGCGGGTCGCTGATCGGCGCGCTGGTCAACAAGGAGCTCGATGGGCGCGTCCTGATCCTCGCCTTCGTGCCGGTCATGCTGATCGCCGCGGGCGCGACGTGGCAGCGCGCGGGCGCGACGCGCGAGCACGGCAAGGGTTGCCCGGACGCCCCGCTGGCGCAGATCCTGGGCGCCGGCTTTCTCGCGGGGGTGCTGACCGGGCTCTTCGGCGTCGGCGGCGGCTTCGTGATCGTCCCCGTGCTGACGCTCGGCTTCGGCGCCGACTTCCGCCACGCCGTCGCCACGTCGCTGGTGATCATCACGCTGACCGGCGGGGCGGCGCTGGCCAGCCACCTGCTCGCCGGAGCGCGCGTCAACGTGCCGATCACGGCGTCGCTGGCCGGGGCCACCGCGGTCGGCGCGCTGCTGGGCACCCTCGTCGGCGGCCGCCTTCCTCAGCGGATGCTCGGGCGCGGCTTCGCGCTCGTGGTCACAGCGGTCGCGGTGTTCCTGCTCGCCGACGTCGTGGTGCTCGGCGGTCCTCCAGGCGCATAGGCGCGCCCATGCCGGTGGATCCTAGGGTGGATACGTGTCGGACATCGTCCTTCCCAACCCCCGGCTGCGGCGGAGACGGCCAAACGCCGATCTGGTGCGGTCGGTCCAGGACGGCCGCCGCGTCGGGGAGTCGCTCGTGGTGCTCAGCGCCGGCGACGAGCAGGCGCCGGGCGAGCACCGCCGGCTCGCCGGCGAGCTCGCGCGCTTCCTCGTGCGGCGCTGCGACGAGCGCCATCAGGGCTGGCTGACCCTGCGCCAGGTGCTGTTGGACGCGGGCGCCGACGTGCCCTGGGAGAAGTGCGCCCGGCAGGCGATCGATCCGACGACGGAGCGCATCCTGGCCGACGCCGCGACCCCCGGCCGCACGCCGCTCGTGCGCGTCCAGCACGCGGCCGCGCAGGAGCGCGTGCGCCGGATCGCCCCGCACCTCGACGCCTCCCAGCTCCTGCGTCGACTGGAGATCGACCCGCGCGGCCGGATCGACGACGAGCGCTTCGAGCAGGCGCTCGTGGAGGCGGTCAGTGCCCGCTCGCGCGAGCGCGTCGCCAAGGTCCTCGCCGCGGCGCTGGGGTGATCGCAGCTACGGCTTGAGCAGGATCTTGAAGGCGTTGTCCTGCTTTTTCTGGAAGATCTCGTAGGCATGCGGAGCCTCGTCGAGCGCGACGTGGTGCGTCGCGAAGTCCTCGACGCCGAGCGGATCGTCGTCGCCGCTGACCAGCGGCATCAGGTCGTCGATCCAGCGCTTGACGTTGGCCTGGCCCATGCGCACGTTGATCTGCTTGTCGAACATCTGGATCAGCGGCATCGGGCTCGCCGCGCCGCCGTAGACCCCCGACAGCGAGAGCGTGCCGCCGCGCTGCACCAGCTCGATGCCCATGTGCAGGGCGCTGAGGCGGTCGATCCCGGCGGTCTCGAACACCTTGCGGGCGGCGGCGTCGGGCAGCAGGCCCACCAGCCGGTGCGCGAGCCTCGCGACCGGCGCGCCGTGCGCCTCCATGCCGACGGCGTCGATCACGGCGATCGGCCCGCGCCCGTCGGTCATCTCGCGGACCACGCCCGGCAGGTCGTCGTGGTCGTCGAGGTTCAACACCTGCACGCCGTGCGCGGCGGCGCGCGCCAGCCGCTCCGCAACGAGGTCGACGGCGATGACCTGCCCGACCCCGCGGTGCTGTGCGATGCGCGTGCACATCTCACCGATCGGGCCGAGGCCGAGCACCAGCAGTGCGCCGCCGTCGGGAACGTCGGCGTACTCGACGGCCTGCCAGGCGGTCGGCAGCACGTCTGAGAGGTAGACGAAGCGGTCGTCGGGCGGGCCCTCGGGAACCTTGATCGGCCCGAACTGCGCCTGCGGAACGCGCAGGAGCTCGGCCTGGCCCCCCGGCACCTGGCCGTAGAGCTTGGTGTAGCCCAGAAAGGCGGCGCCGGTGTCGTACTCGTGCACCTGCGTCGTCTCGCACTGGCTCATCAGGCCCTTGTCGCACATGTAGCAGGAGCCGCACGAGACGTTGAAGGGGATCACGACCCGGTCGCCCGGCTTGATGTGCGTGACCTCCGCCCCGACCTCCTCGACGATGCCCATCGGCTCGTGGCCGAGGATGTCGCCTTCGTCGATGTACGGGCCCAGGACCTCGTAGAGGTGCAGGTCGGACCCGCAGATGCCCGAGGAGGTCACGCGGACGATCGCGTCGGTGGGGTGCTCGATAGTGGGATCGGGAACCGTGTCGACGCGGACGTCGCGGTTGCCGTGCCAGGCGACTGCCTTCATGGGGGAGGATCGCTTTCGCTCGGGGAGGCTTACGCGCCCGGGCTGCCCCGTCGAGGTCCTGGGCAACCGCCCGAGTGGTCCGGTAACGCCCGCGCTGCGCATCAGACTGGTCGAGAGACCGCTCGTGGCCGACGCCGACCTACCAGACACCGACGACCCGCAGGGCCGGCCGCTTGGCCGGCGCGCCTTCTTGGGGCTCGCCGGCGTCGGGCTGTCGTCGCTGTGGTGGGGCGGGGCGGCGATGCACCTGGCGTCGGAGTCCACGCGACTGGTGCCCGAAGGCCTGCGGGCCATCCTGCCGTTCGGCCAGGGCTGGCGGATCTACGCCGTCAATCGCCCGTACCCGCGCTTTGACGCCGCGACGTGGCGGCTGCGCATCGACGGCCTCGTCGAGCGCCCGCTGACCCTGAGCCACGCGCAACTGCTCGCCCTCCCGCAGGCCGACCAGACAGCGGACTTTCACTGCGTGACCGGCTGGTCGGTGGACGACGTGCGCTGGACCGGCGTGCGCTTCGCGGACCTCCTGGCGGCGGCGCGCCCGCTGCGCGCCGCTCGCGCGCTGCGCTTCACCTCGGCCGAGCGCCCGTACGTCGACACACTGACGCTCGACCAGGCGATGGCCCCGGACGCGATGCTGGCCCACCGCATGGACGACGCGCCGTTGGCGCGCGAGCACGGCGCGCCCGCCCGCGTGGTGATGCCGCGGATGTACGGCTACAAGGGCGTGAAGTGGGTGGCGCAGATCACGGTCACCGATCGCGTCACCGACGGCTACTGGCAGCAGCGCGGCTACGACCGCGACGCATGGGTGGGGGACTCAAATGGCCGCTAGCGCGCCGTCGCGCGTGCTGCGCTTCGGGCGCACGGAGCGCGCCCTGCACTGGGTGCACGCGACCGCGTTTACGATCATGCTCGCGACGGGACTCGTGCTCTACCTGCCGTTATTGGCGCAGCAGGTCGGCGACCGGCCGTTGATGAAGGGCATCCACCTCGCCACGGCCGCCGCCTGGCTGACGGCGCTGGCGCTCGTGGCGGTGCTCGGCGACCGCCCAGCGCTCGGGCGGGCGCGGCGGGAGATCGAGCGCTTCGACGCCGACGACCTGCTCTGGCTGCGCCGCCGGGCGGCCCCGCAGGGGCGCTTCAACGCCGGCCAGAAGGTGCACTCGGTGCTGCAGGCGCTGCTCGCCGTCACGTTCACCGTGTCCGGGGTGCTGCTGTGGCTCGGCGAGCGCGACACCGCCCTGCGGCTGCCTGGCACGATCGCGCTGCACGACGTCTCGATGTACCTCCTGGTCGTGCTCGTCGCCGGCCACCTCTTCAAGGCTCTGGCTCCCGACACGCGCCCGGCGCTGGAGGGCGTCACGGGCGGGACCGTTCCTGCCGCCTGGGCCGCCGAGCACCACCCGAAGTGGCAAGCGCGGCCGCCGGGCCTCGGCTCGATCGGCTGGCGGCGCCCGCGCGTGCAGGCGATCGTGCTCGCGGGCGTGATCGCCGCCGCCGGCCTCGCCGTTGGGGTCGCGCTCGTGTCCGCTTGACAGGCCCTGCCTCGACTCCCGCTGGCGCGCGTGGTACTACATGGGCATGGCCTACGTCGCGCGTGTCCTCGTCGTCGCCAGCGTCACCAGCGGGTCGGACGACCTGCTCGACGCCCTGCGAGAGCGGGTGAAGCGCTCGCCGGCGAGGTTTCATCTGCTGATGCCCGCAACCGAGCCGGGGGCGCTGGGGCGCGAGGCGCTCGAGCCGAAGCTCGCAGACGCGCTCGAGCGCTGGCGCGCAGCGGGGCTCGACGCCGACGGGCGCGTGGGGGACGCCGACCCGATCGTGGCCGTGTCGGAGGCCTGGGATCCGCGGGCGTTCGACGAGGTCATCGTCTCCACGCTGCCCGGCCAGTCGTCGAAGTGGATGCAGTTCGACGTCCCGCACCGCGTGGCCCGCATCACCGACAGCCAGGTCACCCACGTGGTCGCCCAGCTGCCCGGTGCCGGCAAGCCGGACTACGGGCCGGCCCCCAAGCGCGAGCGCTCGGCCCTGGGGCCGCTCAGCGTGCTCAGCTGGGGCGGGGGGAAGCGCTCCTAGCGGACGCGGCCGCGCGGCGCGATCTGCTCGTCGCTGCCCTAAGGGGTGAGGCGCACCGAACGCCCGATGTGGCGCGGAGGCCTCAGCCCGAGGATGGTCGTATGACCCTCCTCGAACCCACCCAGATCCCGGCGCGGCACGCGCCGCTGACCATCCGCCGCGCCGCTGCCTCCGACGCCGCCGCCCTCGCCCGCCTGGCGGCGCTCGACTCCTCACGCGCGCCGCGCGGGGACATCCTGCTGGCCGAGGTCGCCGGCGAGCTGTGGGCCGCGGTCTCCCTGGAGAACTTCCACGCGGTCGCCGACCCCTTCCGGCCCAGCGGCGAGCTCGCGTTCGTGCTGATCAAGCATGCGCGACGGCTGCGGCGGGCCGAGCGGGACCGCCGGGGGTTCATGCGCTCGATACCATGAGGCACAACGCCGGCCGCGACGTGGGGAAGCATGGGCACGATGCACTGGTCACGTCCCAAGACGAGCACTGACACGATCCTTCGCTATGGCGAGCTGGCCGATCGCCTCGGCGATCCCGCGGCTGCGGCGGAGGCCTGGAGCGCGGCCGGCTTCAACGACGAGAAGGCGACGCTGTGGCTGGACGCGCGCTGCTTTGATCCCCTGGTGGCACGCGAGCTCGCCGACCTCGACATCAGCCCGGCGCAGGCGTCCAAGCGCACGCGCGACGGTCGCGGCGACTACATCGACACGATCGCGTACAAGGTCTCAAGCGGCGACCTCTCCGCCCGCCAGGGCGCGGCGCGCGCGGGCTCGAGCCGATGAGCGACCCGGGCGACACCTCCCATCCCGCCGACTGGCCGGACCCCAACGACCGGCCCTGCGGCGAGTGCGGGCACGTCTGGTTTGACGGGGAGCGCCGCCATGAGTATCTCGATCTCACCGCCGAGCGCTCCGAGGACGTCGAGGTGCTGTGCGTGCTGTGCCGCCGCAAGCGCGGGCTGCCGCGGGCCGACGCGCACCGCCGCAGCCGCGACACCGACAGCTGGGGAGCCGAGCGCGACTGGAGCTCGCCTCTGTGAGGGCGCCGGCGCGCGCATCGTCGCGCCCCCATGACCGCGCTTCCGCGCGTGGCGAGGCCGCGGAGGCGACGCGCGGCCTGAGTGGAGCTCACGATAGGTCGACGATCGGGAGCCGCCGCCGGCGGCCGCCGCTCCGAGGAGCCACAAGGCCAGGCGCGGCAGAGCCCTAGGGGTTGTCCGGCGCCGGGATGATCACGTGGTCCTTCGAAGACAGGAATAGTCGTGTCTTCTACGCACGCCAACCGACCATTTTCGACGCTCGGATCGCTAGATATGAGGTCTGGCAGACGCGACAAACTCAATGTGACGGCGCTGCATCAGCAACGCGGACGAGCTTCACGGTGTCTTGCGGGCGGACCTCGTACAGAAGCACAACGGCGTAGGCCCCGCCCACCACCAGGCGGTATCCGGCTGGGTCGCTTGCGCTAAACCGGCGCGACGGAGGAGTGTCCATCAATCTCCCAACGGCGCGCGGGCGCGTTGGAGGTGAACTGGACAGTGGAGGTCCATCAGCTGCCCAACGCCGATCTCTCCCTGCCGCTGGGTGGCTGATGGACATTGGCCGCCGTCAGCTGCGGTCGGCCGCGTTCGCACCGCCCGCACCAGGCGTCCGCTCCGGGTTCTCGTCGAGCTTGACCTTGTCCCCTCGAGTGCGTCTGGCCCCCCTCCAAGGGGGCAGGACGCCCGCGCGGCTCGCCATCCGCCCGCCAGGAACGGCGTCGACGAGCACCTCGTCGGCCCGGCCCAACCCCGCCCCGTCCGGTTCGCCGGCTCACCGTCCAGGGGCCGGGACGAGGACGCCGAGCACCTTGCCTGTGGCCGTGGCGCCGAGCGTCCAGACGATCAGGCCGATGTCGTCGAGCAGGACGTCGGCGCCGAAGGTGTCGTTTGAGATGTAGAGCGTCTGCAACCCGACGAAGACCAGGGTGCCGGCGACGAGGAGCTCGACGAGGCGGGGCGCCACGAACAGGGCCATCCACGTCGCCGGCGCCCGCACCTCGCCGGCGCTCGTCGCCGCGTGCTGAAGCCCGCCGAGGATCGCGAGGTCGGCCGCCGGCCGTTCCTCCCGCCCGAGGGACCCCGGCGGCTGCCGCAGGACGTCGCCGGCCGCGGTCTGCATACGCACCACGACCTGGCGCACGTGCTCGTCGTCGCCCTCGGCGACCGCGTCGAGCAGCTCGCGCGTGAGGGGCGCCCAGTTGGCGGGTTGCCCGCCCGGGCGCAGGCCCGCGCCCGCGACCTGGGCCTCGAGCACCGACGCGTGGATGCCGGCGGCGGCTGTTGCCAGCTTGCGGGCGGCTTCGGTGTCGCGGTCGAGGTAGATCGTGTCGTGCAGCCGCCTGAGCAGCGCCGCGAAGGCGTCCCTGTAGCCCGGGTCAACCGACCCGCCCTTCCCATGCAGCTTGGCGAGGGCGAGGGCCGGCCCGCGCAGCGGCGCGTAGCGAGCGGCCACCGCCACGAGCCCGCGCAGGGCGAGCCCGATCAGGATCAGGACGATCGCCGTGCTCAGGGCCTGCTTGACCTTGAGATCCACCGCGATGGCGGCCGGGCTCGTGGCGTTTGCAGCGGCGACCACGAGCGCACCCGTGTAGTGGCCGGGCGCGAGGCGGCCCGTCGCCTTCAGGGCGACCAGGCCCACCGCGCCCGCCGGGATGGTCACGCGCCGGGTGACGGCGGTGATCCCCGCCGCGTCGTGGCGCAGGTCGGCGTCGCGCAGCTGCAGCCTGGCGCCGGTGATCGTCGCCGTGCCCGGCCCGAGGTTGCGAAGCGGCAGCGCGAGGGTCTGCGAGCCCGCGCGCGTGAGCCGCAGCGCGGCTGTCTTCTCGTCGCCTCCCAGGACGGACAGCCGCGGCCGGGCGACCACCTCCGCGCGCAGGTCGACGGTGCACGCCCCGGGTCGCGGGTCGCTGGTGGTCAGCGTCAGGGTGCCGGTGTAGGTGCCGGGCTCGCTGAGGCCGCCCACGCTGATGGTGTGCGCCTGCGGCAGGCCGGTGTCGGAGGGCGCGAAGGCATCGCCGGTGTTCACCCTGGCCCCCGGCACAGGCTCCGGGCCCACGAGGTCGGAGGCCTGCAGGACCGCCGAGACCCCCCGCGGCAGCGTGACGTCGAGCCGGCCCGTCAGCGTGTCCGCCTCGCCCAGGGCGCCCTGGATGGCGACGGTCGCGGGTGAGACGGTGACCCCCGCGCGGCGCGCCGCTCATACAGGCTGCGGCGCCGGCGGGCGCGGCGGCCGCGAGCGTCACCAGCGCGGCCATCGCCGTGGCACGGACCAGGACGCTGCAACGAGGGCGGCGCATGGCAGCGAACCCTACCCCGCGGGGGCGGACATCGTCGAGTCGGTTCGGGGCTTGAGCAGGAAGGCGATCAGGTACAGGCCGCCGGCCACCACCAGCAGGTCGCGGTAGCCGATCACGAGCGAGACGTACTCCAGGGTCCCGCCGAGCAGCGCACCGATCAGGTTGGCGCCGAA
>JBBQBV010000085.1:0-15412 GCA_038318085.1 Solirubrobacterales bacterium
GCGGAGGGGGAGGGATTCGAACCCTCGGTACGGGGGTTACCCGCACAACGGTTTTCGAGACCGCCCGATTCAACCACTCTCGCACCCCTCCGAGGGTGCGCGCCCAGGGCGCGGGATCGTGAAGGCTAGCGACGCTGACGGCTCATATCGCGCGCACGCACGAGCTGCCGTTGGGGCTCAACCTGACGGCTCTCCCGCCGAACCCCGCGATCAGCGCAGATCGTCGCGATCGAGATTGAAGTAACGGCTGACCGACGCGACCAGCGTGCCGTCCTCGTCGGGGATGACGCCGAAGCGGCTGATCGTGCGCTGACCGCCCTCATGGTCGCAGTAGAGCAGGTGGACGGTCACCGCGGACTGGTCGCGGGCGGCCGCGGCGAGGCTCTCATGAAACGGGTCCTGGGGGTCGCGCAACGCGGCCTGCCAGAAGCCCGTGTCCCCCGCAGGGATGTAGAGATCGCGCGACTGGCGGTGGAAGTCGGACTCCTCTGGGCGCACGCTGGCCATCGTGGTGCTCGCCTGCACGTGCCACGCCTGGATGACGCCGAGGCCCTGGCCGACGTTGCGCAGGCCCATGGCCATGTAGACGTTGCCCTCGACGAGCTCGAAGACCCCGCATCCTCCCGGGATCGTCACCCAGTGGCCGTCGCCGTACTGGATCCGCTCCGGCGGCGACTCCGGGCGCGACGGCGCGAGCACGGGGCGCAGCCCGGCCAGCACCGACCGCTCGGTGAGGCGCACCGAGCGGTTGGCCGACCGCACGGACGCGAAGGTCGCCAGCGCGAGCACCAGCGTCCCGCCGGCGGTGCCCAGCGAGGAGATCGTCACCCAGTCGGCCATGCCCTGCGGTTCTACCGGATCTGGCGCCGCTCGGCGAAGAAGTCCCGCAGCAGGTCGGCGCACGACTCGGCCAGCAGGCCGCCCTCGACCACCGGTCGGTGGTTGAGGCGCGGCTCGGCGAGGACGTCGAGCACGGAGCCCGCGGCGCCCGCCTTGGGGTCCGTCGTCCCGTACACGACGCGCGGGACCCGGGCCAGGACGACGGCTCCCGCGCACATCGCACACGGTTCGAGCGTCACGTAGAGCGTCGTCTCCAGCAGCCGCCAGGAGCCGAGCGCCGTCGCCGCCCGCCGCAGCGCCAGCAGTTCCGCGTGCGCCGTCGGGTCCTGACGCAGCTCGCGCTCGTTGTGTCCACGGGCGACCACCGCCCCGCCGGCGACCACGACGGCGCCCACCGGAACGTCGTCGTGCGCGAGCGCCAGCCGCGCCTCCCGCAAGGCGGCGACCATGAAGGTGAGATCGAGATGGTCCGCGTGCACCGTGCGCACTATCTTCTAAGAGACCGGACGTCGGCAGCAGCTAGCGGGCAACTCCCGAGCTCGCCGGCTGTTCTTAGCTTCCGCCATGTCCTCCTCGTCGCGCGCCGTCGTCTCGCTCGCCATCGTCGCGTCCGCGCTCGGTGCGACGCCGGCTGCCTCGGCCGCACCGCGGGCCGGCAGGGACTTCCGCGCGGGTCAGGTCGTCGTGCGCTACGCCCCCGGTCTCGGGGCCGATGGCCGCTCGCGCCTCCAGCACACCGCCGCCGTCGCCTCCGCCCACCGGCCGGTGCCCGCCCCGCGCACCCGCGTCCTGCGCATCCGCGACGGCGAGTCCGTGCGGACCAAGGCGGCCGAGTTGGCGCGGCGGCCCGGCGTGCTGTCGGCGACGCCGAACTGGATCGCCCGCGCCTCCTTCGTCCCTGACGACCCGGGGCGCCGGGCGGTGCCCGGCGGCTGGGCGTTGTCCCAGTGGAACTTCCTCGCAGGCGTCGCGGGCGTCAACGCGCCCGGCGCGTGGGACAACCTGATCGCCGCCGGGCGTCCGGGTGGCGCCGGCGTCACCGTCGCGGTCGTCGACACCGGGGTCGCCTACCGCGACTACAAGCGCTTCAAGCGCTCGCCGGACCTCACGAGGCGCCTGCGCCGCGGCTACGACTTCGTCGACAACGACCGCTACCCGCTCGACCACAACGGCCACGGCACGCACGTCGCCTCGACCATCGCCGAGACCACCGGCAACGGCATCGCCCTGACGGGCCTCGCCTACGGCGCCACGATCATGCCGGTGCGCGTCCTGAACCGCCTCGGCGAGGGTGACAGCGCTGCGATCTCCTCGGGCATCCGCTTCGCCGCCAAGCGCGGCGCCAAGGTCATCAACCTGTCGTTCGAGTTCGCCTCGACCGTGCGCTCGCGGGAGATCCCGGACATCCTCTCCGCCCTGCGCTACGCCCGCCGCAAGGGCGCCCTAGTCGTCGGCGCCTCGGGCAACGCGTCGGCCAGGGCCGTGGCCTATCCGGCGCGCGCGAGCGACGTGCTGTCGGTCGGCGCGATCACCGAGCACGGCTGCCAGGCCGACTACTCAAACGGGGGTTCGAGCCTGGACCTCACCGCTCCCGGCGGCGGGGCGGACGCGGCGATCACGGGCGATCCCAACTGCCGTCCCGACGACGATCCCGGCCGCGACATCGTGCAGCTGACCTTCACGGGCTCGGTCCGCCACTTCGGCCTGCCCACCGACTACGAGGGGACGTCGATGGCCGCGCCGCACGTCTCCGCCACGGCGGCCCTCGTGGTGGCGTCGGGCGTGATCGGCGCGGACCCCTCCCCCGCGGCGCTCGAGCGGCGCTTGAAGGCGACCGCCGACGATCTCGGCCCCGCGGGCCGGGACTCGCGCTACGGCGTCGGCAAGGTCGACGCCGCCCGGGCCACCGCCCCGGTCGTCGTCGCGCCGGCGCCGACGCCCGTCCCGACGCCCGCGGTCACTCCCGCGCCCGTCGGCTGAGGCCGGCCACGGCGCCGGCGCCGGTCGCGAGGACCGGCGCCGGACCGATGTCATTGGCTGTGCTACTGCGGCCGGCCTACGTCGTGCGCACGATCAGGACCGAGCAGGGCGCGTGGTGGGACACCCTGTTGGGCACGGAGCCGAGCAGGAACCGCTTCGCACCCGACATGCCCTTGTTGCCGACCACGACCAGGTCGGAGCCCTTCTCCTCGGCGACGTCGAGGATCGCGTCGGCCGGGTCGCCCTCGCGGGCGTGCGTGTCGATCTCCTTGACCCCCGCGTCCTCGCCGAGCTTCGCAGCGTCCTTGAGCATCGCGTCGACGTCCTCGCGCGGCGTGACCTGCCACTGCACGTCGTCCGGGGCCGCGCGCCGCTCCTCCAGCCGCTGGCTGGAGACCGGCGCGTAGGCGGACACGATGTCGAGCTTCGCGCCCACGGCGACGGCGAGCTCGGCGGCTTCCTGCACGGCCTTCTGGGCGGTCGCCGAGCCATCCGTGCCCACGACGATGGAGCTGATCATGGCGCGCAACCTAGCGATCAGAGCTTGGTCACGGCGATGATCATGCCCGCCAGCACGAAGATCACGATCGCGACCTGCGCGTAGAACAGCAGCCGGTGCATCAGATGATGAGCCGCTCCCGGCCCTTCGCGGTGACGACGGTCACCGGCAGCCCGAGCCCGGCCGCCTTGTGGGGCAGGTCGAGCCGCAGCCAGCGCGAGACGCGCGTCGGCAGCGTCGAGATGATGATCTCGTCGAACCCGTGCAGGTTGACCGCGTCCTGGATCGCGGCAAGCGGCTCGGGGACGCCGATCATGCCGTCGACCTCGGCGCCCACGGCGTCCTGCATCAACGGCAGCGCCATCTCGAGCGTGGCCTCCGCCTCGGAGGCGTCGGTGTCCTCGGGATCCATGACCTTGTGCAGGCCGTGGGGCGCGGCCGGCACGAGCAGCGTGAAGACGGCGGCGGAGCGCTCGGCCCGCTCCTGCATGGCCTTGAGCACCGCCGGCGTGGTCGCCGTCCTGTGGGCGACGACCAGGATGCGTGCGGCTCCACCAACCTCCATGCGGGACTCCTCTCGGGGCAAAGGGGTGCCGCACGATCATGCCACCGAGGACACGGTTCGCCAAGGGACGTTCAAGTCGGCCCTCTTCCCGACCGACAGATACAGTGCGGCTCCGGGGTGCTGGAGTCCGTCACATCCCTCATGTCGAGCTCCTCCAAGGCCACCCACCGATGAAGCGCGCCGTCGTCCTCGCCGGCGGCCGCGGGATGCGCCTGCGGCCCTACACCGCGGTGCTGCCGAAGCCGCTGATGCCCGTCGGTGACCGCCCCGTGCTGGACATCGTCATCCGGCAGCTGCGCCACCACGACTTCGAGCGGATCACGATCGCGACCGGCTACCTGGCCGAGCTCATCGAGGCCTTCTTCCGCGGCGGCGACGACTACGACGTCCTCGTCGACTACCACCGCGAGCACACGCCGCTGGGCACCGCCGGGGCCATCGCCTCCGTCGAGGGCCTGGACGCGCCCTTTTTGGTGATGAACGGCGACGTCATCACCGATCTCGACTACACCGCGCTGATGAGCCAGCACCTGGAGACCCAGGCGGCGGCCACGATCGCCACGATCACGCGCGACGTGCAGGTGTCCCTCGGCGTGCTGCACTTCGCCGATCCTCACCAGCCCGACCGCCTCACCTCCTACGAGGAGAAGCCGCACTTCGAGTTCGAGGCCTCGATGGGCGTCTACGCGTTCTCCCCGCGCGCCCTCGCCTACATGGAGCCCGACGAGCGCCTGGAGTTCCCCGACCTGATCCGCCGCCTGCTGGACGCCGGCGAGATCGTGCGGGCGTTCCGCTCGGACTGCTACTGGCTGGACATCGGCCGCCACGACGACTACGAGCAGGCGCTCGAGGAGTTCGAGAGCATGCGCCACCGGCTGATCCCGGACGAGCCGCACGGCGACCGGCGCGCCAGCGACGAGCGCCGCAATGACGGGCAGCGCCGTCTCGACGAGGATCGCCGGCTGGCCGACCGGCGGGCGGCCGAGCGACGCCAGCTTCCGGCGCCGGTGCTCGACGGTCAGGCCGCGCGCCCGGTGGCCGCGCACGCGCCGCTGCTGCGGCGCTCAGAGCCCTAGCGCCAGCGCGGCCGCCACGGCGCCGCGATCCGCCCCGGGGGGGAGCACGACCAGACGGCGCGCGGCCGCGCGCGCGTGCGGAAGGTCTGCGAGCGCGTCCTCCGCCCGGGCGTCGACCCCCGCGCGGGCGAGCGCCGCCAGCGCCGCGTCACGGTCGTCCACCATCACGGCCTCGACGGTCCGGCCGGCCTCGAGGTCCGCGTCGAGATGGCCGAGCAGGCTCGACCCGAGCGCCGCGCGCGGTTCGTCGAGGCGGAAGTTGAAGCCGATGTCGACGACGTCGTAGCTGTCGCCGTGGCCGCGATGGCGGTCCCACGTCCCCGACGTCATCGCGTGCTGGCGCAGGAGCCTCACGCGCGCGGCGACCGGCTCGTCGTCCGTCGTGACCATCCCGCCCTCGCCCATCCCCAGCGGACGGCCGTCGGCGAAGGACCAGCAGGCGGCGAGGCCGCGGCGGCCGACCCCGAGGCCCAGCGCGGCGCGGCAGTCCTCGAGCACTCCGACGTCGACCTCGGGCACGGGCGCCTTGAAGCCGTGCGCGTGGACCACGACCAGCGCGCGGGTGCGGGCGCCGACCCGGCGCGCGGCGTCGGCGGGATCGAGCACGGGCGGCTCACCGGCGCCGTGCACGTCGCAGAAGACCGGCTCGGCGCCCGCGGCGCGCACGGCGCCGGCCGCGGCCCGGGCGCCCAGCGCCGGCACGACGACCTCGTCCCCCGGACCGGCCCCCGCCGCGCGCACGCCTAGGTGCAGCGCTGCGGTGCCGCTAGAGACCGCGACGGCGTGGGCGGCGCCGACGTACGCCGCGAAGGCGGCCTCGAAGGCCTGGATGCGCGGCCCCATCGTCAGCCAGCCCGAGCGCAGGGCGTCGAGCACGGCCTCGACGTCGGCGTCCCTCACAGCGCCTCCGCCAGCGCGGCGACGA
Source organism: Solirubrobacterales bacterium (assembly GCA_038318085.1). Lineage (GTDB taxonomy): Bacteria > Actinomycetota > Thermoleophilia > Solirubrobacterales > Solirubrobacteraceae > DATLGB01. Next base: position 5,886 of record JBBQBV010000085.1, read on the forward strand.
CGCGGTCCTGCTGGGCGTGGGTCATAAAGCCGAACAGCGGCAGGGTGACCTGGCTGCGGGCGATGCGCTCGGCCTGCGGCAGCGAGCCGGCGAAGCGCTCGCGGTAGGCCGTGAACTCGTGCACGGCGGGGTACAGCAGCGAGGTCTGGATCCCGTGACGCTCGCGCATCTGCGCGCGCAGCGGCGACTGGCGCTCGGGATCGTCGAGCACGATCGGCATCACGTAGCAGGAGGAGTGCGCGACGTCGGCGTCCGTGTAGGGGACGGTCACGCCGTCCAGGCCGGCCAGCCGCTCGCGGTAGCGGCGCGTGAGCGCGCGGCGCAGCGCGATGTCCTGCGCCATGCGCGCCATGCGCGAGCGCAGCAGCGCGGCGCGCGGCTCGTCGATGCGCAGGTTGTAGGCGCCCGAGCGCTCGGCCCGGACGCGCTCGGCCAGCTCGTCGTCGTCGGTCGACACGAGGCCGCCCTCGCCCACGGCGAGCACCTTGTTCGAGAAGAACGAGAAGCAGCCCGCCAGGCCCCAGGCCCCGGCCATGCGCCCGCCGCGGTCGGCGCTGGGCGCGTGCGCCGCGTCCTCGATCAGGGCGATCCCGCGCGGGTCGCACAGCGCGCGCAGGCGCTCGACGGCCGCGGGGTAGCCGCCGTAGTGCACGACGCACACCGCCTTGGTGGCGCCGGTGAGGCGACGTTCGACGTCGTCGGGGTCCAGGCCGATGTCGTTCGGCCCGACGACGTCGGCGAAGACCGGCGTGCCGCCGCAGTACAGCGCGGCCGCGGCGCTGGCGGCGAAGGTGATCGCGGGGACGACGACCTCGTCGCCCGGGCCGATGCCCGCCGCCAGGTAGGCGAGGTGCAGCGCGGCGGTGCCGCTGGAGACCGCGATCGCGTGGCGGACGCCGAGGTGCTCGGCGAACGCGCGCTCGAAGGCCTCGACCTGCTCCCCTGCCCGCAGCCTCCCGCTGCGCAGCACGGCCTCCACCGCCGCCAGATCCTCCGGTTCCATCCGGAGGTCGAAGAGCGGGATCTGCGGGACGCTCAACCGGTCAGACCTGGTAGGTGCCCGGCCGATAGCGATCCAGGTGACGCGCGAGCCACTCGATCGTCGCCTCGAGCCCCTCGTCGAGCGTGTGCCGCGGCGTCCAGCCGAGCAGCTCGCGGGCCAGCGTGTTGTCCGACAGCAGCCGCTCCACCTCGCTCGCGGGCGGGCGGTCGCGCTGGGCGTCGTGCTCGACGGCCGGCTCGATGCCCATCAGCCGGTGGATGCGCTCGTTGAGGTCGCCGATCGAGATCTCCTCGCCCACCCCGAGGTTGATCGTGCGCCCGACCGCGGCCACCGAGGACCCCGCCGCCACGAACCCGTCGGCGGTGTCGGCCACGAAGGTCAGGTCGCGCGTCGGCGTGGTGGCGCCCAGGCGGACGCCCTGGCCGGCCAGCAGCTGGGTGATGATGGTCGGGATCACGGCGCGGGCGGACTGGCGCGGGCCGAAGGTGTTGAACGGGCGCAGCACCACGACCGGCAGCTCGAAGGCGGCGCAAAAGCTCTCGGCGATCTTGTCCGCGCCGATCTTCGACGCCGAGTAGGGCGACTGCCCCACCAGCGGATGGCGCTCGGAGATCGGGACGCTCTGCGCCGTCCCGTAGACCTCGCTGGTGGAGGTGTGCACGACGCGGCCGACGCCGGCGGCGCGCGCCGCCTCGAGCACGTTGGTCGTCCCCTCCACGTTCGTGCGCACGTAGGCCAGCGGCGTGACGTAGGAGTACGGGATGGCGATCAGCGCGGCGAGGTGGAAGACCACGTCGACGCCCGCGAGCGCGGGCACGAGCGTCTCCGGGTCGCGGATGTCGCCGGCGAAGACCTCCATCTGCCCCGCCAGGTCGGACTCGTCCAGCCAGCCCCAGCGACCGGTGCTCGAATAGCGCACGAAGGCGCGCACGTCCGCGCCGCGGCGCACGAGCACCTCCGCGAGATGACTCCCGATGAAGCCGGCGGCGCCCGTCACGAGGACGGAGCGCCCGGTCCAGTCCGCGCTCATGACCGCCGAACCTACCGACCGCCGGCGCCGCGGCGCTACTTCCTGCGGGAGGCGTGCGCGCCGCGGTGCTTGCGTGACGCGCGCGCCTTGCGGCCGTGCCTGCGGCCGTGCTTGGACGTGCCGGAGGCGCGGGAGCCGGTCGTCGAGGCGACCTCCCGCGCGGCCGCGCGGCTCGTGGCGCCGAAGGCGGTGGTGAAGGTGGCGCCGGAGCCGCTGCTCGAGCGGGGGTTGCCGGTGACGACGCCGAGGCCGATCTCCTTGAAGGTCGGGCGCAGGATGTTCTCGCGGTGGCCCTGGCTCTTCATCCAGGCGGCGACGATCGCCTTCGGGGTCGCCAGCGTGCCGGTTCCCCAGGCGAGGTTCTCGCCCACGGTCCACACACCGGTGCTCGGAATGTAGCCGGTGGCCCGGACGCGGTCCACCGGGCCGCCGCCGGACTTGTCGAGGTGGTCGAAGTACCGCGCGTCGACCATGTCCTGCGAGTGTCCGACCGCCGCCCGGGCGAGCCGGCCGTTCTGCCTGAGGGCCGGCAGGCCGGCGTCGGCGCGCTCCCCGTTGAGCAGGCACAGCGTGGTGGTCGCGACGGTCGCCAGGTTCTCGGCGCTCGGAACGAGGTCTGCGTCCGAGCAGCTCGCGCCCGCTCCGACGCCCTGGCGGTCCTGGGCGGACGGCGTGACGTGCGTGCGCGGCAGGACCCGCAGGCCGGAGGGGTCGGCGGCGGTCGCGTCGCCGAGGTGCAGGTCGGTCGCGGCGACCCGCAGCTGCCCCCCGGAGGGGGCCGCCTTGTGGGTGACGGACGGCGCGGAAGCGCGGTTGTCGGACGAGCCGCAGCCGGAGATCAGCGCGGCCGCGACGAGCAGGGAGGCAGGGAGGATCTGGCGGCGGGTCATCGGACTTCTCATCGTCTCCCCGGCTGCGAGGCTTTACGTCGATGGACGCATCTGGACGCTTGAGAGCCCATTGCCTGCGCCAGTAGATGCCCACCACACTTACCAGCACCGCCGCTCTGGCTTAGTTTGGCGGATGTCGAGCCACCAATCACAGCCGAGATGCGCAGGGGGAGGCTCCTGGGGGTGAGCCGGAGGGTCTGCGCGCCGCAACGGCGGCCCTCGACCGGCTTCGTCGGTCGCGAGGCAGAGCTCGGGCGCCTTGTCGAAGCCACGCTCAGCCCGCAGGCCGTGATCCTGATCGAAGGTGAAGCGGGCGTCGGCAAGAGCGCGCTCGTGCGCGAGGCGCTCGCCGACCCGGCGCTCGCCGGCGCCCGCCTGCTCGTCGGCCACTGTCACCGGCTGCGCGAGCCGTTCCCGCTCGGCCCGGTCCTCGAGGCGCTCTGCCGGCTGGATGTGCTCCCGCCCGGTTCGGTGCTGAGTCCCGTCGTAGGGGCGCTGCGGCCGGTCCTGCCCGAGCTCGGGCATCTCCTGCCCCCGCAACCCGCCCCCCTGGGCGACCCGCGGGCCGAGCGTCACCGGATCTTCAGGGCGCTGCGCGAGCTTCTCGCTGCCTTGGGGCCCGCGGTCTGCGTCTTGGAGGATCTGCACTGGGCCGACGAGAGCACGCTGGAGTTCCTGGCGTTCTTCGTCCCCGAAGCGCCGCCGGACGTCTCGCTCGTCATCACCCATCGCAGCGGCGACGCGCCTTCGGTGTCCGCGCTGCAGGCGCTGACCGCGGGCCTTCCGGCCCCCATGCGCCAGGCCACGATCCAGGTCCCACCGTTGTCCGTCGAGGAGGTCGGGCGCATGGCCTGCGCCCTGCTTCAGACGAGCACGGTGTCGGCGGAGCTCACGCAGCACCTGCACGACCAGAGCGCCGGGATCCCCTTCGTCGTCGAGGAGCTGGTGCGCCTGCATCGCGGTCAGCTCGAGCTCATAGACGCATGGAGAACGGTGGAGGAACTGGACCATATGGGCGTTCCACCGGCGGTCCGGCGCTCTCTGCGCGAGCGCATGGCCGCGCTTACGGACGACGCGTGGCTCGTGGCGCGGGTCGTCGCGGTGCTCGGGGAGCCGGCAGGGGAGGGGCTGATCGCCAAGGTCGCCGGCCTCTCGCCGGCACGGACGATCAGGGCGCTGGGCGAGGCGCTCTCCGAGGCGGTGCTCGAGGAGCGCGCCGACCGCCTGCACGGGTTCCTGCACGCGCTTGCCGCGCAGGCCGTCTATGACGAGATCCCAGGGCCGGAGCGGCGCCGGCTGCACCGGCGGGCCGCGGACGCGCTCAGGGCCGGTCCCGAGCCCCTGCCGCTTGCCCAGCTCGCCCAGCACTTCAAAGAGGCGGGGTGCCCCCGGCAGTGGGTGCGCTACGCCGAGGCGGCCGCGGCCGCCGCCGCCGCCATCGGTGACGATCGATCCGCCGCCCGGCTCCTCGAACAGGCGCTGGGCGCCACCCCGCTGCCGCGGGCGGCGAAGCTGCGGATGGCGATGAGCCTGGGCACAGCCGCGGTCTACAGCGCCGACCCGCGAGGCGCCATCGAGCTGCTCGAGCGGTTGCGCGACGAGGAGCCGATGGACGGCGCAGCTCGGGGCGAGCTGCGCTACCGCCTGGCGCGACTGCGCTACCAGACCGGGGACACCGGGCCCTGGCGCGAGGAGATGAAGCGGGCGGTCGGAGAGCTCGAGGATCAGCCGGAGCTCGCCGCGCTCGCGATGATCACGCTCGCGTGGCCGATCGTCGGACAGGGCCACGTCAGCGACGACCTCGCGTGGCTCGACCGAGCCGTGGAGGCGGCGGCGCGCGCGGGCGACCCCGCCGTCGTAGACGGTGTCGCAGGGCAGCGGGCGGCGATCCTCGTCTGCGTCGGCGATCCGCGGGGATGGCGGGCAGTAAAGGAGATGTCGCGGCACGAGCGCTCCGTGCAGGAGAAGCTCGATCTGCTGCGGGCCTATCAGAACCTGTCGGCGACGGCCACCGCCCTCGGCCACTTCGCGCGCGCGGAGTCCTTTTTGGCTGAGGTCGCACGCCTGGCCGATGAGCTCCCCCATGTCCGGTGGGGGCCCTGGCTTCAGAGCGCTCGCGCGCGCCTGGACTGGCGCACGGGTCGGTGGGAGGGGCTTGACCCCCGACTGCGCGCGCTGTCGGAGCGGGGGGCCGGCGGGCCCGCGCTGGCCATCGCCAACGAGATGATCCTGGCGGCGCTGCTCCTCGGTCAGGGGCGGATCCGGGACGCCGAGCAGCGCTTCCAGTCGATCCTTGAGCGCGCCGAGGAACGGGGCTGGATGGGCGCGCGCACGGCGGCGGCCGCCGGGCTCGCCCGGATCCGCCTCGCCCGTGGGGAGGCGCGCGCGGCCGTCGAGGCCGCCGCGGGCGGACTCGAGGTGCTCGAGCGCAAGGGCATCTGGATTTGGGGACAGGAGCTCGTGCCCGTCGCGGTGCAGGCCCTGCTGGCGCGCGGCGACCGGGGTGAGGCGTCAGTTCTGGCGCGGCGGTTCTCGGCGGGCGTCGAGGGTCGCGATGCGCCTGCCGCGACGGCAGCCAGCGTGTTCTGCCAGGCGGCGGTGGCCGAGGCGCAGGGCCGGCACGCGGTGGCGGCTCGCCGCTTTGCGCGCGCCGAGGAGCTGTCGCGCGAGCTGCCGGCTCCCTACGAGGCTGCGCGGGCGCGGGCCGCGCGGGCCAGATGCCTGCTCGCCGGCGGCTACGAGGACGGGGCCGAGCTGCTGCTGAGCGCGTTGCGGGCCTTCGACGACCTCGGCGCCGGCTGGGATGCCGCACAGGCGCGGGGCGAGCTCAGGACGCACGACGTGCCCGTGCCGTCGCGGTGGCGGGGTGGTCGCCGTCCGTACGGGAAGCTGCTGTCGCCGCGCGAGGCCGAGGTCGCCCAGCTGGCGGGGGCCGGAAGTAAGAACCGCGAGATCGCGGAGACGCTGTTCATCTCGCGGCGGACCGTCGAGACCCATGTCGCCGCCGCCCTGCGCAAGCTCGGGGCCGAATCCCGGGAGGCGCTCGCCGACGCGCTCGCCGCGCACGCGGCCGACGCTCCCGCGCAGACCAATAACCAGTAGCTCCTACCGATTGATACGTCCACAGCCGTGCGGCAAGCTGCTCGTCCGCGCCCGAGCAGGAGGACCATGAGCCGTCTCATCCACATCCCCAGAGTTCGGCGCACGCTTGTGCGGTCGCTGACGAGCATGGCCGTCCTCGCCGCGTTGGGGTTGGCCGCGCCCGCCGCCGGCCTGGCGGCGGCGTCTGACACGGCGTTCGCCACCTTCGCGATCGACTCTCCGTTCCCGGGCCCCGGGGCACGCGAGCCTGAGCGTCTGACCCAGGCCTCAGATCTCACCGGCGACGGCGTGCCCGACGTCTTCGCCTCGAGCTATGTCCTGCCCGTCGCGGGCAACGACGGAGCCGGCAAGGTCTTCCTGTACAGCGGCGCCGATCGGTCGCTCGTCTACACGCTCAGCGAGCCCGACCCCCAGACCGATTCGAACTTCGGCTTCTACATCAACGTGCCCGGCGATCTCAACGGCGACGGGAAGGACGACCTGCTCGTGGGGGCACCGTCTCGCCCGGTATTCGTCGGCATGGACGTCAACGGGAATCCGAGCACCGGGGCGTGCGGGGCCCCCGAGCCCAACGGGTGCAACGAGGGCCAGGGGAGGGCGTACGCCTTCGACGGCGCGACCGGGCGGCTGATCCTCTCGATGGACGACCCCAATCCCCAGCAGGACGGGGGCTTCGCAGGCCGGATGGCCGGCGCCGGGGACATCAGCGGCGACGGCGTGCCCGACATCCTCGTCGGCGCGCCCCGCAACGACGTGCCCAGCGGCTGCGCCCTGAAGAGCACGATCGCCGCGGACTGTCGCAAGAACGAGGGCGAGGCGTTCATCTTCAGCGGCACAGACGGCAGCCTGATCCGTCGGCTGAACGTCCCGGCGGGCGACCGGGCGGTGGCGGCGTCCTGCACCCCGGATATGTCGCCCTTCCGCTGCGGCAACATGGGCGGCACGGTGCAGAGCCCGGGCGACATCGATCGCGACGGCGTCCCCGATCAGATCGTGGATGCCTACTCGCTGATGCCGGACCCGACGCGTCACGGCCGCGTATACCTGTTCAGCGGCAGGACGGGCGCGGTCCTGGCGAGAATCGACCAGCCGGCACCGGACACCTTCGCGTTCTGGGGTCTGCAGGACATCGAGAACAACGCGCCCGGCGACGTGACGGGCGACGGCGTTCCCGACATCTACGTGGACGGGTTCCTTCAGGACGACGCAGCCGGGGAGACCAACGCCGGGCGCGCGTGGATCTTTGATGGCCGGCTCTCGGCCGCCGCCGGCACCGGGGTCGTCGCCCGCGAGATCAAGGATCCCAATGCCTCGCCGGACAAGGCGTGGGGGTTCGCCGCCCGCAGGACCGACTACAACAAGGACGGCTTCGGCGACCTGTTGGTCTCGTCGCTGTCGGGCAACGCCACCCAGGTCAACGTCATCGACGGCCGGGACGGCTCCTCGGTGCTGAAGACCCTGGAGCAGCCGGCGGCGGACGTCCAGCCGTCGGTGGCGGCTCACGACGCCGACGTGGAGGACCCGGGCCCCACGTTCGGCCAGGGCCTGGCCGCGCCGGGCGACCTCAACGGCGATGGGGAGCCTGACTACGCCGTGGCGGCGCCCTACGAAGACGTCAACGGCAACCAGGACCAGGGACGCCTGTACTTCTACGTGTCGAGCCTTCCGGCGAAGCCGGTGGCGACGCCGACACCATCGCCGACGGCGACGCCTACGCCTACGCCGACGCCCACGCCGGCCAAGCGCCTCAGGGTGCGCCTCGTCGTGCACGTCAAGCCCAGGCGCGACCGGTCGCTGCCCTACCGCTACACGGCCAGGGGGCGCCTCGTGCTGCCCAAGGGCACGTCGAAGGCCACCAAGCGCAGGGCGTGCAGAGCCGGCGGCAAGGTCTCGATCCAGTCCAAGCGCGGCCACAGGACGATCTCGACGCGACGCAAGACGATCAGCCACTCGTGCACCGTCAAGATCCGGTTGCGCTTCGCGGTCGCCAGGCGCCTCGGCCGCCACCGCCCGGTCACGATCAAGATGACCGGACGCTTCGCCGGCAACCGGCGCCTGCGCAGCGACAAGGCCAAGCCGGTCCGCGTGAAAGCCGGCTGACAGAAGCCATGCGACGCGTGCGGTTGATGACCTGGTGTTCGAGCTGCGTGAGCGGGATGCACCTGCCGGCGTTTGCGGCAGCGGAGGCCGGGCTGTTCGCCGAGCAGGGGCTCGAGGTCGAGTTCGTCCCAGCCGCGCCGTTTCGGGACTTCTCGCTGTCTGGGTTCACCCCCCGGATCACGGCGGTCGCCGACGGCGATGCCGACTTCGCCCTGACCTCGGCCGTGTACCTGCTCGCCGCCCAGAGCGAGGCGAGCGAACTCCTGCCGGTGCGCTTCGTCGCGACCGCGCACCAGCGCAACCCGATCGTGGGCGTCGTGCGCGCGGACGGCGAGCTGCACTCGCCTGACGACCTCGCCGGAGCCCGCGCCGCGCGCTGGAGCATCCCGTGGTTCACGCAGGAGTACGCGGGCGCCCTGGACTACCTGGGCCTGGAGGCGCCGGTGATCGTCGACACGCCGGGCGACCTCAACGCGGCGCTCCGAGCGGGCGACGTCGACGTGATCCCGACGTGGGTGGACATGACGCTCTATCACCGCGACGCCGGCTTCGCCGTGCGCGCGATCCCGCTGGACATCCCGGTCTACAGCACGGGGCTCGTCGCGGCCGATCGCGTGCCCCGCGAGGTGGTCCGCGGGATGCGCGACGCGTTCACCGCCGGCCACGAGCTCCGTCTCGAGCACCCCGAGCTGGGGATGGCCGGCTTCAGGCGCCGCTTCCCGGCCATCTCCGAGGCGCACGCCCGCGCCAACTGGGACCTCTACGCGCCCTACGCCTTCGACGGCGTGCCCCCGGGCGACATGGATGCAGATCGCTGGCGGGACACGATCGCCTACGCGGCCGAGACCCACGGCCTGCCGGCCATCCCCGCAGAGCACGTCTATCGCCCCGAGCTGCTCGCCCCGGCGCTCGAGCCCAGCCTGGGATGAGGAGACCGCCCCCGCGGGAGCCCTAGATCTCCGAGGCGAGGGCGTGCCAGGTCGCGGCGCCGAGGTCGTCGAAGGCCTCGACGACGCTGGGGTCGAACTGGGTGCCGGCGTTGCGGCGCAGCTCCTCGGCGGCATCCTTGACCGACATGCCCTCCTTGTAGGGCCGCTCGTGCACGAGGATGTCGAAGACGTCGGCCACGGCGACGAGGCGCCCGGCGAGCGGGATGTCCTCGCCGGCGAGGCCGTCCGGGTAGCCGCCGCCGTCCCAGCGCTCGTGGTGGGAGCGGCAGACGCGCTCGGCGGTGCGAAACAGCGGCGCCGCGCTGTCCTCGAGGATGCGCGAGCCCAGGGGCGCGTGGGTCTTGATGACCTCGAACTCCTCCTCGGTCAGGCGGTCGGGCTTGAGCAGGATCGAGTCCGGGATGGCGATCTTGCCGAGGTCGTGCAGCGGCGCCGCGGCGCGGATCAGGTCC
>JBBQBV010000086.1:0-15260 GCA_038318085.1 Solirubrobacterales bacterium
CACGTCGCTCGCCAGGTTGCTGCGGCGGAGCCGGTCACGGTGAGCGCCGACACGCCGCTGTCCGAAGCGGCGCGGGTCATGGTCGAGCACCAGGTCAACCACCTGCTCGTCGCCGACGCGGACGGCCGGCCCGCCGGCGTCGTGTCGACGACCGACGTCGCGCGCTACTTCGCTGCGGCCGGGTAGCGCTACGGCACGACGACGTCACGCGCCTGGCGCGCCGCGCGTTCTCCACAGGGCGGCCGCGCCGATGAGAACGAGGAAGCCGCCCAGCGCGATGCCGACGATCTCCTGGGCGCCGGTGCCGGGCTGGAACTCGCGCCCGGCCTCGTGCAGCGCCTTGCCCTTGTCCGAGCCCAGCGGACGCGAGAGGGCTTCGTCCAGAAGCGAGATCGCGGCCTTCGGCCGACCCGCGTCCAGCGTCTGGGTCGCTTGGCGCAGGCGTGCGACGTCGACGTCGCGCTTATCCTTGCTCTCGAGCGCCGCGTCCAGGCGCACCGCGGCCTCCTCGACGTCGTTGCGAACCATCAGGGTCGACAGCGCCTGCTGGGCGAGGACGCGAGCGGGCTGCATCGAGAGCTGCTTGACCTTGGCTTCGGCGCTCGTCGCCCCGCCGCCGGCCTCGTCGCCGCCGTGTGCGAGAGAGGCCGCGGGATAACTCAGGAGAACCGCGAGAACGCCGAGGCGGGCGACCGTCGGGAACACTCGAGCGAGCGCGCTCATCGCTGCTTACGGTGTCTTTCGGCCAGGACGACGACGCGAGCCAAGGCGATGAAGCCGAGGATGCCGAGGACCCCGGCGACCGCGGACAGCATCGCCAAGACCACGCTGCGCTGCGCAAGCGCCTGGGTGGAGAGGTAGGCGGCTGCGGCCAGAAGGCCGGTGACGACGATGAAGCAGCTGACGAAGCGCTGGTCCATCCGGCTCACTCGCCCATCCGAGTGTGGGAGACGGGCACGGTGAGCGCCCCGTAGACGGTCAGCGCCAGCCAGACCAGGATGACCGCGGCGGCGAGCGCCATCCACAGCTTGCGTCGCCGCGGGTCGTGCTCCTTGGAGCGGTCGAGGAAAGGGATCGCCAGCAGCGCGGCGACGAGGATCGCGGGGATGATGTAAAGCGCTTTGAGGCCGAGCCAGTCCTCCCACGGATACAGCCACAGGAAGTACCAGGGCGGTTTGGTGATCTCGATGCCCTCGACGCCTGACGGGCCCAGGCCGGCCGGCGCCAGGCCGGCCAGCAGCAGCATCGCGCCGAGCAGCACGAGGGTCCACTTGCCGATGTGGTCGAGGTGGCTGGCGAACGTGCGGCTGGGCTGCGAGCGCTCCCGGTCGGCCACCTGCTCCGGCGATCCCCAGGGAAGCGGGGAGATGCGGTGCCGCTTGATCAGCAGCATGTGCACCGCGAGAACCGCGGCGAGGAACAGGGGCATGATGGAGACGTGAGCGACGTACAGGCGCGTCACGATCGAGACGTTGCTGGTGAAGTCGTCTGAGAACCAGAAGCCCGCGAAGCCGAACACCCGGGCGATCTCGTTGTTGTGAGCCAGTGCCTCGACCGCTTCCTGGTCCTGCTTGAGCACAGTGCCGCTGAAGAGCAGGCCGGCGGCGACCAGGAAAAGGACGACGCCGGTGATCCAGATCGCTTCGCGCGGCGCCTTGAAGGACGCTGTGGCAAAGGTGCGGACCATGTGCAGGATCAGCGCTCCGACGAACGCCGCCGACAGCCAGTAGTGAAGGCTGCGGATCAGCGTGCCGGCGAAGGCCTGGTCGGTGATGTAGACGACGCTGGCGTGCGCGGTCGCCGGCGTCGGGTCATAGAACTGCGCGAGGTAGATCCCGGTGAACACCAGCAGCGCGAAGCTGGCCATGGTGATCCCGCCCAACGTGTAGGCGAGCGAGTTGGCGTGCCCGGGGACCGGGTAGCGCAGGCCGCCGAGACCGAAGCGGTCGTCGATCCATCCCAAGGCGCCCGGGCGCCCCCGCCGGGGTGTCGATGCCGACTCCATCACGACCCGCTGGAGTCGCCCGTTGCTCCCCGTGGCGCGCGCGGGGGATCGTCGCTGAGCAGCCTGCGACGCTCCTCGTACTCCTCGGGTGACAGGCTTCCTTCGGCGAGGCGGCGCTTGAGAACCTCGCCGGGGGACTCGCCGCCCCGGCCGCCTGCGAATCCTTGGCCGCCGCGGACGAGCCAGACCACGCCGGCGATCACGGCCGCCCAGAACAGGATCATCACGAGCATCATCACGATCCACCAGCCGGTCCCGACGTCGTGCATGCCCCACATGTCGGCGAAGAGAGGAGCCATGTTTTAGTGGTGACTCTCGTGCGACGAGGAGGGCGGTTGGTCCTTTGGTTCGTCGTCGCCGGAGATCGCCGGGCCGACGACGAAGCTCGAGATCGAGAAGAGCGTCGCGAACAGCGCGAGGGCCGCGGCCGGGACCCGCCAGCTGCCGAACCGCCGCCGCAGCCGCATGAGGAGTGGAATCGAGGCCAGCAGGCCCAGAGCGCCGAAGAGCAGCGTGCCGCCGGCGCCGGCGAGCAGCGCCGCGCCCGCCAGGGGGCCGGCGTGGTGCAGGACGTGGGGCAGGAGGCCGAGAACGGCCGAGATGGCGCCCGACACGGCGATGCGGAGCCGCTCGCTGAGCGATCGGCGGGGGGGCCGGTCGTTCGACGTCGCGGGGACGCCGTCACCCGAGGGCCGGAGCTCCTGGACGGTGTTGGCGGGTCCGAGGTTCTGGACGATGTTGGACATCTCGGACGTAGCGTAGGGGCTCAGCGGGGCCAGAACCATCGTGCATTGACGCGGGATCCATGCGGCAACTTACGGATGCTGTCTGCGCCCCAACACCGACGTTCTGTAGGGAGGTGCGGGCCTATGATCGGGTCGAATCGACATTCAAAGAGATCGAAGGAGAAATCGTGAAGCGACCTCTCGTGAACATCACTCCCCTCGAACGTCTGGGCCGCATGCTGGTCGGCGCCGTGGGCGTCCTCGGCGGCCTGCTGCTTGCCTCGGCTGGCGGGGCGCTGGCCGTTGTCCTGGAGGTGCTGCTCCTGCTCGCCGGCTTGGACCTGGTGGTCACCGGCGCCCTCGGCCACTGCCCGCTGTACCACAAGCTCGGCCACATGCCGACGTCGCTGAGGAGGGCAGCGTGACCCGCCTCGAGACGGACGAGAGTTCGCCTCACGAGCTGGAGGACGGACACGGCGGACACGGCGGACACGGCGGACACGGCCGCTGGATGATGATCGCCTGCTGCATCCCTATGCTGGTGATCGCCGTCGTCCTCGTGGCGACCGGCGTCGTCGGGGCGGGCTTCATCTTCGTCGCGGTGATGTGCACGGCGATGATGGCGATGATGATGGGCGGGATGTCGCACGGCGACGACGGCGGCGGCGGGGACGGCGGGCGCCGATGAGCGACTACGGCTACGGCCTGTGGTTCCTGGTCGTGGTCGACTCGCTCGTCTTCATCCTGTTTGCGGCGAGCTTCTTTCACCCGCGCACCAGTCGCGACTGGCGGGCGCTGGGGGGCTTCTCGGCGTTCGTAGTGGCCCTCTTCACCGAGATGTACGGCTTCCCACTGACCGTCTACCTGCTGTCCGGCGTCCTCGGCGACCGGATACCCGGGCTCAACCTGACCCACGACGGCGGGCATCTGTGGTCGGACGTAATCGGCTGGCAGGGAGACCCCCACCTCAGCCCGTTCCACATTGCGAGCTACGTTCTCATCATCGGCAGCTTCTGGCTGATCGCGGCCGGCTGGCGCGTGCTCTTCGCGGCCCAGCGCGCTGGCGTCCTGGCGACGACGGGCGTCTACGCGCGCATGCGCCACCCACAGTACGCGGGCTTCCTGCTGATCATGGTCGGGTTCCTGCTCCAGTGGCCGACGCTGCCCACGCTGGTCATGTTCCCGGTGCTGGTCATCGTCTACAGGCGCCTGGCGACGCGCGAAGAGCGAGAGGTCTCTGAGCGGTTCGGAGCGGCGTGGGCGCAGTACGCGCCCCTCACGCCCCGCTTCATTCCGCGCCTGAGCCGGCCAGCCGGGTCAGGCGCTCCGCCGTCAGGTTCCCGGAGCCGACCCGGCGCTGACGTCGCCGAGCAAGGTCGCGGCGCGGCGTCGAGCTGACGCACGGGCACCGCAATACCCGAAGGCCGCTTCGCCGATGCCCGCGACCTCCGCGCAGCCGAGTGCCTCGGCCGTCCTCCACGTCGGCGGGCTCCACTACGCAACCGAGAAGCTGGTCGTAGAGCGAGCCCTGAGCAACCGGCCAGGGGTCTTGGCGGTCGACGCGAACCCCGTGGCGCAGACGGCCACGGTCACGTTCGATCCCGAGGACACCTCGGTCGCGGAGCTGCGCCGGTGGGTGGAGGAGTGCGGCTACCACTGCGCGGGCCCTGGACATGATGGTCCTGGTCGCCGTGGCGATCGGGACGGGCTGGGTGTACTCGGTGGCGGCGACGTTGTCCATCGAGGGTGACTTCTTCTACGAGGCGGCCGCGATGCTCGCGTCGTTCGTGCTGCTCGGGCACTGGTTCGAGATGCGGGCGCGGGGCGGCGCCAACGACGCCATCCGCGCGCTTCTGGACCTCGCGCCGCCCAAGGCGCTCGTCCTGAGTGACGGCGAGCCGCTGGAGATTCCCACCGCCGAGGTGGCGGTCGGCGACCTGCTGCTGGTCCGGCCCGGTTCCAAGGACCGCGAGCTTACCCGCCTGCGCCGCCGGCAGATCGGCTGGCCCGCGGCGGCCAGAGTGCCGCTGCGATGAGCGTGCACAATCTCTCGCGGCTGTTCGCCCCGGAGCGGATCGCGGTGATCGGAGCGAGCTCCGACCCCGGCAGCGTCGGCGGGGTGGTGCTGGAGAACCTCACGAGCGGCTCCTTCGCCGGGACCGTGCACCCCGTCAGCGACCGCCACGCGGCGGCACGTGGTATCCCGGCGGTCGCGTCGGTCTCCGAGCTCCCGAAGCCGCCGGACGTCGCGATCGTCTGCACGCCGGCGGCGACGGTCCCCGGCCTGGTGCGTGAGTGCGGCGAGGCGGGCGCCGCGGGCGTCGTCGTGGTCTCCGCCGGGTTCTCCGAGCGAGGTGCGGCGGGTGCCGAGCTCGAGCGCGAGCTGCGCGAGGTCGCCGCCGGCTTCCGGGGCCTGCGGGTGCTCGGGCCCAACTGCCTGGGCTTCCTGAACCCGGGCCTGGGCCTCAACGCCAGCTTCGCTCGCGCCCGCCCGCGCCCCGGCCGCGTCGCCCTCGTGTCCCAGTCGGGAGCGCTCGTGTCCGCGATGCTCGACTGGGCCGAGGAGGAGGGTGTCGGGTTCTCGGCCGTGATCTCGACGGGCAACATGGTCGACGTCGACTTCGGCGACCTCATAGACCATCTCGCCTCCGATCAGCAGACCCAGGCGCTGATCCTCTACATGGAGTCGATCACGGACCCCCGGAAGTTCATGTCCGCCGCGCGCGCGTTCGTGCGCAGCAAGCCGATCGTCGCCTACAAGGCGGGGCGCTTTCCCGCCTCGGCGCAGGCGGCGGCGTCCCACACGGGCGCCCTAGCGGGCGCCGACGACGTCTACGACGCGGCGTTCCGGCGCGCGGGGATCGTGCGGGTGGACGCCATCGCGGACGTCTTCGACGTCGCGGAGCTGCTCGCCCGGACGCCCCGGACGCCCCGGTCGCGCGGCGCCC
The DNA here is from genome assembly GCA_038318085.1 of Solirubrobacterales bacterium. Taxonomy (GTDB): domain Bacteria; phylum Actinomycetota; class Thermoleophilia; order Solirubrobacterales; family Solirubrobacteraceae; genus DATLGB01. The sequence goes on from JBBQBV010000086.1 coordinate 5,679, forward strand.
GGCTTGCGGTGGTGACCAACGGCGGGGGGCCCGGCGTGATGGCGGCCGACGCCCTGCTCGCACGCGGCGGCGAGCTGGCGTCGCTCGACGCCGAGACGCTCACCCGCCTGGATGCCGCGCTGCCTGCGCAGTGGTCGCACGGCAACCCGGTCGACCTGCTCGGCGACGCGGACGGGCCCCGCTACGCCGCCGCGCTGGAGACCGTGCTCGCCGACCGCGGCGCCGACGCCGTGTTGATCGTGCTCACGCCCCAGGCGATGACCGATCCCGGCGCGGTCGCCGACACCGTCGCCCAGACGGCCGCCGAGGCGCGCAAGCCCGTGCTGGCGGCATGGATGGGCGGGCCGGCCGTTCGCGAGGGTCGTGCCGGCCTCGAGGCCTCGGGCGTCCCAGCCTACGACACGCCCGAGCGCGCCGTCCGCGCGTTCATGGACCTCGTCGAGCACGGCCGCCTCCAGGGTGTGCTGCACGAGACGCCCCGCTCGCTCCCCGTCCGCTTCGCGCTCGACCGCCCGCGCATGCGTGACCTCCTCTCGGGCCTCGTCCTCCAGGAGCCCGGCACGCTGACCGAGGTGCAGTCCAAGGCGCTGCTGGAGGCCTACGGCATCCCGGTGACGCGCCCGCTGGTCGCCCGCTCCCCCGACGAGGCGGTCGCCGCGGCCGAGCGAGTCGGCTATCCCGTCGTCCTCAAGGTCGACTCCCGCGACGTGTCGCACAAGACCGACGCGGGCGGCGTCGCGACGGGCCTGCTGCGCGCCCGGCAGGTGCGCTCGGCCTTCGCGGCGATCGAACGCTCCGTCGCCGCGTACCACCCCGAGGCGCGGATTGACGGCGTGACGGTCCAGCCCATGGCGACCGGGCCCGGACAGGAGCTCATCGTGGGCGCACGCCGCGACCCCGTCCTCGGCGCGGTGATCCTCGTAGGCGCGGGGGGCACGGCGGCGGAGCTGCTCGCCGACACCGCGCTCGAGCTTCCGCCGCTCAACGAGCGCCTCGCGCGCAGGATGCTCGAGAGCTTGCGCGTCTGGCCCCTGCTACAGGGCTACCGCGGTCGTCCGGGCGCCGACCTCGACGCGCTCCTCGAGGCCCTCATGCGCTTCTCCTACCTGATCGCCGACTGCCCGGAGATCGCCGAGGTCGACGTCAACCCTCTGCTGGCGGGTCCCGACGGCGTCCTGGCGCTCGACGCGCGCGTGGTCCTCGAGCCCGGGAGCGCGGCGCACGCCCCGCTCCCGTACTGGCACCTGGCCATCAGGCCCTACCCCGAGGAACTGACCACGACGGCGGCGCTGTCCGGCGGCACGCCCGTCACGCTGCGCCCGATCAAGGCCGAGGACGAGCCCCTCTGGCGCGAGATGCTGGCCGCCTGCTCGGAGGAGTCGCGCCGCGCCCGCTTCCGCGGTGCGGTGCGCATCACCCACGAGATGGCCGCCCGCTTCTGCTTCATCGACTATGACCGCGAGATGGCGGTCGTGGCCGAGCTCGTGGAGGAAGGCCGGGCCCGCCTGGTCGGCGTGGGCCGGTTCGTCGCCGACGCCGAGCGCGATGAGGCCGAGTACGCGGTGCTGATCGCCGACCCATGGCAGGGCCTGGGGCTCTCGGGCCTACTAACCGACCGTTGCCTAGAGATCGCGCGCTCCTGGGGAGTGCGACACGTGTGGGGCGAGACGGAAGCCGAGAACCGGCGGATGCTCGCAGTCTTCCGTCGCCACGGGTTCGCGCTGCGCAGCCAGCCACACGAAGGCGTCGTGTACGCGACCCTCGATCTCTCCTAGCTTGTCGCGATGCGCCTGCACGTCAGTCTCGATGACTTGATCTCGTCCGGCAGCTCAATCGGCGTGTAAGCCGCCGCCGTCGCAGCGCCTTGATCTCCGAGGCGCTTCGCCGAGCGCTGAATGATGATCGGCGCTGGCAGGGCATCTCGACCGGGCCATCACGCGGAGGGTAGAAGAACCGCACCGCGAACGCCTCAACCTACGGTCCCTGCATCGCAGCGCCGCCGGCGGCTCACACCCCGAGGGCTGCGCTGAGCGCGAGCAGCAGCGCCGCGCCCGCCGCGGCCCCCGGCGCCGCCGCTCGCCATCCGGTTCGGGTGAAGGCCTGGGGCACGAGCTCGAAGACCACCAGCGCCAGCATGGCGCCGGCCGCGAACGCGAACGAGAAGGGAAGCAGGCTGGTCACCTGGTCCACCACCAGGTAGGCGAGCACCGCGCCGAAGGGCTGCGGCACGCTGGTCAGCACCGCAACCCAGAACTGACGGACGCGGCTGTCCCCCGCCGCCTCCATCGGGATCGCCATGGCGGTTCCCTCGGGCACGTTCTGCGCCGCGATAGCCACGATCACGAACAGGCCAAGGCCCGCGGTGCTCGACGCGTACGCGGTGCCGATGGCCAGTCCCTCGGGCAGGCTGTGGACCAGCAACACGAGGAACACGAGCAGCGACCTCCGGCGATCGGCGGCCACCAGCCCGCGCGCGTCCCCGCGGCGCCGGGCGAGCAGTCGACGGCTGAGGAACAGAAAGGCGAGGCCCGCGGCCAACCCGGCGACGACGGTGGCCGCCGAGCCCTCGCCGAACGCGGGAAGCAGCAGCCCGACGACCGAGGCGACGCCCATCGAGCCCGCGGCGAAGCCCCACAGCGCCGGCCCCAGCGCAGCGGCGCGACCGCCCAGCAGGAAGACCGGCACCGCGCCCAGGCCGGTGGCCAGCGCGGTGCCGCTACCGGCGAGCAGGAGGCCGACGAGCTCCCCGGTCACGATCGGGGGAACCCGTCAGGGTCCTGCGGTCGTACGCGCGTCGCGCTCGTCGGAGACATCGTAGGTGGGAAGGAACTCATCGACCAGCATGACGCCTCCCCTGGGCGGCCACCCGGCCCTGTACGGGTTCGCTTCGCCCTACACCCGTACGACCCGGACGCCGGCGCCGCGAACTACGCTACGCCTCGCCCCACGCCATGACTCCGGCGATGTCGAGCGTCGAGAGCACGCCGGCGGGACGGCCGTCCTCGGCGCCGACCACGATGAGGTGCTCCACCTGGTGCTCGATCATCAGCTGCGCTGCTCGGTCGAGCGGATCGTTCGTGCTCACCGTTACCGGCTCGGTCGCGGCGAGCTCACCGGCGGTGAGCTCCTCGAACGCGTCGACGGCAGCGCCGACGAGGTCAAGCCCGGAGATCAGGGCCCATGTCGGCGGCGCGCCGTGTTCGGTGATACTCGTGACGACCAGGCAGTGGATGTGCTTGGTCGAGACGATGTGCGCCACCTCGCGCAGCGGCGTCTCGGGCGAGCAGCTGATTACACCCGGGTGCATTGCGTCCTTGACGCGTGCGTGCGCTATTCGCGGCAGGCGAAAGCTGCCGGGTGCCGGACCGTGACACGTGTTCATGGCTTCCTTTCGATTGCTCGCTCACCGACGCGCGGCTCGGGCCGATCGCAGAGGCGTCAGCCGTGGGGGGCTTCCGCCGCCCAGATGAGCCACGCGCGCGTCCGGACAGACGAGGACCCCACCCCCGCTCACAGGTCCGCCCGACGCCGATCGACCCGCGCAAGCTCTTGCGAGAACCCGCCGATGGCCTGGCGCAGCGGCGCCGGAATCGGACCATCAGGGGCGCGCGCGTCCGCCAGCCGATGGAGGGCCGCAATCACGAACTCGATGCGGCGAGCCCGGTGCTCGAGACGCCGCCGCTCGAGCTCTAGGCCGATGCCGCGCGGCGCCACGGTCGGGGTCTGCAAGGCCATGAGGCCTTTTATCATTCCGGCTAAACACCGCACATCCGTACTCTCCCGCACGCCCACTCCAGGAGAAGCACGCACCCGAACTGCGCGCCTCCGCTCCGTGAGGTCGGCGCACTGCTCTCGACGCGCAGGATGAGACCTTGCGGAGAAACCCCGATCTGGCATGCGGACGGGTGCGGATGCTCTGACCGTCTTCACGGGTGACGATGCCCGCATCGGCGTTGGGCGCGGCGGCGAGCCCCCGGGACGATCGCGTCGCGCCCCTCGCCGTGGTCAGCTACGACGGACGGTGTTCTTCGGGCTGGTCGGCGACCGGGCCGCCGGCCTTGCCGCCGTGGGCGAGGGCATCGAGGACGCGCTCGCGGCGCTCAGCGGCGCAACCGCCGTGCGCGCCAGCGCTCCTCGGCCGAGGTGACCGGGAGGATCAGGAGCGCTCCGGCGGCGGCGAGCACCAGTGCGGTCAGGTCGATGCTCGCGGCGCGGAAGACGTCGTGCATCACCGGGAGGTAGACGAAGGCCGCCTGCAGAGCGACCACGACGGCGATCCCCGCGTAGACCGAGGGGTTCGTCCACCAGCCAAGCTCGCGGTTGGAGCGCGTCAGCGATCGGCAGGCGAGCAGGTAAAGCGCCTGGAGGAGCACCGCGCCGGTGACGGCGGTGGTCTGGGCGCGCGCGAGCGCCAGCTCCGGTGCGACGGCGGCGTCGAGCTGGCGGTCGCGCTCGATGACAAAGAGCGCCAGCGCCACGAAGGTGAGCGTCGCGCCGACCAGCACCGTGCGCACGAGCAGGGGGCGGTCGAGCAGCCCGGCGGCGAGGCTGCGCGGCGGGCGCTCCATGACGTCTGGCTCGGGCGACTCCAGCGCGAGCGGAAGGGCGAGCGCGACCGCCACAATGAGGTTGATCCACAGGATCTGCACCGGCTGGACCGGGAGCAGCGGCTCGCCGCCGGCCAGCGGGAAGGCCAGCACCGCCACCGCGATGATCAGAGCCTGGCCGACGCTGGTGGGCAGCACGAAGGCAAGCGCCTTGACGAGGTTGTCGTAGACCCGCCGGCCCTCCTCGATCGCGGCCCGCAACGTGGCGAAGTTGTCGTCGGCCAGCACCATGTCGGCGGCCTGCTTGGCGGCCGCCGTGCCGCCGCGCCCCATCGCCACGCCGATGTCGGCCTGGCGCAGGGCGGGCGCGTCGTTGACGCCGTCGCCGGTCATCGCCACGACCGCCCCCTCCTCCTGCAGCGCGCGGACGAGCGCCAGCTTGTGCTCGGGAGCGACGCGCGCGTAGACGTCGGTGCGCGCCGCCACAGCCCTCAGCGCCTCGCGGTCGAGGCGCTCGAGCTCGGGGCCGGTGATCGCCGCCGAGCCGCCCTCCAGCCCCAGAGCGGCGCCGATCGCGCGCGCCGTGACCGGATGATCGCCCGTGAGCATCACCACCCGCACGCCCGCGCGCCGGCAGGCGGCGACCGCCTCCAGCGCCTCCGGGCGCGGGGGGTCGATCATCGCCTGGAGGCCGAGGAGCCGTAGGCCGTCCGGCGCCTCGTCCAGCGTCGCCGGCTCGAAACCGTCGCCGGCGGCGAAGAGCAGCACTCGCATCCCGTTGGCGGCGAGCCGCTCTACCTCGTGCTCGACGCGCGCCCGGTCGACTTCGCCGCAGCGGTCGATCATCGCCTCGGGCGCGCCTTTGACGTAGAGCACCGTCCCTCCCTGTGGGCGGGCGTGCAGCGTGGCCATGAACTGGCGCCGCGCGTCGAACGGGATCGCCGCCAGGCGCGGGTGAGCCGCGCGCTGCGCCGCGACGTCCACTCCATGACGTTCGCCGACGTCCAGCAGCGCCGTCTCCGTGGGGTCGCCAAGGGCCTCGCCGCCATCGGAGGCAGCCGCGGGCGCGGCGTCGTTGCACAGCACCCCGGCGAGCAGCAGCTCCATGAGGCCCGGCCGTAGCGGGCCCGCCTCGCCGGTGCCGGCCAGGTCCACGCTCCCCGCCGGCGTCCACGCCGCCCGCACGGTCATCCGGTTTGCCGTGAGCGTGCCGGTCTTGTCCGAAGCGACCACCGTGGTGCTGCCGAGCGTCTCGACCGCGGGCAGGTGGCGGACTATCGCCAGCCGCCGGGCCATGCGCTGGACGCCGACCGCAAGTGCGATGGTCACCACCGCCGGCAGCCCCTCCGGGACTGCGGCGACCGCCAGGCTGATCCCTGCCAGCGCCGCGTCCCCGACCTTGAACCCGCGCAGCACGGCGACGGCCACGAGCCCGGCGGCCGCCACGGCGATGGCCAGCGTGATCGCCTTGCCGACGCGCTCGAGCTCGCGCGTGAGCGGCGTATGCAGCGGGTTCACCTGCTCGATGAGCGCCGAGATGTGCCCCAGCTCGGTCGCCGGCCCGGTGGCCACTGCGACCCCCTGCCCGGAGCCCGCGGCCACGATCGTCCCGGCGTAGAGCACGCTGCGCCGCTCCGCGAGCGGCGCGTTGGCCGTCACCCGGTCGGGGTGCTTGTCCACCGGCGCCGACTCGCCCGTCAGCGCGGCCTCCTGCGTGCGCAGCGACTCGCTGCCCAGCAGCCGCACGTCGGCCACCACGCGGTCGCCTTGGGCAACTCCCACCAGGTCGCCCGGCACCACCTCCTCGGCCGCCACCTCCACCCACGCCCCGTCGCGCCGCACCCGCGCCGGCTCGGCGACGAGCTCGGCCAGCGCAGCGATCGCCCGGCCGGCCCGGAGCTCCTGGGCGAAGCCGATCACCGCGTTGAGGACCACCACAGCGAGCACGACGAGCGCGTCCTGCAGCTCGCCGAAGGCGATCGCCACGCCGGCCGACAGCAGCAGCGCGTAGAGCAGTGGGTTGTTGACCTGACCCACGAGCAGTGCCAGCGCCGAGGGGCCGGACGTCTCGGGCAGGCGATTCGGGCCGTGGCGCTCCAGGCGCCCCCGCGCCTCTTCGCAGGTCAGCCCGTCGGTTCGCGCGTCCAGTCGCTCCAGTACGTCGCCCGCCGGCTGCGCGTGCCACTCGGCGGCGCGGGGCGATGCTTCCCGGGGTCGGATAGGCGCGGCGCCTGCACGCGGCGGCGCCTTCGCTCCTCCCGCACGCTCGCCGCCACCGCGCCAGAGGCGAGTGCCGGCCCGCCGCCGCCGTCGCGCCATCCGCACCTTCCTCCAGCCATTCCTGGCCGTTCAGCTACTTGTACGTACCCGGATCAGTTGCCTTTCGTAACGTAGTATCCGTGACGCGCCCCGTGCCACCGTGGGTTTCGCTGCTCGTGCTCGCCGACGAGCAGCGGGTCGGGCGCACCGCGGCCGAGCTGCTGCTCAACCGCCTCGCGGGCCGGCCGGCAGCCCGGCTGCTGCTCCCGACGGGCCACACGCCGCAGGCGATGTACGCGGCCCTGCGCGACCACGCCGCCGCCGGCGGGCTCGCCGCCGGCGCGGCAACCGCCTTCCAGCTCGACGAGTACCGCGGGCTGAGCGCCGGGCACCCGCACAGCTACCGCGCCTACCTGCGCCGCGAGCTGGGACCGCTGGGCCTCGGGACGCGCCACGAGCTCGCCGGCGACGCGCCCGACCCCGCGGCGGAGTGCGCTCGCTACCAGGCGCTGCTCGACGAGGCGCCGATCGACGTCGCCGTGCTCGGGCTCGGCCGCGACGGCCACGTCGCCTTCGACGAGCCCGGGTCGCTCGCCGGCTCCGGCGTCCGAGAGGTGACCCTCCACCACACCACGCGCGCGGACGCGACGCAGGACTTCAGCGGCTTGGAGCGCGTGCCGGAGCGTGCCCTGACCGTCGGTCTGCGTACGCTCCTCGCCGCCCGCGAGCTGCTCGTGCTGGTCACCGGCGAGGGCAAGGCCCGAGCTCTGCGGCAGATGCTCCAGGACTCGCCCAGCCCTGAATTCCCCGCGTCGCTGCTGCGCAGTCATCCTCGCCTGACCGTGGTATGCGATCGCGCGGCCGCCGCCCGGCTCCCGCACAACCATCACTGGGACTCAGACCACGTCGCGGTCGTGCTCGGCCACCGCGAGCCGGGCGTCAGCGCGGAGCACCGCATCTCCTCCGAATCGCTCGAGCGGCTGCACCGCGCCGAGCGTCTGGCCCGCACGGTCCCGCTCCGCGCGGCCCTCCTCACCGGCTACACCTCGACCGGCGGGCTGTCGGAGGCTGAGCAGATGGACGCCGTGTGGTCGGTCGGCGACATCCCGCGCGTGCTTGAGGTGGCCGGGCGCAACACCGCAGAGAACGCGACGCGCTCGCTGCCCCTGATCGTCGCGCTCGGCGGGATACGCCGCGTCACCGTCGTGACCTCCGCCTGGCACCTGCGTGCCCCCTACTTCTTCGCCCCCTACCGCCGCTCAGGTCTCGAGCTTTCCCTGCGCGCGGAGTGGCGAGGCGCAGGCTGGCTCAGACTGCTCGGCGAGGAGCTCCGGTTGGCACCCGCCGCGCCGGCTGCGCGCAGACACGCGCTCGCGGCGATGCGCCGCCACACGGAGCTGGCGAGATCCGGCCTGGATTCGGGACCTCGCTCGAAGTGATAGGGCGCCGGTGCTCGTCATGCTGGCTTGCTTTAGTGGCTCGAGAGCACCGGCTGCTCCTGACTCCCAGTGACGCGTGCCGCGCGCAGCGCACGCTGGACGTCGGTGATCGAGACCATCCCGTGCGCCCGGCCCGCAGCGTCGACCACCACCGCGTGACCGGCGCGGGCGAAGGCAGGCCGCTCGAGAAGCGGAGCGACCTCGTCGGTCGCTGCGATCAGCAGGCTGGGGTCGCGGTGGGCGACGTCGGCGACCAGCAGCCTCGATCGCTCAGCGGCGGCGTGCCGCGAGACTTGGTCGATCGTCAGCACGCCGACGACCTTGGCCGCTGCATCGACCACAGGAAACGCTCCGTAGCGGAACTCGGCGAAGTACCGGCCGGCCTCCGCGACCGTCACTTGGGCGGGAACGGTGGTCACCGGCGCCGACATGAGCTCGCTCGCAGGGAGGCCTCCCAACGCAGCTCCCACCTGCTGATGCATGCGCTCCGCGCCCGCCGCCGTGGCCAGGAAGAACCCGATCACGGCGAACCACAGGCCACCCGGGGCCCCGTTGAGTGCGGCAAGCGCGCCCAGCGCGACGAGTGCGTAGCCGAACCCGCGGCCGAGCGCCGCCGCGATCGAGGTGGCCCTGCCGAGGTCTCCCGTGCGCCGCCAGATCAACGCCCGCAGGATGCGCCCGCCGTCGAGTGGGAACGCCGGCAATAGGTTGAACACGAAGATCAGCCCGTTGATCTCGGCCTGGTAGCCGACCAGGGCGCGCAGCGCGGCGGGCGACGAACCCGGGAGCAGCGCCGCCACCAGGGCGAAGCTGACGCCGATGAGTGCCGTCACGGCCGGACCCGCGGCGGCGTAGCGAAGCTCGTCGCCCGGATTGCGAGGGCTCGAGCTCATCCTGGCGACGCCGCCAAGCAGCCACAAGTCGATCCCCTCGACCTGCACACCGCGCCGCCGGGCGACCAGGGCGTGACCGAACTCGTGTGCGAGGATGCTGGCGAACAGCAGCAAGGCGCTCGCGAAGCCAAGAGCGTAGGAAGCGACGGGCGCGATCCCGCGAATCTCGTGCGGGAAGTAGCCGACCCCGAGTGACCACGTGATGAGGGCCCCGATCCCAAACCAGAGCGGATGGACGCCCACGGGGATCCCCGCGATCCTGGCTATGCGAAAGCTGCGGCCCGGCATGCGTCGATCGTCTCACCGGGGCGTGTGGCGAACATCCGTCTTGGGCCGCGCGCGCAGCGGTGTGGACTACTGACCGCCCTCGCCGCTCGGGGGCGAGCCGTGGGCCTCCCGCCGGCGCAGCAGCCAGCGGCGCAGCTCGTCGGCGCCCCAGACGAT
>JBBQBV010000087.1:0-15172 GCA_038318085.1 Solirubrobacterales bacterium
GCCGCGTCATAGCCGTAGCGGCGCGTGCGGCCCAGCGCGTCGGTCTCAGACACCTGACGGTTCAGCGCGTCATAGCCATAGCTGGTCGTCTTGCCCGCCGCGTCGGTCTGCGCGATCACGTTGCCCGCACGGTCATAGCCGGTACTCAGCATCGAGCCATCCGGCCGCGTGACCGTGACCGGCTCATCAAAACGGTCATAGCCATACGCGGTCCTGTGGCCATTGGCGTCGGTGCGCGCCGTCAAATTCTGGTTTGGATCAAACCGAAAACTCGTCACGCGACCCAACGGGTCGGTGATCGACGTCAGATCGTCAAGCGCGTCATAGCCGTAAACGGTCGTATAGCTCGCCGGATTGGCGCCCACCGCGTTGCCGCGCGGACTGACCGACGACGTCAACCGGCCGACCGCGTCATAGCCCATCGTGGCCTTATCGCCGAGCGGATCGGCGTGGCTGATCTGATTGCCGTAGCCGTCATAGGTATAGGCCCAGGCCTGGCCGTTGGGATCGGTCACCCGCGTCAGATCGCCCGGATACGCCGGGTCATACGCATAGGTCGAACGCTGCGTCTGCGACGTGCCCGTCAGCGGCCGCGAGACGCTCGTCAGATTGCTGCTGGCGTCATAGCTGTAGCTGGTCTTGACGCCCAACGCGTCGGTCTCGCTCAGCGGCTGATTGCGACCGTCATAGCTGTAGCTCACGCGCCGCCCCAGCGGGTCGGTGCGCGACAGCAGATTTGCCGCCGAGTCATAGCTGCTGCGCCACACCCGCCCACGCGGATCGGTCGCCGCCGTGACGCGCATCGCGACCGCGTCACGCGCAAAGCTCGACGTCGTCGACTGCGCACTGCCCGACCCGCGCGTCAGCGACGTCAACAGGTAGTTGGTGTGCCGCGCCACCACGACATGACCCTCGGGATCGGTGATCGTCGTCGTCGCGCTGCTCGGCACACCGGGACCCGGCGCAACACTGCTGTAGGCATAGCTCATCGTGCGCCCCGTCGGCCCGCCCGTCTGATACGCCAGCGCCGCCCCGTCATAGGCGTTGGTCACCACATCACCAGACGGCAACGCATTGGCGTTCGGACTCGCAATCTGCACCAGATGCCCCTGACCACCCAGGGTGTAGACAAACGAGGTCACACCACCTGCCGCATCGACAAGCTGCGTCGCAAACGGAAGGTCTGACCGACCATACGAAAAGCTCACACGGCGCCCCGCCGGATCGCTGACAGCAGACAGCTCACCAATCGAGTTATACGAAAAGCTCAGCGAACGCCCCTCCGGATCGGTCACCCGCAACAGCCGACCAAGGCCGTAGCTCAACGTGGTGCGATACCCGTTGCGATCAGACTCAGACAACAGAACGCCCGCCGCGCTGAACACAAACGTCGTCAGCGCATGCGTACGCCGAAACGTCCACGAGCCATCAGCGTTCTCGACGAGCGTCGCCTGCGCGCCACCCTCGGCATGCCAGCCGCCGGCACCGTCGTCAAAGAAGAACACGGTGCTGCCATTCTCCTGATGCACGACCCGGGTACTCGGATCCGGATTCTTCGGATCCGGATAGCCCACGCTCATCGCGTAGTTATTCGTCCAACGCAGCGGATCCTGCGAGTTATACGTCGAGACGAACACCAGCGGAATGCCACGCCCCGGCACCGACAGATCGGTATGCGAATAGGAGTAGTTCCCCGTACCGCAATCCACTCCCCACGACGTGTGACAGCTCACCGCCGGCTCGCTCGGGTTATCCCCGCCCATCGTGTCAAACTGTGACCACGGAACCGCCGCCGGCGCGACCGCCGCCGAGAAGGCGCTCGGCCCGTCCCCCCCAAGGCCAGACGCCACCACGCCAACGTAATAGCTCTGGCCGTTGACGATCCCGTCTTTGAAGGTAAACGCCAGCCGCGGCCGGCCACTCGGCCACAATGCCTTGGTTGCCACGACCGAGCCATCGCTGCCTCGATACGCCGTGACCTTGTAGAACAAGCCTGGCGCACCATAGGGAGGACCCCACGTGACATCCAACTTCTCATTAAATGGGGTCGCAACGACGTTCGACACGGGCCCCGGCGCCGGCGGAGGCACCGCCGGGCGAGACGGTTGGGCGCCGGCCAGGCCGACCGCCCCCGCCTCGATGCTCACCGGATAGCGCACACGCGCATCGCGCAAGAACGCCGTGTCGACAGCCATCTCCAGTGCCTGCCCGCCGCCCGCAGTCCTCACCAGCCGACTAGCCACCCGCGCCGTCTTGGTCGGCTCACCCGTCAACGTATCGGTCTGCGCACCCGCCGCGCTGCCCGGCAAGCTCGCCGCGATCACCCCGCCCGCAGCATCGACAAACTCAACGCGCGCCTTGGCGCCCATCCGCGCGCGCAGGCCCGCCAGCCGCAGCGGAAACGCAAACCTCACAGGCCCACTCGGACGCCTGGTCAACACGATCTGCCGATCAAACCCCGCACCATCAGCCTGAACCTTCAAATCCACGCCCTTCACCACACCCACATAGCTCGCCGTCAAACCCTCAAACGTCGGCCTTGGCAGCGCCACCGGACCCCGACCCCAAAAGCTCGCACCATCAACGCCAAGGCCAATCGACGCGCCACCCCACCCCAACCGCGCCAATGACCTCGAACCACCCCTCCCCCAAGACAACTCCCCCGCCGGCACACCGCCACCCGAAGAGAACGTTCGCAACACACTGCCGTCACGCCGCACCAACGTACGCGAACGCGCCGTCCGCAACCCACGCAGCTCAACCACCCGGCCAGAATCCCGCGCCGACGACCGCAACCGCTCAAACCTACCCGCCCCAACCACCACGCCACGCGGCGCAGCAACCGGCCAACGCGCCGGACCCCCCCCACGCCGCGGCTGAGACCCGCCAGATCCACTCGCCCCAGCCTCGCCGGCAAGGCCCACCACACACAAGACCACCATCACAGCAACCCAAACGGGCACCCGCCGCCGCCAACACGCCAAACCAGCCACCCGAACCCCGATCGCTCAGACCGCGAGAAACTGTCAGGACGACGCCCCAGCGGCACACGACAAAAGGCAAGACCAGCACTCCCGTCGTGCACCACCACTTCTACACCACCCGAACCCACCGCGTCAACCACCGCCGCCCCAATCTCCAGGTCTCAGTTCGTTTTTGTGCCGACGAGCGGACCCTGAAGGGGACTCGTACCTATCGATCCGGCAGCCGCTTGGCGCCCGGTGCTCAGCCCGCTCGCCCAGAGCACGGCAATGCACCACCGCAAGAATGGCGCCCGCCAGAACAGGCCATCGCCGCTCGACGCCAGTGATGTGCGCCGCGCATTTTCGTCACCAGCCGGAGGGAAGTCGAGCTCCGTCTGCCGGCGCGCCGGAATTCGGTCGCGCCGTCGCCGCCCCTCCGTCGACGGCTCGTATCCGCCCGCACAGTCTCCGCGCTACGGCGCTCACGAAATCTGCGAGCAGCTCACCCGGCGTCGGCCTTCGGGGCGGCGCCCAGCGCGCGCAGCTCCGCCGCGAGCAGGTCCGGCAGGTCGTCGACCTCCGGGAGGGCCTCGGGGTCGCCGTAGCACCCGAAGAAGAGCTCCTGGCGGTACCGCACCATGCCGATCGCGAGCGCGTGCCCGGCGGAGATGGGCACGACGGAGTAGACCTCCTCGAGCTGGCTGCCGAGCAGGTACAACGCCCCGCGCGGGGCCGGCGACTGGGAGACCGTGAGGTTGAAGACCCTGGGGTTGGCCATCGCGTGGACGAGCGGTGAGCGCAACGGCGCGGGCAGCAACGCGGCCGTCCCAACCAGCGTCTGGTTGGCGGCGGGGCGGTCGCTGCCCTTGAGCTCTCGGGTCTGCTCGCGCACCCAGTCCAGCCGCTCGCGGGGGGCATCGAGGTGGACCGGAAGCTGGATGTAGATCATCGCGATGCGGTTGCCGCCGCCGAGCTCTCCCGCCCCGCGCATGCTCACCGGCATCATCGCCTTCAGCGGCGCGTCTGACGGCTCGCCACGGCCGAGCGACAGCGCTCGCAGCGCCCCCGCCACCATGGCCAGGCCGACGTCGTTGAGCGTGCCGCCGCCGGCGCGCGCGGCGCTGAGGTCCTTGCGAGCCGCGTGGTAGGTCACGAGCGTCCGGCGCGCATCGATCGGCACGTTCAGGACGGAGCCGGGAGCCCGCGGCAGGATGTCGCCGCCGACCGCACGCAGCAGGCGGCCGGCGCCCTGCAGGGCCGTGCCGGCAGCGGGCAGGGGTCGCAGGGCTGCCGCGGCCATGGCCCGTGCCGCCTTGAGCCCGTCTCCCGCGGTGCGGGTCAACGTCTCGACGGCCCAGTCGGCCGCGCTCGGCGGGTCATGGGGCTCCCAGGGCACCGGCTCCTGGGCGGCGGCATCGGCCTCGGCGTCCATGACCAGCATGACGATCTGCAGGGCGGCGATCCCGTCGACCAGCGCGTGATGCATCTTGCCGACCATCCCGATGCGGCCGTCCTCGAGGCGCGGCACGAGAAAGACCTGCCACAGGGGTCGCGAACGATCGAGCGGCTCGGACAGCACGTCGGCGCGCAGTGCCTGGAAGCGGTCGTAGCTGACGGCATCGTCGGCGTCGGTGAGCGCCACGATGTGCGCGGCGAGGTCGAAGTTCGCGTCGTCGATCCAGCGCGGCTCGGAGAGACCCAGGGGAGCGCTCTGCAGGCGCTGGCGACACCAGGGGACCTCGTGGATCTTTCCCGCCGCGCGCTTGCGCAGGGCCTCCACCGTGGGGCGCCGGCCGGCGCCCGGCTCGGCGAACATGGCGCTCCAACCGACGTGCATGTGCGATCGAGCAGACTCCAGGCGCAGGAAGGAGCCATCCAGTGCCGACAGGCGATCCCCGTGCGCTTGGGAGGGGCCTGGGGCCGCCCGCCCCGACGTCAGGGCGGGACGCGCTGCTGTGGGGGGCGAACTCATGCGACAACATCCTCTCCGCGCCGGAGCGCGCGGGGCGTCGGCACGCCGGCGCTTGTCCCTGTCGGCCGGCTGGCATGTCATGGGGGCGACCTCGCGGGCCGCAGACACGCCGTGCGCCGAGGCGAGGGCTCGGCCGTTATCGAGCGATCGACCGGCCCAGCACATCCAGGGTAGGGGATCAGGGCTTGGTCCTACGCCTCACCGCACCGCGGGCTCGATATCAAGCAGCCGGCCGCCGTCGTGGTCGACCTGCAGCGTCGTGTGGTGGATCCCGAAGTGGTCGTGCAGGAGGGTCTCGACCTCGGCCCGCGCGGCGTGGCAGTCGCGCTCGCTGGCGACGAGCACGTGGGCGGAGAGCGCAGGGAACCCGGAGGTGACCTCCCAGACGTGCAGGTCGTGGACCTCGACGATCCCGGCGGTCCCGACCATGGCCCGGCCGATGACCTGCGGATCGAGGCCCACGGGCGCCGCCTCCAGGAAGATGCGCCCCGAGGCCCGCAGCAGCCCGGACGCCGAGCGCAGCATGATCGCCGCGACGATCAGCGAGGCGATGCCGTCCGCGCGCGAGAAGCCCGTGGCGAGGATCACGCCGCCCGCGATCGCGGTGGCGACGAAGGCCGCGAGGTCGGTGAGCAGGTGCTGGAAGGCGCCCTCGACGTTGAGCGACGCGCGGTTGGCCCGGCTCAGCGTCCAGGTGGCCACGAGGTTCGTCGCGACGCCGGCAAGCGCGACCGCGAGCACGACCCCGCCCGCGGTGTCGGGGGGATCGATCAGGCGCCGCACGCCCTCGTAGACGACGAGCAGGGCGAGGACGAGCAGCGTGGTGCCGTTGACGGCCGCGGCGAGGATCTCCGAGCGTTTGAGGCCGAAGGTCATGGCCCCCTTGGCGGGGCGCTTGGCGAGGCCGATCACCACCAGCGAGAGCCCGATGGCGGCCGCGTCGGTGAGCATGTGGGCGGCGTCGGAGAGCAGCGCAAGCGAGTGCGCGGCGATGCCGGCGACGACCTCGACGGTCATCAGGCCGAGGATCAGCGCGAGCGCGATGGCGAGCCTGGAGCGGTCGGCGCCGGCGGTGACCCCGTGATGGTGATGGGCGTGCTCGTGGGCCACGCCGTCATCGTACGGCGCCGGCTGCATCGTTCTTCAGGACGTCGCCGAGGGCGCCGCGGTCGTGCTCCCGCGCAAGCCCTACGCCGCGACCGGGTTCGTGGTCCTCGACCCCGCGGGCGCGGTCCAGTACGTCGGCCACGACGTCGAGGAGCTGCTGTCCACGCTCGCCGACCTGCGCACGGCGCCCGCCGCCCCGCCGGGCAGCCGCTGCCGGCCCCGCGATCAGCTCGCGATGACGATCGGCGTGCCCAGCGGCAGGTGGCGGGCGTAGCTCTCGATCACGCTGTCGGCCACGCGGATGCAGCCGTGGCTGACGTTGGTGCCCAGCGACTTGGGGTTGTTCGTGCCGTGCAGGCCGATCTGGCCGTCCCCGGCCCCGAAGCTCGAGAGCACCTTGGAATGCGCGGACAGGCCGAAGGCGTAGGAGCCATAGAGGCCGTTCGGGTTGGGCGGCTTGACCAGGTCGGTCAGGTAGTAGCGGCCGTGCGGGGTCGGCGTGACGGACTTGCCGACGCCGATCCGGTGCGTGCTGATCAGCCGTGCTCCGCGCCACACCAGGATGCGCTTGCGCCCGAGCTCGACCCGCAGGCGCCAGGCGTTGGATGACAGCCGCGCGGTGCGCGTGCGGATCCAGGCCGTCGACTGGTTCGGGCGGGTCGGGAGCTGGACGTGCAGCCACCCGCGGCCCTTGCGCTGGGTCACGAGGAACACGAGCGGCAGCCGCTTGCCGTCGAGCTCGCGGGCGCGCAGCAGCGAGCTGCGCGGATGGGCGGCGGGGCGCTTGTAGACCTTCACGGACGGTCCGCGGACCCGGGCGATCAGGGTCACGTCGTGTTCGCGGGGCGCGCGGGCGGCCGCCGCGCGGAAGGCCTGGCCCGTGACCGCCGCGGGCTCCGAGCCCAGCAGCGAGCGTCCCGTCGAATCCTTGCCGAACAGGGCGGCGCTCGCCACCCAGCCGACGGGGACGAACGCGAGCACGAGCGCGACGCCGGCGAGCACGCGCCGCGACCGCCCGAGCCGCTGACCGCTGCGGCTCGCCGGAGGACTTGCGACGACGGGCGCGGACTCGTGCGCCTCGAAGGCCTCGTGCCAGGCTGCGACGGACCGCTGCGCGGTCGCCTCCGGGATGTCGAGCCGGGCCGCCGCCTCCTTCGGCGACAGCCCGGCATCTGCGATCAGCCTGGCCAGCTCGCGCCGGCGCGCTGGGCTGATACCCCCCTCCGGCACCGGCCTGCTAGCCGGCGACGCTTGGCGTGCCGCTCGTCGGGGACGCCGACGAGGCGCCCGACTCGGTCGTGATGAACCCGGTGCCCTGGACGGCGGCGAGGACCGTCGCCATGTCGGCCGACGGGTTGAACGCGTCCGCGGCCGGCGACGGAGAGCCGCTGCCCTTGGACAGGATGCTGGCGATCCACGCCGCATGGCGCGCCTCGATCGGCAGGATCGAGCCGGCCGCCGTGAGCACCGCCGAGCCCTTGATGTTGGTGACCTGACCCTGGTAGGCCTTCACGCCGGTGTCCTCGAGGACCTTCGACGTGGCACCGAAGGTCGAATCGCTGCCCGTGGTGCCCTTGAAGTCGAACTTCGGCTTGGCGACCGCCTTGGAGCCGAGCGCCTTCTTCAGCGCGTCGACATGGGCCGCCTCGTGGGCGGCGACGACCTTCGCGAAGCGGGCGTACTGCCCGCCCAGCGCACCCTTGTCGACCGCCTCCTTGTAGAAGGCGGCCTCCAGGTACTCGAGCGTCAGCGCGTAGTTGAGGATGTCGACGTCGCCGGAGGCCGAGCCCTTGGCCACCGCGAACGCCGCGGGCAGGCCGCCGATCAGCAGGCCGCCGCCGGCGAAGGCGCTGCGGCGCAACAACTGGGAGCGGGTGACGCCCGCCTTGGCGGCCACCTCCTCGATCGCGCCGTCGCGATCGAGCTCCTCGAAGGATGGAATCTGGTCGTACATGGTCATCCCTTCAAAAACCCTGTGCCCTTGACCGCCGACAGCACGGCGTCCATGGACTTGGGCATCTCGAACGCGTCCGGGGCCGGGCTGACGCCCTTGCCACCGCCGATGATGTCGCGCACCCAGCTGGCGTGCCGCGCCTCCACCGACAGGATCGACGCCGCGGCGCTGAGCACCGCCGACGTCTTGATGTTGCCGGCCTGGCCCTGGTAGGCGGCCACCCCGGTGTCCTCGAGCGTCTGCGCGGTGCGCAGGAACTTCGACTTGCCCGTCGCGCCGCCGAAGTCGAACTTCGGGGACTTGATGGCCTTGGAGCCGAGCGTCTGCTTGAGCGCGTCCACGTGGGCCGCCTCGTGCCCGGCCACGACCTGCGCGAACGTCGCCGCCTCGCCGGAGAGCTTGCCCTTGTCGACGGCCTCCTTGTAAAAGGCCGCTTCGAGGTACTCGAGGGTCAGCGCGTAGTTGAGGATGTCGATGTCGCCCTTGGGCAGCCCGTTCTGGGCGAGCGCGAACCCGGCCGGGATGCCGCCGACCACGAGGCCGGCGCCAGCGAGAGCCGCGCCGCGCTTGAAGAAGGTCGACCGGCTCTGTCCCGTGGCGGCAGCCTCGGCCGCCGCTGCTGCGCCCTCACGGAGGGCGCCGTCGCGATCGATTCGCTCGAGCGTGAGCGGATCGTCCTGTGTCCCTGGCATGGTGCCCTTCCCTGTCGTTCTCGGTCGCCGCGCTCAGCGGACGACCACGGTTCCGTGCATGTTCGGGTGGTACTGGCAGACGTACTTGTATGTGCCGGCCTTGTCGAAGCTGACCGAGGCCTTCTGGTCCTGGCGCAGGTTGCCGATGCTCTTCGGCGCCCCGCTGGCGCTGAAGGTCACCGTGTGATTGGCCGTGTCCCGGTTCGTCCAGGTCACCTTGCCGCCTGCGGCGACGGTGATCGACGTCGGGGCGAACTCGAAGTCCTTGATCTGCTCGCTCGCGGTCTTCGGCGCCGCGCCGGACGACGCCTTCGCGGGCGCCTGGGTCGACGTGGGCTCCTTCGTGGCGCCGCCGCCGCCGCACCCCACGACCGTCAGCGCCACCAGGGCGGTGCCGATCAGGAGGCTGCGCGGCAGCACCCGCATAGGCTCAGACCTCGGTGCGGGCGGGCAGGCCGTTGACGGAAGGCGTCTCGTCGGCGTCGTCGTTGCCGCCCCCGGTGATGGCGCCCTTGAACTCGCGGATGCCGCGACCGAGCGAGCGGCCGGCGTCGGGGAGCTTCTTGGGGCCGAGGATGACGAGCGCGATCACGAGGACGATCAGCATCTCTGGAAGTCCGATGTTGGGCATGTGGTGGTTCTCCTTGAAAGACGAAAATGATCGCGCGGGCCCAGCCGGCTCACTGGCCGGACCCGCGCGAATGGGATCAGCCCTTGATGAACTGGCCTGCGCGCTTCTTCGAGGTGACCTGCCCCATGCTGAGCGGCGTGTCGAAGGCGCCCGCGGGCGTGACGCCCGATGCCGCGTTCTTGTCCTTGTACGGCGACTGGTTCAGGATCGTGGCGATGGCGGCGGCATGGCGCGCCTCGACCGTGACAATCGACGCTGCGGCGCTGAGCAGAGCCTTGCTCTTCAGGCGAGCGGCCTGGCCGAGATACGCGTGCACGCCGGTGTTCTCGAGCACGTAGGAGGTCTGCTGGAACATCGACTCGTCGTCTGTGGTGCCCTTGAAGTCGAACTGGGGCGACTTGACGGGGGTGCCCCCGAACGCCCTGATGGTCTTCTTCAGGGCCGAGACGTGTGTCTTCTCGTGGCTGGCGACGAGCTCGGCGAACGCCCGGGTGTCCCCGTCCGACAGCGCGCCGTTGGCGATGGCGAGGCGGTAGAACTCGGCCTCGAGGAACTCGAGCGTGAGCGCGTAGTTGAGGATCTTCAGATCCTGCTTCTTGGACGGCTTCGCGGCGGCGAGCTCGGGCAGCATGCCCATGATCGCGCCGGAGGTCAGCACCGCGCCACCGCCGACGGCGGCCTTGCGGAAGAACGCCGCGCGGGTGTCGCCGGCGACAGCAGCCTCGGCCTCGCGGATGGCACCATCGGTATCAAGGGTCTCAATGGACGGAAGCGACATCTGTCGCACCTCCTGTGTCTGGTTGGTCATCTGACGACGATCCTGCCCTTCATACCGGCATGGATCGTGCATACGAAGCGGTAGGTCCCGGTCTTGCGGAACGTCACCGCGTACGACTTGCCCTCAGCGAGCGGGCCCGAAGACTTGAACCTCTTCTTGCCGCGGCTCGTGACGGTGTGCGTCACGTACTTGTCCTGGGCCTTCCAGGTCACCCGGCCGCCGACACCGACGTGCACCACATGCGGCTTGAACTCGAAGCCCCTCAGGCGCACGGTCCTGTTCGCGCTGGCCGTGGCCGGCCCGGCGCTCCCCGCGAGGAGGAGCGCTGCCCCGGCAGCGGCAAGCGAGATCGATGGAAGCGGAAATCGCATGTCTTTGGTTCTTTCGCACATCGGGCGCGATCGGATCACCGCGCGACGGAGGCGAGCCCGTCCACGGCGCGCGTAGTGCTCGGGGCTGAGGCGGATGTGCGACTGCTGGCTCATCGAGCGCGCCGGGACGCCGAACGCCTCGACCGGCGGCGCGTCATGCAGGCGCGCGATCAGCGCTGCAGGCCGCGGGTCGTCTCGAGCCACGCGTCCGGCAGCGGGCCGCACGCGTGTCCGAGCGCCTTCAGCCAGTGGCCGCGCACGCCCGGGATACTGCCGCAAGGCCCGGCTCGGCGAGCTCGAGCGCCCGCGTCCCGTGGCGTCGATAGCCTGCCACCGTGCGCATCTCCGCCAAGGCCGACTACGCCCTGCGGGCCGCGGCCGAGCTCGCCGCCGCCGGCGGCGGGCCGGTCAAGGGCGACGCGCTGGCCACCGCCCAGGGCATCCCCCCCAAGTTTCTCGAGAACATCCTCTCCGACCTGCGCCAGAGCGGTCTGGTCCGCAGCCAGCGCGGCTCGGAGGGCGGCTACTGGCTGGCGCGCCCGGCCACGGAGATCTCGGTCGCCGACGTCATGCGCGCGGTCGACGGCCCGCTGGCCACCGTACGCGGCCAGCGACCGGAGGAGGTCGACTACACGGGCGCAGCGCAGCAACTGCAGCGGGTCTGGATCGCCGTCCGCCACAACCTGCGCGAGGTCGTCGAGAACGTCAGCGTCGCCGACCTCGCCACCGGCGAGCTGCCCGGCACGATCACGAAGCTCTCCGACGACCCGGAGGCTTGGGTCACGCGCTAGCCGGCGGCGCCGCCACCGCCCCGGCCGTCGCGGGGTCGCGCACCCAGACGATGTCGCCGGGCGAGAGCTCGAGGCCGTCGGCCTCGGCCCGGGTGATCTGCGCGGTGACCTCCTCGCCGCCGTGCAGCGTGAGCTCGACGCGCACCTCGAAGCCGAGGTGCAGTACGCGCCCGACCATCGCCTCCTCCGCCCCCTCGGCGGGATGGTCGGAGAGGATCAGGTCGTGCGGGCGCACGAGATGGCCGCCGACGTGGCTGACAGGCCCGAGGAAGCCCATGACGAAGTCGTTGGCGGGCGCCTCGTAGAGCTCGCGCGGCGTGCCCTCCTGCTCGATCCTGCCCTCGTTGAGGACGACGAGCCGGTCCGCGACCTCCATCGCCTCCTCCTGGTCGTGCGTGACGAGCACGGTCGTGACGTGGATCTCGTCGTGCAGGCGGCGCAGCCAGGCGCGCAGGTCGGCGCGGACGCCCGAGTCGAGCGCGCCGAAGGGCTCGTCGAGCAGCAGCACCCGTGGCTGCACGGCCAGCGCGCGCGCTAGCGCCATGCGCTGCCGCTGGCCGCCGGAGAGCTGCGAGGGCCGCCGGCCCGCGAGGCCGCCGAGGCCCACGAGCTCCAGCAGCTCGTCGACGCGGCCCGTCACCTCGTCCTTTGGGCGCTTGCGGATGCGCATGCCGAAGGCGACGTTCTCGAACACCGTCATGTGCTTGAAGGCGGCGTAGTGCTGAAAGACGAAGCCGATGTCGCGCTTGCGGGCCGGCAGGTGCGTCGCCAGCCGGCCGCCGACGACCACTTCGCCGGCGTCGGGCATCTCGAGCCCGGCGATGATGCGCAGCAGCGTCGACTTGCCGGATCCGCTGGGCCCGAGCAGCGCCGTCAGCGAGCCGTCCTCGACCTCCAGGGACACGTCGTCCAAGGCCTTGAAGTTCCCGAAGGACTTGGTGACGTCCTGGACGGTGATCACGAGAGGGTCCTCCGCTTCGAGAGTGTGGTCATGGCCAGCAGGGTCGTGAGGGCGATGAGCGCCAGGACCGCGGACGCGGCGTACGCCCCGGCGACGTCGAAGTTGGTGTAGCGCTGCTCGACCAGGATCGTCAGCGTCTGGGTCTCCCCCGCGATCTTTCCGCTGACGAAGCTCACCGCCCCGAACTCGCCGATCGCGCGCGCGACCGAGAGCACGATGCCGTAGGCCAGGCCCCAGCGGATGGCCGGGAGCGTGATGCGCCAGAAGGCCTGCCATCCCGTGGCGCCGAGCGTCGAGGCGGCCTGCTCCTGGTCGTCGCCGATCTCGCGCAGGACGGGGGCGACCTCGCGCACGACGAAGGGCAGCGACACGAACACGGTGGCGAGCACGATGCCGGGCACCGAGAACAGGATCCGGACGCCGTGGTCGGTCAGCCAGGGACCGAACCAACCCGTTCGGCCGTAGAGCGCGACGAGCGCCAGGCCGATGACCACGGGCGAGACCGCGAAGGGCAGGTCGATCAGCGCGTTGAGCAGCCGCCGGCCGGGCAGGGTGGTCCGCACGAGCACGAGCGCGGTGGCGACGCCGAAGACCGCGTTGGCGGTGACGGCGATCGCCGCGGCCTCGATCGTCAGCCAGAAGGCGCTGACGGCCGCGGGCGTGCTGACCGAGTCGATGACCGCGCCGATCCCGTGCTCGAAGGTCCGGTAGAAGACGAGGCCCACCGGGATCATCAGCAGCACGGCCAGGTAGCCGAGCGCGGCGACGCGCAGCTCGATCCGATGGCGGCGCTCAACGACCACGACGCGACCCCCAGGACTCGATCCCGCGGATGCCGAGGAGGACGCCCAGCGAGACCGCCAGCAGCACGACCGACACCGCAGACGCGCCGATCGGGTTGTCGCTCTCGATCTGCTTGGAGACGTACACGGAGGTGACCTGCGTCTGGAAGGGGATGTTGCCCGAGATCAGCACGACCGAGCCGAACTCTCCGACGGCGCGCGCGAACGCCAGCGCGGCGCCCGACAGCAGCGCGGGCGCGACGTTGGGCAGGATGATCCGCCGGAACGTCGCGCCGGGCGTCGCGCCCAGGGACGTCGCCGCCTCCTCCATCTCGGAGTCGAGCTCGAGCAGCACCGGCTGCACGGAGCGGATGACGAACGGCAGCGTGACGAACAGCAGCGCCAGGGCGACGGAGGCCTGGGTGGCCGCCAGGTGGATGCCGACCGGGCTCTTGTTGCCGTACAGCGCCAGCAGCGTCAGGCCGGCGACGATCGTCGGCAGCGCGAACGGCAGGTCGATCAAAGCGTTGACAAAGGCCTTACCGCGGAAGCCGTCGCGCACGAGAACCCACGCGATCAGCAGCCCGGCGACCGCGTTGACGGCCGCGACGAGCACGGACACGGCGAGCGTGAACCTCAGCGCGGACAGCGCCTGGCGCGACGTCACCGCGCTCCAGAACTGGTCCAGCCCACCGTCCAGGGACCGGCTCACGAGCGCGGCGAGCGGCAGCAGGACGATGAGGCTGAGCCACAACGTCGAGATGCCGAGCGGCAGGGCGCCCCGCCGCGCCGCCCGGCGAGTGGGCCTGCGCCCGAGGACGAGGGCCGCGCCGCTCACTTGGCCGTCGACACCCCGGCGTCCTCCTCGATCTTGGCGACCTTGCCCTTGTCGGCGTCGAAGAGCTCGTCGTTGACCTCAGACCAGCCGCCGAAGTCCTCGATCGTGAACTCGTTCGCGGGGTCCTTGAACCTCGCCCGGTTGGCGGCGAGCACGGCCGGGTCGACCGGGCGGTAGCCCCACGCGGCGAACTTCTCCTGGCCGGCCTTGGACAGGGCGAAGTCCACGAACGCCCGGGCGGCCCGCGGCGCGGCCTTGGTCGCGGCGATCGGGTTCTCGATCTTGATCGTGTCGTCCGGGATCACGTAGTCGACGTCCTCGCCCTTCCTCTGGGCGGTGACCGCCTCGTTCTCGTAGGACAGCAGCACGTCGCCGGTGCCCGACGTGAAGTTCTGCAGGGCGTCGCGGCCCGACTTGTCCTGGACCTTGACGTGCTTGGTGATCAGCTCCTTGAGATAGGCGAGCCCGGCGTCGACGTTCTTGCCGCCGTCGCCCTTGGCGCCGATCGCGGCGAGCATGTTCCACTTGGCCGCGCCGGAGCTGAACGGGTTCGGGGTGAGGACCTCGACGCCCGGCTTGAGCAGGTCGTCCCAGGTCCTGAGGTGCTTGGGATTGCCCTTGCGCACGATGAAGCTCACGACGGAGGTCGAGACGAAGCCCTTGGAGGGCGTCTTGTCCCAGCCCGGGGCGACGAGCCCGGCGTCCACGAGCTTGGTCATGTCCGGGGTCAGCGAGAAGGCGACGACGTCAGCCTTCTGGCCGCCCTCGACGGCGCGGCTCTGGTCCCCCGACGGGCCGAAGGACTCCTTGAACGAGCTGCCCCTGCCTGCCGCAGTCTTCGCGAACGCGGGGATGATCTCGCCGTAGACGACCTGCGGCGTCGAGTAGGCGACCAGCGAGAGCGACTTCGACGGATCCGCCGACCCGCCACCCGCCACGGCGGTCGTCGAGTCAGAGGCGCCACCGCACCCGGCCAGCACGGCGGCGGTGAGCCCTAGGACGAAGGGAATGGACAGGCGCAGGGGTTCTGAGCTGCTCCTGATGCGATGTTTTTCTACCGGAGTGGTGAACAAGGCAAGGAATGTAGCACAATGCCTATAGAACTTGTCGGCATTGTGTCGCGCGCGGCCCAGCCACTCCCGGGTCCAGCACCAGCCCGCGCTGGGCCCACACGTGCCGCGTACGCGGCTTCGCGGAGCCGTCTATGTTGGGGGAGGAGCTAGTGCGCCTTCTCGTGGGTCTGTGTCAATGCGACCACGGCCCACGCTGGCTGCTCGCCCTCGACCAGTTCGATCTTGGCTTCGTCGCGCAGCCCCAGCGCCCGCACCAGTC
>JBBQBV010000088.1:0-14941 GCA_038318085.1 Solirubrobacterales bacterium
CGTTCGGCGGTGGAGACGGCCGCTCAGACGGTGCGCGACCTGCGCATAGCGGAGGTCATCCGCCAGGACGTGACGATCGCCGACGGCGGAGTCGTGAACTACCGGATCCGTCTGGCGATCTCCTTCAAGTACGGCTCCGAAGGCTGAGGCTCCTGGCCCGGTCCGTTGGGCGAGCTTCGCCTGACGGGCCGGGCCAGGGCCGCCGTCGCAGCTCGGACCGCGCGAGGACGCTGCGCGCAGTGTCGCTCGGGCGACCACCCGGCGCATTCACCTTGGTGAGTCGCCGGAGCTCCGACCGGGCGTGCTCATCAGTCGCTCAGCGAGTCGCGAGGATGGTCGGCCTATGGAGATGGGGATCGTCCGGCGCAGGCTGCCGCTGCCCGCGTGAGCCAGCGGCTGCCGGTCCTCTCCGGCACGCCGTTGATCTGCTCTCGTGTGCGCATGTCGACGAGCATCAGGCGGCTGTTTGGCTGCGAAGCCGAACGCGTCGGGGCGGCAGGCGGTCAGCGGTGCAGGGTGCGCGAGATGCTTCGCATGCGCAGCGTGTGCTGGCCTGATGGCCTACAGCAGCAGCGTCCGGGCGGCGAGCGAGCCGCGCGCGAGCGCGGCGAACTCCGCCGCGTCGACCGCGAGGTGCACCGGGAGCGCGCGCACCAGGGACGCGGAGTCGAGGTGCTCGCCTTGGTGGGCGAGCAGGTACGGCACCGCCGCGACCAGCGTGGCGCCGCGCGTCGGCGGGGCTAGCGCCAGCCCCACCGCTGCGAGCGCGAGCCGCTCGTGCGACGGCTTCCAGAAGATCCGCCGCGGGAACTGCTCGCGCAGGCCGGGGTGGCGCTTGACGAGCCGGACGGCGGACCCCCAGCGGCCCGCGTCGCGCACGAGGCCGCGCCAGCCCGGCTCGTGGACGGCGTGCCAGACGAGCGCGTCCGGGGCGAAGCGCAGCTCGACGCCCGCCTCGCGCGCCCGCCAGCCCAGGTCCGTGTCCTCGCCGGCCGGGAAGCCGTAGGCCTCGTCGAAGCCGCCGAGGCGCTCAAGCACCGAGCGCGGGTAGAGCATGTTGGCCGTCTGATAGAAGGGCCCGGCCTCGCGCACCCACAGCGTGCGGGCGAACGGGCCGATGCGGTCGCGCTCGGCCGGCAGCGGCTCGACGCGGCCCTGGACGGCGGCGTCCCCCCCTGCCGCGCGGACGAGCAGCGCCGCCGCCCAGCCCGGCGCCGCGACGCAGTCGTCGTCGGTGAACGCCACCAGCGGCGCCGCTGCGGCGCGCCAGCCCGCGTTGCGCGCCGCCGCCGGCCCGCGCCCGGGGTCCAGGCGCACGACGCGCACGCCGGCGCCGTCCAGGAGCGACAGCACCTCGGCCGTCGCGCCGTCGGCGGCGACGACGACCTCCAGGTCGGCGTCCTGCTGCGCGAGGGAGTCGAGCAGCGCCCGCAGGCGAGCGAACCGCGACCGGGTGGCGACCACGACGGAGAGCGCCGGCACGCCGGGGTTAGTAGGCGCCGCGGCGCGCCAAGACCGCGGGGATGGTCTTCAGCAGGATGCTGAGGTCCAGGCCGACCGACCAGCGCTCGAGGTACAGGAAGTCGAGCCGCACGAGGTCGTCGAAGTCGAGGTCCGAGCGGCCGGAGACCTGCCACAGCCCGGTGATGCCCGGCAGCACGAGGTAGCGCTTCTTGTGCCAGTCCTCGAGGCGCTCGTAATCGCGCTCGGGCAGCGGGCGGGGGCCGACCAGCGACATCTGGCCGAGGACGACGTTGAACAGCTGCGGCAGCTCGTCGATCGAGTAGCGGCGCAGGAAGCGGCCGATCCGCGTCATGCGCGGGTCGTGACGGATCTTGAACAGCGCGCCCGACGCCTCGTTGATCGACTCGAGGTCGGCCTGCATCTGGTCGGCGCCGTTGCGCATCGTGCGGAACTTGAAGCAGCGAAACGGCTCGCCGCCGATGCCGGGCCGCACCGAGCGGTACAGGATCGGCCCGCGCGAGGAGATGAGCACGGCCACGGACAGGATCAGCAGCACCGGGCTCAGCAGGACGACCAGCAGCAGCGAGCCGACGAAGTCAAACGAGCGCTTGATCAGGTAGTCGAAGCCCTCGAAGACCGGCGGGCGCAGCTCGAAGAGGGGAACGGTCGCGCCGGGGACGAACTCCGCCCGCTGGACGAGGATCTCCATCGTGCTCGGCGCGATGCGCACGTGGACGCCGCGCTGGTGGCACTGGTCGACGAGCTCGAGACACAGGTCGTCGGGGAAGTCGGGGTCCGCGATGATGATCTCCTGGACCCCGTGCTCGTCGAGCACGCGCGGCAGCTCGTCGATCTGCCCGAGCGACCGCAGGCCATTGTCCGGCCGCGGCGTCAGCGAGACGAAGCCGAGCATCTGGACCGGGACGTCGACGGAGTCCGCCAGCGCGTGGGCGACCGCCTCGATGTGGCTGCCGGAGCCGACGAGGACCGCCCGGCGCTTGTAGCCCGCCGCCCGCAGCGCCCACCCGGTGATCTTCTGGTAGGCGAGCCGGATCGACCCGACGTAGACGATCGCGAAGAACAGCGTCCCGTAGAAGATGTAGTAGCTCGAGTACTGGCTGCGGTCGGTGGCGATCAACGCGTAGATCAGCGCGACCACCGTCACCTGGAACAGCGAGGTGACGATCTTCGAGAGGCCCGGGCGCTGTGCACGGGACGCGTACAGGCCCTCCTTGGCGAAGAGCAGCACGGTCAGCAGGAAGGCGAACGCGACCGAGTCGTGCGTCGTCTGCAGCGACGGCTCGGCGACCCACGACCCAGTGCGGATGACCTGCTTGACGAGCAGGCCCGTGTAGATCGCCAGCGAGAGGCCGACGAAGTCGAGCAGCATCAGGCTCGTGACGCGCCCCAGCCGGCGCATCGTCTCCATTCGCAGCAGGAACGAGAGGACGGGGGGCTTGCGCCGGCGGACGTCCTGCGGCGGCTTGGGGACGACCCCGAGCGGCGGCGCGGGCGTGGTCTGCTTTGCGGTTGTCTGGGTCCCCTCGGCCACGGTCTGCTCTCAGATTCGTAACGCGGTCGGAGCGCCGAAGTACCGGCGTTGCCCGCTCACGTGATCGCGCCTACCAGGTTTCCGGTGCCAGCTTCGTCGATGGTCCGCTGCAGGCCTTCGCGCAGCTCGACCTTCGGCTCCCAGCCCAGCAGCTCGCGGGCCTTGCTGATGTCGGGCTGGCGGACCTGCGGATCGTCGGTGGGGAGCGCCTCGAAGACGATCTCCGAGCGCGAGCCCGTCACCTCGAGGACGGTGTGGGCGAGCTCGAGCAGCGTGAACTCGTTCGGGTTGCCGATGTTGACGGGGTTGTGGTGGCCGGACTCCGACAGCCGGATCAGGCCGTCCACGAGGTCTGAGACGTAACAGAACGACCGCGTCTGGCTCCCGGTGCCAAAGACGGTGATCGGCCGGTCCAGCAGCGCCTGGCGCAGGAAGGTCGGGATCGCCCGGCCGTCGTGCGGTCGCATCCTCGGGCCGTAGGTGTTTCTCGCGATCACTCCGGTTCCCGCCCAGAAGTTCTCCAGACCGGGCACGGAGAAGTCGTAGACGAGGTCGGTGGCCGGCACCTCCTGGATCGCCCGGACCTGCGCCCAGACGAGATCGCCGTGGGTGCGTGCCCGGAGGCGCTGGGTCACGCCCGAGTCCCACTCGAGCGGGCTCCAGGGCCTTACTCCACACGCTGTCAGCTGCCAGGACCAGTGGACACGGTCTCGGAACATGGTCTTGCCCCGAGTGACGGACGGGACGATCCCAAACCGGGCGAGCGCGACGACCAGGTCCTCCTTGAGGTGGTCCCCAACCGTCGTGAAAACGTGCTTGTCGCCCAGCGACCTTCCGGAATGGACGCCGTCGCCGTCGCGGTAGCCCTCGACGAACCACTTGAGCCGGCTGAGCGGCAGCCCGAGGATCCAGCCCGGGATGCACTTGCGGTTGTGGCCGAACCCCAGGTGGTCCCAGAGCAACAGAAGCAGGCGCGAGTGCACGAACAGCGAGGCGGCGCGGGCCGGAGAGGCGGGCACTCGGACGACGTGCAGCCCGAGCTCGCGGCGCAGGATCGCCTCGGCGCGGTCGAGCAGCGCCTCCTCTCCGCTGAGCGTGAGGAAGGCGTCCTTCTTGGACTCGTGCGACGAGCCCTCGGAGACCCACAGGCCCATCAGCCAGAGCAGGTCGTCGGTCACCTTCACGACGGCCGGCAGCGCGTGCATTGGGCCCGCGGTGCGCAGCGACACGCGCGCGTCGTCGGGCCAGTCGCCCAGCCCGAGACGCCACACGAGCGGCAGTGGCGCCCTGTCGGCGCGCCGCATCCGGATCAGCTTGGTCCACGCGCCGTTGCGCCAGTTCGGGCCCGCGTTGCGGCGCTCGGAGACGAGCTTGCCGAAGAGGTCATAGCGCTTGGCCCAGATCGCCTCTCCCAAGCCTCCCCACCTGGCGTCGAGCTCCCACGTGTCGCGCTCGGCGCGGCGCCAGACGTCGATCATCGAGACGAATTCGCGATCGCGCTCGGGCACCTCGATCCTGCGGGCGATGGCGATGCGGTCGCTCGTGGTGAGCTCCTCGGCCGGCTTGGGCACCGGCTCGCCGTCCGGGCCCTCGACGAATACGGAGTGATGCCCGGTGACCTTGAGCGACCGGCCGTAGCGCGTGGAGATCTCGTAGCAGCGCTCGTCCGTCGGATGGGCGATCAGCGCCATGGCGTGCGCCGCGATCATCTCCCCGCCCGCGACGAACGCGGGGACGGTGTGCTCGACCAGCGGGTACTCGACCGCCGCGGTGAACGAGGCGTCGAACATCCCGGACCGCTCCGGGACGACAGGCCCGCGCTGCGTCACGTACCCGGCCAGCAGCGCCGCGGGCGCCATCCGTGCCGCCGCGTCGGCGACCGTCTCGCGCCGCAGCTGGCGACCGTCGTCGTAGAGCACCGACTGGTCGGCGAGGATCGAGTTGAAGATGCGCACGATCGCCGTGTCGACGCCCTGCTGTCGGTGGTAGGCCATCGTCAGGGCCTCGGCGTAGCGCTTGGCCTCGTCGTAGACGCCGCGCGGGCCGATCGGGTTCACGTGCCCCCAGTAGTCCTCGGGCTGGGGGTGCACCTTGGGATCGCCGTAGACCTCCGACGTCGAGGCGATCAGAAAGCGCGCGCGGTGCTTCTTGGCCAGCCCGAGCGTGTGGTGCGTGCCGTAGGAGCCGACCTTGAGCGTGTGCAGCGGCAGCCGCAGGTAGTCGATCGGCGAGGCCGGCGAGGCCAGGTGGTAGACCGTGTCGATCGGCTCTTCGACGTGGTAGGGCTCGATGATGTCGACGTGCTTGAGCACGAACGCCGCGTCGCGGATGTGCTCGATGTTCGCGAGCGATCCCGTCTCGAGGTTGTCCACGCAGATGACGCGATTCCCGCGGCGAAGCAGCTCGTCGCAGAGATGCGACCCCAGGAAACCCGCGCCACCCGTCACAAGGCAGGTGGGCATCGCCCGGAGGTTAACGGGCGGGGCAGCGCTGCGCGCCTCGGGAGAGATGGACGAGACCGGACCGAGAGCAGGCTGACGGCGAGCGCACGGTGATCCTCGAACCCTCCTCCGTAGGGCTCGACGAGCCGATCTAACGCAGTCGTTTGGTCGATCTTGGTCGCGCCGAACTCGTTGAGCGGATCGACTGGCCGACCGTCGAGTAGTCAGCCTCCGCTCGTTATCGGGCGCGGGCCGCCTTGAGGTCCTGCTTGGTGACGTCGATCAGGACGTAGCGGCGCTTGCTCTCGCGGACCGCCTTGCCGGCCTTCTCGAGGCGCTTGCACGTGACGGGGCACCGCTTGCAGCGCGGGCGCGACTTGCAGCAGGACTTCTTGGCTCTGACCTGCTTCGTCGCCATGGGCGAGGATGTTAGGGTGCCCGAATGCCCGCCGACGCCTTCGTCGCCCGACTCAACGAGCAGATCGCGAACGAGTTCGCCGCCAGCCAGCAGTACGTGGCCTGCGCCGTGCACTACGACGCCGAGACGCTCCCGCAGCTGGCCGGCTTCTTTTATCGCCAGGCGATGGAGGAGCGCGACCACGCGATGATGATGGTCCGCTACCTGCTCGACACCGACGAGCCCGTGCGCATCCCCGGCGTCGCAGCGCCGGTGCCGGAGTTCGCCGACGTCGTCGCCCCGATCGTGCTGGCGCTCGAGCAGGAGAAGCGCGTATCGGAGCAGATCTCGGCGCTCGCCGCCGTCGCCCGCCAGGAGAACGACTACGCCAGCGAGCAGTTCATGCAGTGGTTCATCAAGGAGCAGGTCGAGGAGGTCAACACGATGGGCGACCTGCTGCGCGTCGCCGAGCGCCTGCGCGACGACGTCGACGACATCGAGGACTACATCGCCCGCGAGCAGACCAGCGCGGAGAGCGACCCGACCGCGCCGCGCTTGGCCGGGAGCTCCTAGCGCCGGCGGCGCAGCACCCGCTCGTCGCCGCGGCGCAGCGTCAGGCGCTCAGCGTCGAAGTGCTCGAGCAGGGCCTGGGCGTACTTGCGCGAGGTGCCGAACTCGTCGCGCACGCGCGCGAGGGTCACCGTGCCGTCGGCCTCCAGGAGGGCGACGAGGCGGGCCCGCAGCCCGGCGAGGATGTCGTGGTGGAAGTGCATCGCAGGGCCGACGCGGACGGCGCGCCCGTGGGCGCGTAGGGCCGCCAGCGCGGCCGGGTCGAGGTCGGCGTCGAGCGGCGGCTGCGGCGTGCGCAGCCGCTCCTCGGTGGCGAGGACGGCCGCGGTCAGCGGCGGGAGCGCGGGCGCGACCGCCGGCGCGGCCGGGACTGCCACGGGCGTGGGCTCCGGCGTCCCCGCGCGGTGGCGCCGCGGGTGCGCGTCGGTGATCACGCCGCCCCCGAGCGTGTTCGGCGGGGCGATCGCGCGGACAACGAGCCGGTCCCCCGCGAGGGCGACGATCGGGGCCTCGAGACGCAGCTGCCAGCGATCCTCGCCGAGGGCGACGGGCCGCCCCGCCACCTCGCGCGTGCCGTGGTGGACCATGACCCGCTCACCCGGTTCGCAGTCCAGCACCGCGTCGACGCGGTAGGTCGCGCTCGGCGCGCCCTCCCCCGCCACCACGACGTCGCCGCGGCCCACCTCGGCGCGGTCGAGGCCCGCCAGGTTGAGCGCGACCCGCTGCCCGGCGGACGCGACGCGCACCGCAGCGTCGTGGACCTGCACGCCGCGCACCCGCGCGCGCAGCCCAGCGGGCAGGATCACGACCTCGTCCCCGCGCGCCGCGCGGCCCGACCACAGCGTCCCGGTCACGACCGTGCCGGCCCCGTGGACCGTGAACGCGCGGTCGACGTGCAGCCGCAGCGGGCCGCCGGCCTGGGCGCGGGGGACGGCGCGCTCGGCCGCCCGGTCCAACGCGGCGCGCAGCTGTGAAAGCCCGGCGCCGGTGCGCACGCTCAGCGGCACGACCTCGGCGCCCGTCGCGACGTCCTCGAGGTCGACGCCGGCCGGGTCCGCGAGGTCGGCCTTGGTGATCGCGACGACGCCCGCCTGGACCCCGAGCGCCCGCAGCACCCCGACGTGCTCGCGCGTCTGGGGCATCACGCCGTCGTCCGCCGCGACGACCAGCAGGTAGAGGTCGATGCCCGTCGCGCCGGACACCATGGTGCGCACGAAGCGCTCGTGGCCGGGGACGTCGACGACGCTCAGTGAGCGCCCCGACGGCAGGTCGAGCGACGCGTAGCCAAGCGCGATCGAGATGCCACGCGAGCGCTCCTCCGGGAGCCGGTCGGTATCCACGCCCGTGAGCGCTCGCACGAGGGCCGTCTTGCCATGATCGATGTGTCCGGCCGTGCCGAGCGTCAGCGGGTGATCCACACAGGAGACGATATTTCGGCTCCGGTCGCCATGGGGGCTTCGCCCCCCTCGCGCCTACGCCGCTCCCCCGCGACCTGCCGACGACGTCGCTAGGCCGTACGCGCGATCCGATCGACGGCGGCAGAGAGGGCCCCGGCGCGCAGGATGCCTGCGGTTGCCTCCGCCATGACGGTGCCGAGCAGCCCGCGGCCCCGCTGCACCGAGACCGACGCGCGCACGTTCGTGCAGCCGTCGGCGCCGGAGTCGACGTCGTAGGCGACGTTCATGGCGACCGGGCCGTTGGCCGAGAGCGTGAGGCGGCGCTCGTCGGCATGGTGCACTTGGACGTCGAAGCCGACGCGAACGCCTGCGAGCCGGCCTGAGACGCGAGTGTGCGTCCCGGTGCGCAGACGGCTGCTCGCGTCCTCGACCTCGAAGGCGACCGGCGACCAGCGGGCGACCGCGTCGGGATCGGTCAGGGCGGCGAGGACCGCCGCGGGGGGCGCGTCCGTCGTCGCGTGTGCCGTCCATGTGCTCATAGGCGCATAGTCCACGGTCTGAAGCGGTGAGTCATCACCCGCAGAGCTGAACCCGTGTCGTCCTTTCGGATGACCCGCAGATCGTCACGGGGGACGATCTGCGGGCGCCTGCGCGGGGGTACGTTGGACGCAAGGTGCCCGGAAGACCTCACCACCCGCGGGCACGATCTCCGACGAGGATCGACGCGGCGCTCGCCGCGATCGTAGTCGTGGAGGCGCTGTTCGAGGCCAGTCTGACCAGCGCGTCATGGCCCGCGCGCCTGGCGACCGCCGGCCCGGCCGCCGTGGTCGCGTGTGGCGTCCTGCTCTACCGGCGCCAGTCGATCGCCGCCGTCGCGGTCGGCGCGGTCGGGCTCGGGCTCGTCGCCCTGCTCGCCCCACCGATCCAGGCGGCGCTCGCCGGGCCGTATCTGGCCTGGCTCGCGCTCGTCTACGCGATGGCCGTCCGCGAGACAGGCGGGCGGCTGCTCGCCGGCATCGGGGTCGCGCTGGCCGGCCTGCTGGTCGTCTTCGCCACCATGACGGGCGGCCACTCGCTCGCCGACCTCGCTGCGAGCACCGCGGTGTTCGTGATCGCCCCGGTCTTCGCCGGGCATCTGCTCAACAGCCGCATCCAGCTCAACCGCGCGCTACGCGAGAAGGCCGCGCGCTTCGAGGAGCTGCGGGAGACCCAGGCCCAGGAGGCGGTGACGCAGGAGCGCCGGCGGATCGCCGGAGAGCTCCACGACGTCGTCGCCCACGCGCTGGGAGCCATGACGATCCAGGCCGCGGCCGCCCGGCGCCTCGCCGCGAACGACGCGTCGTGCGCCGCCCGCTCCCTGGAGGCCGTCGAGACGACCGGCCGCGAGGCGCTCGGGGAGCTGCGCACGCTGCTTGGCGTCCTGCGCGACGACGAGCCGGCGCAGCCGCCGCACGAGCCCCAGCCGAGCCTCGCATCCCTCGCCGATCTGGCCGGCCGTGAGCGCGCCGCAGGGCTCCCGGTCGAGATCGAGGTCAGCGGCGAGCGGCCGCAGGGCGTCACAGCGACCGTCGACCTCACGGCCTACCGCGTCGTGCAGGAGGCCCTCGAAGAGGCGCGCCGCAACGGGCAGGCGGGGACGGCCCGGGTCAGCGTCCGCTACCTGACCGGCTCGCTCGAGGTGGAGGTCGTCGACGACGGGTTGCGCGCATCGGACCGGCACCTGCTGGGCCTGCGCGAACGAGTCCGGCTCTACGGCGGTGAGATCGACGCCGGGCCGCGCCTCGAGGGAGGCCATGTCGTGCGCGCCCGCCTGCCCCTGCAGGTCGTGCCGGCTTGACGGTGAAGGCGCTCCGTGCCGCCGACCCCGGGCTGATCGACCTCGCGGCCGGCGTGGTCATGGCGGTCCTCGGCGTGGTCGAGGTGCTCGCCGAGAAGCGGCTCGAGGGGCCGGCGTGGGCCAATGTCGGCGCGATGGTCGTCTACGGACTGCTCTTCGCCGCACGCTCGCGCCGACCCGCCATCACCGGATACGGCTACGCCGCGCTGGTGATCGTCCTCGCGCTCGCGCTCACCGCGCCGCCGCGGCTGACGGTGATCTTCCCCGGGCTGCTGGTGTTCGGCTTCACGGTCGGGTACCGCCTGCGGGGGCGCGCGAGCTACGCCTACGTGCCCACGATCCTGCTGGCCGTCTCGCTCGCCATCGTGCAGGTGGACCGGGGCACGATCGGCGACTGGATCTTTCCCGCGGTGCTCAGCGTCGCCGCCTACCTCGCCGGGCGCAACGTCGTGCACCGCGCTGCGTTGGCCGTCGAGCTGCACGAGGCGGCCGTGCGGCGCGAGGAGGCGCAGGGCGTACTGGCCCGCCGCGCCGTGGCCGGCGAGCGCCGGCGCATCGTCCGCGAGATGCACGACGTGGTCGCGCACTCCATCAGCACGATGGTGATCCAGGCCGGCGGCGCCCGGTGCATCCTCGACGGCGATCCCGAGCGCGCCGAGCAGGCGGCCGCCGACATCGAGCGCACTGGCCGTGAGACGCTGGTGGAGATGCGCCGCCTGCTGGACGTCATGCGCGGCCCGAACGCGCCCGCCGAGCTCGAGCCCAGCCCGACGCTCGCCGACCTCGGCGCCCTGATCCGGCGCGCGCGCGAGCGCGGCCTGCGGGTCACGCTGCGCGTCGAGGGCACGGCGCGGGCGGTCGGCGCGGGGCGCGAGCTCGGGGCGTACCGCGTAGTGCAGGATGCGCTCGAGGACCTGGGCGCGCACGCGCCGGACGCCACCGTCTGCGTGACCGTGCGCTGGACCCGCGACGCGCTCGAGCTGACCATCGCCGACGATCGCCAGGCCGCGGGCGCCGAGCTCGTCAGCGTGCGCGAGCGCGTGGCCGTCTACGGTGGCGAGCTGCGCGCCGGTATCAGGTCCGACGGGACCGGTCGCGAGCTGCACGTCCGCCTCCCGGTGAAGGCTTCTCATCCGAGTGACCCCATGTCCGCCCAAGGAGCCGCATGATCCGCATCCTCATCGCTGACGACCAGGCATTGGTGCGCGCCGGCTTCAAGATGATCCTCGACGCCGAGGAGGATCTCAGCGTGATCGGCGAGGCCAACAACGGCGCCGAGGCCGTCGAGCAGGTGCGGCGCCTGAAGCCCGACCTCGTCCTGATGGACATCCGCATGCCCGAGGTCGACGGCATCGAGGCGACCCGGCGGATCCTCGCGCAGGCCGGCAGCCATCCTGTGCGGGTGCTCATGCTCACGACCTTCGACCTCAACGAGTACGTCTACGAGGCGCTGCGCGCCGGGGCCAGCGGCTTCCTGCTCAAGGACACGCCGCCGGAGCAGCTCGCGGCCGGCATCCGCGTGGTCGCCGGCGGCGAGGCACTGCTGGCGCCCGCCATCACCAAGCGGCTGATCCAGGAGTTCGCCATCGCCGCGCCGCCGGACCCGGCACCGCCGCGCGGCTACGACGAGCTCACCGAGCGCGAGCGCGAGGTCTTCGGCCTGATCGCGCGCGGCCTGTCCAATGCGGAGATCGCCGCCGAGCTGATCGTCAGCGAGACGACGGTCAAGACCCACGTCGCACGGGTGCTGATGAAGCTGCGCCTGCGCGACCGCGTGCAGGTCGTCGTGCTCGCCTACGAGTCGGGCCTGGCCCAGCCGCGCCGGGCGTAGGCGGCTCAGCTCCCGCAGGCGGCCGCGACGAGCTGCGCCGCGTCGGCGGCCTCGGCGTCCGTGAGCGTGCGCGGGTCGAGCAGCAGCCGGCCCTCCTCGATGCGCGCGATCAGCGGCGGGTCGCCGGCGCGCAGGCGCCGGGCGAGGTCGTCCGGCGAGGCGACCGCGACCGCGACGACCGGCCCCTCGAGCTCGAGCAGCGGGAGCGACCCTCCGCCGACCCGCGCGGTGGCGCGCGCGACGACGGCGGCGGCGCCGATCGCGTCCACCATCCGCTGCGCGCGGGCCAGCAGGTCGTCCTCGTCGGCGACGAGCATGGCGAGCACCGGCACCGCCTCCAACGCCCCCGCCGGATCGCGGTACAGGCGCAGCGTCGCCTCCAGCGCGGCGAGCGTGAGCTTGTCGATCCGCAGCGCGCGCGCGAGCGGGTGGGCGCGGGCGCGGGCGACGGCCTCGGCGCTCCCGGCCAGGATCCCGGCCTGCGGGCCGCCGAGCAGCTTGTCGCCGGAGAAGCAGACCAGCGCGGCGCCGGCGGCGACGGAGCGGCGCACCGCGGGCTCGTCCGCGAGCTCTGACAGATCGGCGAGCACCCCGGAGCCGACGTCGTCGATCACCGGGACGCCGAGGGCGCACAGGGCCTCGATGGCGACCTCCTCCACGAAGCCGAGCTGGCGGAAGTTGGAGGTGTGCACGCGCAGGATCGCGCCGGTGCGCTCGCCGAGCGCGCGCTCGTAGTCGGCGATCCGCGTGCGGTTCGTGGTCCCGACCTCGACCAGTCGCGCGCCCGCCTGCGCCACGACGTCCGGGATGCGAAAGCCGCCGCCGATCTCCACGAGCTGCCCGCGCGAGACGACGAGATCGCGACCTGGGGCCCCGGCTTCCGTGTCCAGGTCACGGCCTCCTGCATCGCCAGGGCCGGGGCCTGCCAGCGCGGCCGCCGCGAGCAGCACGGCGCCGGCGCCGTTGTTGACCGCGATCGCCGCCTCGCAACCGGTCAATTCGCGGATCAGGTTCTCGACGTGATCGTGGCGCGACCCGCGCCCGCCGCCGTTGAGATCGAGCTCGAGGTTCGCGTAGCCCTCCGCCGCGCGCGCAACGGCCGCGCGCGCCGCGGCGGCCAGCGGCGCGCGGCCGAGGCCCGTGTGCAGGATCACGCCGGTCGCGTTGAGCACGCGTCGCAGCGACGGCCGGGCCGCCGCGTCGAGCCACGCCGCGGCGCGCGCGGCCAGGTCGACGTCGCCGCCACCGCCCTCCAGCAGCTCCGCGCGCCTTTGGGTGAGCACCGCGCGGGCGGCGGCCACAGCCGGCGCGTGGGGGGCGTCCAGCCGCCCGGCCAGCGCGTCCACCGAGGGCAGGCTCCGCAGGCCGCTCACTTGAGACGATGCAGCCGCGCGGCGTCCAGCGTGAGCTCCTCGTCGACGACCATCGCGCTCGAGTCAACGTAGATGTGACGAGGCAGCCAGCGGGCGCCGTAGATGACGTCGAGGCGCGCGGCGCCGTCGTCTATCGCCTGCTGGATGACGGCGAAGAGCTTCGGCACGGTGGCGTAGCGCCGATGAGAAGAGCCGGGCTTCACGGCGCGTCCGTTGCGCACGCGCAGCGTGCGCGGCTTGGTCACCTGCGGCGGACAGAAGCACCCGATCGCCTGCTGAAAGCGGTAGTCGTCGAGGTGGTTGGCGGCCCAGCCCGCGCGGGCATCGTCGAGCGCACCCTGGGCGGAGCCGTCCTCGATGGCCGGATCGGCGGCCTGTGCCGGCGCGACGAGGGCGAGCACTGCCGCGAGGATCAGCATGGCGCGCACGCGTTCAGGATACTCTCTGGGCAATGGCCGACGTCGAAGACCAGACCCCGCTCGAGACCGAGGACGATCCCTCGGTCGCACCGATCGTGGGCCCGGACGATCCGCGCGTCTTCACCGACTCGGGCATCGAGATCAAGGAGCTGTACACGCGGGAGGATGTCAAGGAACCGCTCGAGGAGCGCCTTGGCGAGCCGGGGAGCTTTCCCTTCACGCGCGGCGTGCACCGCGAGATGTACCGCAGCCGGCACTGGACGATGCGCCAGTACGCCGGCTACGCCTCCGCGAAGGAGTCCAACGAGCGCTACAAGTACCTGCTCGAACACGGCTCGACCGGGCTGTCGATGGCCTTCGACCTGCCGACCCAGCTCGGGCTGGACTCCGACGACGAGCGCTGCCTCGGCGAGGTCGGCCGCACCGGCGTCGCGATCGACTCGATCGACGACATGCGGACGGCGTTCGGCGGCATCCCGCTCGACGAGGTCTCCACCTCGATGACGATCAACGCGCCGGCCGCGGTGCTGCTGCTGCTCTACGAGCTGGTCGGCGAGGAGCAGGGCGTGCCCAGCGAGAAGCTGCGCGGCACGGTCCAGAACGACATCCTCAAGGAGTACATCGCGCGCGGCAACTACATCTACCCGCCTGTGCCGTCGATGCGCCTGACGACGGACCTCTTCGCCTACTGCCACGAGCACGTGCCGTTGTGGAACACGGTCTCGATCTCCGGCTACCACTTCCGCGAGAAGGGCTGTTCAGCTGTGCAGGAGGTCGCCTTCACGCTCGCCAACGGCATGGCCTACGTGCAGGCCGCGGTCGACGCCGGGCTCGACGTCGACGACTTCGGCCCGCGGCTGGCCTTCTTCTTCAACGGCCACAACAACGTCTTCCAGGAGGTCGCGAAGTTCCGCGCGGCCCGGCGCATGTGGGCGCGCTTCATGAAGGAGCGCTTCGGCGCGGAGGACCCGAAGTCGCAGATGGCCCGCTTCCACACCCAGACGGGCGGCGTGACGCTGACCGCGCAGCAGCCCGTCAACAACATCGTGCGCGTGGCGCTGCAGGCCTTCGCCGCCGTCAGCGGGGGCACCCAGTCGCTGCACACCAACGGCTACGACGAGGCGCTCGCGCTGCCGTCCGAGCGCGCCGCCAAGATCGCCCTGCGCACCCAGCAGATCGTCGCCCACGAGTCCGGCGCCACCGACACCGTCGACCCGTTCGCGGGCTCGTACTTCGTCGAGGCGCTCACCGACGAGATCGAGGAGCGCTCGATGAAGCTCATCGAGGCGATCGACGGGATGGGCGGCTCGGTCGACGCGATCGGCTTCATCACCGCCGAGATCGACGAGTCCGCCTGGGGCTACCAGGAGCGCTACCGCATCGGGCAGGACGTCGTCGTCGGCGTCAACAAGTACGAGGAGGACGACATCGAGGTCGAGGAGACGCTGCGCGTCGACCCCGAGTCCGAGAACGAGCAG
Source organism: Solirubrobacterales bacterium (assembly GCA_038318085.1). Taxonomy (GTDB): domain Bacteria; phylum Actinomycetota; class Thermoleophilia; order Solirubrobacterales; family Solirubrobacteraceae; genus DATLGB01. The sequence goes on from JBBQBV010000088.1 coordinate 14,760, forward strand.
GTCGAGCGGCTGCGGGCGTTCAAGGCCGGCCGCGACCAGGAGCTCCTCGACAAGCGCCTCGACGAGCTGCGCGCCGCCGCGAAGGGCTCGGACAACCTGCTGCCCGTCATCCGCCAGGCGCTCAAGGACGACGCCTCGATCGGCGAGGTCTCCGCCGCGCTGAAGGACGTCTTCGGCGCGTA
>JBBQBV010000089.1:0-14878 GCA_038318085.1 Solirubrobacterales bacterium
GAGGTCGCCGCCAAGCTGATCGGCCGTGATGTGGGCATGGCCGATGTCGAACGTCATGCCCACGTTCGGAGACGCGAGACGGCCGACAAGCTCCCGGACGCGCTCGGGCGAGTAGCAAAGCCGCGGCGGCCCCGGCCACACCGGCGCCAGGTTCTCGATTGCCAGCGTGAACCCGGCGTCCACGATCCGCGGCAGCCGCGCGGACAGCGACTCGAGCTCCCGCTCGGCCCGGGCGGCGGTACGAGCGGCGCCGTGGCCGCCGTCGGCGACGCGAAAGTTGACGCCGTGGTAGACGACGTACTGCGCACGCGTCGCGGCGGCGTACTCGATCAGGCCGTCGAGGGCGCGATCGTGGTCGGGCGTGCCGGCACTGAGGTCATCTGGCGCGTGCAGCACGAGGGCCAAGCGGCAGATGTCCAGCGCGGCCCGGAGCCTGGCCGCATGCCGGGCCGCCGGTCCGGACTGGCAGAGCATCTCGCGCGGAGGGGTGTGGACCTGCACCCATCGAAAGCCGGCCGCCTCGAAGCTCTTGGCCAGCGGCGCGACGGGCCACCAGCCGACGGGGACGGTGAGACCGAATCGGGCGGGCGCCTCGCGCCGACCATCCGCGGGCGCGTCGCGACCGCCGACGGGGCGCCCGTTCGAACCCTTTCCCATGCCCGGAGGGTGGACTATTCCTGCAAACGGGATGTTTTCAGGTCGTGACTGCGGCGTGAACAGCCCGTGAACCGGCCGAGCGGTCGTCCTCACCGTCGAAGGGCTGCATCATGTCGGTTCGGATTGAGCCTTCGAGCTACAGCCAGCTCTCGCCGTTGGCGAGGTCGCCGTCGCCCGGGAACTCGGCGAGCTTGGTTTCGAGCGCCCCGAGGATGTTCGTTACTCGCTGCTCTCGCGCCCGCCTGGGCCGACTTCGACCGGGACGCGTTCGTCGCCGAACACGGCCGCAATCTCGAGATGACCGCCAAGCGCCTCGACATAGGAGCGCAGAGTGGAGAGATAGACGTCGCTGCGTGCCTCCAGCCGGGAGACGTTGCCTTGGGAGATCCCCAGCTCCTCGGCGAGCTGGACTTGGGTGAGGTGCCTCGACTGGCGCAGCTCGGCGAGCGCGAGCGCGTCCTGCATTGCGCGCTGTCGCTCGGCGACCTGGGCGTCCCAGTCGGGGTCGTGGCGGCGCGCACGCTCGCGCAGCTCGTTGAAATTTCGGGTCTTGGTGGCCATCTACGGTGCTCCTTCGCTCTCAAGCTCTGCCAGGTGCTCGTCGAACAACTCGTCGGCGAGCGGGATCGTCCGCGTGTAGAACTCCTGCCACTGGTGGCGCTTGTCGCCGCCGATCAAGAGGATCGCTGTGCGCTTGGGATCGAACGCGAACAGCACCCGGATCGTGCCTGCACGCAGCTCCTTCATGTTGGGGTGCCGCGAGCCCTCGATGCTGTCGACGAGAGGGCGACCGAGGTCGGGTCCCCGCTGCTCGAGTAGTCGTACGGCAGCATCGATGCTCTGCTGCTCCTCGGCGCTCAAAGTGTCCCACCACGCTTCGAACTCGTCGGTGAACTCGACGTCCCACACCCGGACACCATATTGTCGAGGGTATATGCTGTCAACAGCATAGTAGTCGGTCTGTCCGTGCAGCCCACGCGGGTCTCGGTGGGCGCAACGACGGTGCGTCGTAAGCGGCTGGCTACCCCGCCGCCCGCTCCCACCGGGCGTAGAGCTCCTCGACGCGGCGCTTGGCAGCATCGTGGCGGGTGGAGGACTGCTCGGTGCGCTCCGGGCTGGCCCACGCCGAGGGGTCCGCCAGCTCGTCCTCAACCTGGGCGAGGGCAGTCTCGGCTGCCTCGATCTCGCCCTCCAGCTCGTGCGCGCGGCGCTGCGCATTCTTGGACGGGTAGGGCTCGCCGTTGCCTTGCGGCGGGCGCGGCGCCTGCGCCGGCGCCTTCGCCGCCTGCGCCCGTCGCGCCTCGCGCTCCCGTAGGTACTCCGCCCACCCGCCGGGGTAGGAGCGCAGCCGCCCGTCCTCGACGGCGATCGTCCTCGTGCCCACCGCGTCGAGCAGCGCGCGGTCGTGGGACACGAGCAGGAGCGAGCCCGGAAAGGCGCGCAGGGCATCCTCAAGGGCCTCGCGACTCTCGACGTCGAGATGGTTGGTGGGCTCGTCGAGCACGAGCACGTTGGCGCTCGAGGCGACCAGGCAGGCCAGCGAGAGCCGCTGGCGCTCGCCGCCGGACAGGCCGGCGACGGGCTTCTCCGCCGCCTCGCCGCTGAACAGAAAGCGGCCCAGCAGGCCACGGGTCTCGTTCGGCTTGAGGCCGGTGGCGCGCTGGCAGGACTCGAGCACCGTGCCGGTCGCTCCCACCAGGTCGGCGTGCTGGGTGAGCATGCCCAGCTTGAGGTTGTGGCCCTTGCGCAGCTTGCCGGCGTCCAGCGCGTGCTCGCCCGCTAGCACCTTCAGCAGGGTCGTCTTGCCCGTGCCGTTGGCGCCGACGAGGGAAACGTGCTCGCCGCGCTCGAGCCAGAACTCGGCGTCGCGAAGCAGCGTCCGGTCGCCGATCGCCACCGTCGCGTCCTCGAGCTCGAAGATGACGCGGCCGGTGCGCTCGGGCTTTTGGAACTCGAAGCCGAGCGAGCGGGTGTCGCGCGGGTCGCGCGCGAGCTTGTCGACCTTGGCGAGCTGCTTGGCGCGCGACTGGGCCTGCTTGGCGCGCGTGCCCGCGCTGAAACGGTCGACGAAGCGCTGCAGCTTGGCGATCTCGGCCTCCTGCTTGTCGATCGCGCGGCCGAGCGCGAGCTCGCGCTGGGCCTTCTCTGCGCGCCAGGCGTGCCAGGTCCCGGCGAAAAAGCGCGCCCTGCCGGCCTCGAGCTCGAGCACGGCCGTGCCGACGGCCTCCAGAAACCAGCGGTCGTGCGCCACGAGCACGACGGCGGCATCGACGCTCTGCAGGTAGGACTCAAGCCACTCCAGCGACGCGATGTCGAGGTGGTTGGTCGGCTCGTCGAGCAGCAGCAGGTCGGGGTCGCCGGCAAGCGCCCGAGCCAGCGACGCGCGCGTGAGCTCGCCGCCGGAGAAGGTCGCCAGGTCGCGGTCGAGGTCTGCGTCTGCGAAGCCGAGCCCGTGCAGCGTGGCGTTGACGCCCTCGCGCCAGTTGTAGCCGCCGGCGTGCTCCAGGCGGGCCTGGGCGCGCGCGTAGGCGGTGAACGTCGCGTCGTCGGTGGCGCCGGTGGCCATCGCCTGCTCGAGGTCTGAGAGCCGCCCCTCGATCGCCAGCAGCTCCCGGCAGCCCGCCAGCACGTAGTCGCGCAGGCTCGAGCCGTCCTCGCGCGGCGGGCGCTGGTCGTGCAGGGCGATGCGGACCCCCTTGGCGAGGGTGAGCTGGCCGCCGTCGATCGAGGTCTCCCCCGCGAGCATGCGCAGCAGCGTCGTCTTGCCGGCGCCGTTGCGCCCGGCCAGCGTCAGCCGCTCACGGCGCTCGAGCTTGAACGAGACGCCGCGAAAGAGCGGGTCGCCCGCCATGTCCTTGGCGAGATCGGATGCGATGGCAACGGCCATTGGTCACTGAGGGTAGGTATGATCGGCTCCGCTCATGAAGCGCCTCGGAACCTTCCTGCTGCTCAGCGCCGTCGCCCTGATGGCCTTCGCCCCGGTCGCCCTCGCCGACTCCGCCAACGACCACGGCCAGGGGTGGTTCGGCGAGACGTCGGACCTCGACGTCACGATCGCCGGCTTCATCGTGATCGGCGGCTTCCCGCTGTTCATCCTGCTCGCGTCGCTGCTCATGTGGCGGCTCGAGAAGCGCAAGGACGACCGCAAGGCGGTCGACAAGGAGCGCATGGCGCACGCCGACGAGCGCGGCGGCTGGTAAGACGCGCCCGCCGCGGCCGTGAGCGTCACCTACGAGCGGGCCGGCGCCGCCGTCGTGTTGACGATCGACCGCGAGGAGCGTCGCAACGCCATCGACGGCACGACCGCGGCCGCGCTGCGCCAGGGCTTCGAGGCCTTCTGCGCCGACGACGGGGCCCGCGTGCTCGTGCTCACGGCGCCGGGGACGTGGCCTTCTGCGCGGGTGCGGACCTCAAGGCGATCGGAACGCTCGACCCCGACGCCCCCGGCGGCCCGCTCGGCTTCTCCCGCCTGTTCTCCCCCAAGCCCACGATCGCGGCGGTGTCGGGCTGGTGTCTGGCGGGCGGCCTCGAGCTCGCGCTGTGGTGCGACCTGCGAGTGGCGACGCAGACCGCGACGTTCGGCTGCGCCGAGCGCCGCTGGGGCGTGCCGCTGGTCGACGGCGGGACCCAGCGCCTGCTGCGCATCGTCGGACAGGGCCGCGGACTGGACCTGATGATGACGGGGCGGATGGTGGACGCCGCGGAAGCGCACGCGATCGGGCTGGTGACCGAGGTGGTGGGCGCCGGACGCCACCTGGCGCGCGCGCTCGAGCTGGCGCAGACGCTTGCGGGCTTCCCGCAGGACACGCTGCTCTGCGACCGCCGCGCGGCGCTCGAGGGCCTCGGCCTGCCGCTCGCCGACGGCCTGGCGCTCGAGGCGCGCCTCGGGCGCGAGGTGCTCCCGACCGCCCTGGCCGGCGCGCGGCGCTTCGCCGGCGGCGCCGGACGCGGAGGCGCTGGGGTCTGAGGCGGTCGTGGCGCCTGGAGGGGTGCGGGGGACGGTTCTAGCTCCGCGCGCGCTGAAGGCCGAGGAAGGCCAGGCCCGCGAGCAGCGCCCAGAAGGACGCGCCGATGCCGGCCACGGTGATGCCCGAGGCGCCCACGACGAGCGTGACGGTCGCGGCCTCGCGGTGCGCGGGAGAGGCCATCGCGCTCTGTAGCGCGCCCGCCAGCGCGCCGACCAGGGCCAGGCCCGCGACCGCTGCGATGATCACCGGCGGCGCGGCGGCGACGAACGCCGTGGCCAGCCCGGCGCCGAGGCCGAGCAGCGCGTAGCCGCAGCCCGAGGCCGCCGTCGCGATCCAGCGGCGGGTCGGGTCGGGGTGGGCCTCCGGCCCCGCCGGCAGGGCGGCGGTGATCGCCGCGAGGTTGACCGCGTGGCCGCCGAAGGGCGCGCAGGCGACGGTCGCGGCGCCCGTCGCCACCAGCACGGGCCGCAGCGCAGGGTGGTAGCCGAAGCTCGCGAGCACGCTGACGCCGGGGATGTTCTGCGACGCCATCGTCACGATGAACAGCGGCAGCGCCACGCCGATCAGCGCGCCGGGCGTGAACTGCGGCACGGTCAGGACGGCGTGCGGGAGGAGCCCCTCCAGGGGGCCCAAACGCACCGGCTGGTCGATCAGCACCGCCACGACCGCCACGACGAGCGCCGCCGGGACCGCCCACAGCGGCCGCAGGCGGCGCAGGATCGCCCACGTCGCGACCACGGGGAGCGCTAGCGCCGGGAGCGCGACGACGGCCCGGACGGGCGCGAGGCACAGCTCGAGCAGGATGCCGGCGAGCATCGCGCTCGCCAGCGGCGCGGGGATGCGCGCGAGCAGCCGCCCCAGGCCGGAGAACAGCCCGGTGAGGGCGAGCAGGACGCCGCACGCGGCGAAGGCGCCGACCGCTGCGGGCCAGCCACCGTCGACGTGCCCGGTGCCGGCCAGCAGCGCGGCGCCCGGCGTCGACCAGGCGATGCTCACGGGCATGCGGGTGCGCGCGCTCACCAGCACGGCCAGCAGGCCGGTGACCAGGCAGAGCACCAGCAGCCCGGACGCGGCCTGGCGGTCGCTCGCGCCGACCCCGCGCAGGCCGGCGAGCACGATCGTGAAGGCGCTCGTGAAGCCGACGAGCGAGGTGACGAGGCCGGTGACGACCGGCTGCGCCAGGCCGGCCGGCCGGCTCAACCCGAGCCCGGGTAGAGCATCCAGCAGAGCGCCCGCACCGTCGCCTCGGTCCCCCGCGCCGCGTACTCGTGCGCGGCGTCGGCCTGAAAGACCGCGGCGTCGCCCGGCTCGAGATCCTGCTCGACGCCCAGCGGGCCGACGCGCAGACTCCCGGCCACGCACAGCACCAGCTCCTCCGTCCCGGGCAGGTGCGGCTCGCCCGGGTGCGCGACGCCCGGCGGCAGCTCGAGCTCGAAGACCTCGGCCCGGTGCGCGCGCCCCTCCGCGTGCACCATCCAGGCGGCCATGCCGTCCGCAGAGCGCAGCGGCTCGCCCGCGCGGGCGCGGACGACGCGCACGCGCGGCCGGGCGGGCTCGCCCAGCAGCGCCCCGAGTGGGAGCTCGAGCGCCCGAGCGAGGCGCCACAGGGTCTCTACGGACGGGTTGCCGCCCTGGGCCTCGATCCGCGCGAGGGCGCTCTTGGACAGCCCCGCGGCGCGGGCGAGCTCACCGAGCGAGAGGCCACGCGAAACGCGGTGGGCGCGCACGACCTCACCGATGCGGCGGGTCAGGTGACCGATGCTTTCAAGCAACGATCGTACATCTTACGCCTACGAGTGAGGACGCGTTTCTGCCAGGGTATGGCCGCGCATGCGCCTACGCCATGGCGCCGAGGTGCACGCGCAGGATGCGATGCCCGGGGAGCCTCCGGCGCGGTCAGACGCGGCCTGATTCACGTTCCCTCCGAGGGGTGGAAGGAACGTGAATCGGGAGCCCGGGGCGCGAGGCTCCCCTCTCCTCCCGTGGCCGTCTACAAGCGTCCGTGCGGGGCGAAGGTGATGGTCAGGGTCGGACGCGCGATCCTCAGCCCTCCGGCCAGAAGTCCGGCACGATCTCGCCGTCGCCCTCGTGGTGGGGGCCGAAGGCGACGAGCTCGAGGCCGTCCGGGCCGGCGGCGAAGGCGCGCGGCACCTCGGGGGAGACGCGGATCGCGTCGAGCGGGCCGATGTCGCGGATCTCGTCGCCGAGCTTGATGCGACCCGAGCCCGACACCACGACGTAGACCTCCTCGGCGTGCACGTGGCGATGGCCGAAGCCCTGGTGGCGGTCGGGCTTGACGCGGTGAAAGGACAGGCCGAGCGACTCCGCCCCCAGCGCACCGCGGGCGAAGCGTGCCTCCTGGCTGTCCTGGTGGCCGAACTTGGGGGCGGAGTCCTCGACGTTGTCGAGGTTCTCGATCGTGAAGCCGCTCATGGCCGCGATTGTGCCACCTGCTCACAGGAAGGCGCGGGCCGGGTCGACGGCCGCGCCGCGGATGCGGATCTCGAAGTGCAGGTGCGGCCCGGTCGAGAGCCCGGTCGAGCCCACCCGCCCGATCAGATCATGGCCCACGACGCACTGGCCGCGGCGCACGCCGATCGACGACAGGTGCGCGTACATCGTCACGACGCCGAGCCGGTGGCGGATGATCACCAGGTTGCCGTAGCCGCCGGGGTCGTAGCCGACGTAGCTCACGCACCCCCGCCCGGCCGCGCCGATGCCCACCCCGGAGGCGGCCGGGAAGTCGACGCCCGGATGGAAGGTGGCGCCGCGCGGGCCGAAGCGGTCGCCGAGCGGGACGGCCAGCGGCCGGTAGAAGCGCAGCGGCGACTGCGGCGGCGGAGCGTCCAGCGCGCCGCGCGTGGCCGGCCCGGCCACGCCGTCGGCGGGCAGCCCGGCAAAAGCCTGAAAGCGCCGCAGCGCGTTGATCGCGTGGTCGCCGAAGCCCCCGTCGACGGCGCCGTTGGGGAAGCCGTGGCGGCTGAGCTGGAACTGGAGATGGGCGACGTCCCAGCCGCGCGCGCCGCGCGAGATTGTCCGGCTCCCCCACCGCGGCCGCCCGCGCCGGCCGAGCGCCCGGCGCGTCGCCGGCCCGGCGACGCCGTCGGCCGCGAGCCCGTGGCGCGCCTGGAAGCGGCGCACGGCGCCGCGCGTGCCCGCCCCGGCGATCCCGTCGACGTCCCCGCCGTAGTCCGCCGTCGCGCGCAGGGCCACCTGGAGGGCGGCGGCGTTCGGAGACACGCGGGCCTGCGCCGCGGGCGGGAAGGCGAGCGCGAGCATGGCGACGGCGAACGCGGCGGTGCGGCGCATCGCACCGTGTTCGCGGTGTCAGGTCGCTCCCCTTTTCAGCCGGTGCTCAGGTCGCGTGCTCGCCGTGCTTGGCCATGAGCTCGCGCTGGACGCTGCGGCGGTCGCCCTCTGCCGGCGTGCGACGCTCCCACGTGCCGTCGGGAAGGAGGTCCCAGGCGTGGGTGTCGTCGGCCAGGCAGCGCTCCACGGTGTCCAGCAGGTCGTCGCGCAGGGCCGGCTCGCCGATCGGGGCAAGCAGCTCGACGCGGGTGTCGAGGTTGCGCGGCATCAGGTCGGCGGAGCCGATCCAGATCGACCACTCGCCGTCGCGCTGAAACCCGTAGACGCGGGAGTGCTCGAGGAAGCGGTCCACGACCGAGACGACGCGGATGTTCTCCGACACGCCCTCCACGCCCGGTCGCAGGCAGCAGATCCCGCGCACGTTGAGGTCGACTTGGACGCCCGCGCCGGACGCCTCGCAGAGCGCGCGGATGCAGGCGCCGTCGACCAGCGCGTTCATCTTCATCGCGATGCGGGCGGGCTTGCCGGCCTCGTGCGCCTTGACGGTCTCCTCGATCTCCCTCACGATCCCGTCGCGCAGGAAGGCCGGCGCCACGAGCACGCGGCGGTAGCGCCGCTGACGCGCGAAGCCGGTGAGGCCATTGAACATGTCCGCGACGTCGGCGCCGATGTCCGGATCGCAGGTGAACAGGCCGAAGTCGGTGTACAGGCGGGCGGTCTTCTGGTGGTAGTTGCCCGTCCCCACGTGCACGTAGTGGCGCACCCCGTCGCCCTCGCGGCGGACGATCAGCACGCACTTGGCGTGCGTCTTGAGCGCCGGGAGGCCATAGACGACGTGCACGCCCGACTCCTCGAGCTTGCGCGCCCAGCGGACGTTGGCCTGCTCGTCGAAGCGAGCCTTGAGCTCGACCAGGCAGACGGCCTGCTTGCCCCGCTCCGAGGCCTGGATGAGCGTCGGGACGAGCGGCGTGTCGTCGCTCGTGCGGTACACGGTGAGCTTGATCGCGAGCACGTCGTCGTCGTCGGCGGCCTGCTCGATCAGCCGCTGGACCGAGCTGACGAACGAGTCGTAGGGGTGGTGGACGAGGATGTCGCCGCGGCGCATCGCGCCCATGACGTCGGGCTCGGAGTCCTCCTCGGCGACCAGGCGCGGCTGGGTGACCGGGTGCCATGCCGGGTCGCGCAGCTCGCCGAGGGCGGAGATGCCGTAGACGTCCATCAGGTCGCCGAGGTCCATCAGCCCCTCGACCTCCATGACGTCGCCCTCCTCGACGCCGAGCGCCTCGACCAGCTGGGCGCGGATCCCGTCGCCCATCCCGGCCTGCACCTCGAGCCGCACGACCTCGCCGAAGCGGCGCCGGCGCAGCTCGGTCTCGACCGCCTGCAGCAGGTCGTCCGCCTCGTCGCCGACCGTGAAGTCGGCGTCTCGGGTGACGCGGAACATCGTGTGCTCGAGGATCTCCATCCCCTCGAAGAGCCGCTCGAGGTTGGCGGCGATCATCTCCTCGACGGGCACGAAGCAGTGGCCGCCGTCGACCGGCATGAAGCGCGGCAGCATCTCCTTGGGCACCTTCACCCGGGCGAGCAGCTCCTGGCCCGTGACGGGGTCGCGCACGCGCACGGCGAGCGACAGGGACAGATTCGAGATGTACGGGAACGGGCGCCCGAGGCCGACGGCGAGCGGCGTCAGGACCGGGAAGACCTGGCGCAGGAAGCGCTCCTCGAGCTGCTCGCGCTCCTCGGCGCTCACCTCGCTCAGATGCAGGATGCGCAGGCCGTGCTCGCTCAGCGCGGGCATGATCGCCGCGGCCAGGGCCTCCGACGCGCGCGCCTGCTGGCCGACGACGACCGTGCGGATGCGCTCGATCGTGGCCGAGGCGGTGAGCCCGTCCTTGCCCGAGAAGTCGATGCCCGCGTCGACCATGTCGTGCAGGCCGGCGACGCGGACCATGAAGAACTCGTCGAGGTTCGTCGACCAGATGGCGGAGAACTTCAGGCGCTCGAGCAGCGGCGTGCGCCCGTCCTCGGCGAGCTGCAGGACCCGGTCGTCGAAGTCCAGCCACGACAGCTCGCGGTTGAAGTACAGCTCGGGCTTGACGAGGGGACTCGACTCGCCCTCGGCTCGAGTCGCGAGGTCGGACATGCCGCAGCGATGCTACTCCCGGCCGTGTGAACGACTTGTGACCGTCTTGTCAACGCGCCGCGGCGATCGCCAGGCACACGCCCTCGCGCAGGCCGCCCTCGCCGACGACCAGCGGGCGGCCCAGGCAGGCGGCGACCGCGCCGAGGATCTTCAGGCCGGCCGGCAGCAGCCGCACGCGCTCGGGATCGAGCCCGTGCTCGGCGGCCAGCTCGCCGCAGGTCCGCGAGGCGAGGATCTCCAGCGCGAGGGCGACCGCCGCCGGGTCGATCCGCCTGCCGGCCAGGCGCGCCATCGAGGTCGCGCTGCCGCCGACGGCGAGGGCGACGTCGACCGGCGGCGGGGTCATGGCTGCGAACATCGCGCTGGCGGCGCGGCCGGCGGCCGCGAGCTCGTCCGGCGCCGGCGGGTCCGAGCGCAGGTGCTCGTCGGCGAGCGAGCTCGAACCGAGCGCCACCGAGATCGACCACTCGACGCCCTCGTCCAGGCGCCCGACGGCGATCTCCGACGAGCCGCCGCCGACGTCGACGACCGCGACGCGCCCCTCCAGCGGCGTCCGATGGGCGTGGGTGCCGCCCGCGAACGCCAGGCGCGCCTCGTCCGCGGCCGCGAGGATCTCGACGTCGACGCCGGCGCGCTCGCGGACCGCGTGCACGAGCGCGTCGCGGTTGGACGCCTCGCGGATCGCCGCCGTCGCGACGACGCGCAGACACTCGGCGCCGAGCGCCCGCGCGACGGCCGTCTGGACCGCGACGACGTCGGCGACGGCCGCCAGCGCCTCGGGTGGCAGCGCGCCCGTCCGGCGCAGCGCGCTGCCCAGGCGGGTGAACGCCTTCTCGCACACCACCTCGCGCAGCACGCCGCCCTCGACGTCGGCGACCAGCACGCGCGTGGTGTTGGACCCGATGTCGATGCAGGCGCAACGCATACGCTGAACCCATCATGACCGTCGCGGCCATCGAGGTGCAGGGCCTGCGCAAGGCCTACGGCGACCATGAGGCCGTGCGCGGCATCGACTTCGCCGTCGGCCGGGGCGAGGTGTTCGGGCTGCTGGGGCCCAACGGCGCCGGCAAGACGACCACCGTCGAGATCCTCGAGGGCTACCGCGAGCGCTCCGGAGGGACGGTGCGGGTCCTCGGCGAGGACCCGGCCGACCGCTCGTCCTCGCTGCGCGAGCGCGTCGGCATCGTCCTGCAGAGCAGCGGCATCTACCGCCACCTCACGGTGTTCGAGGTCGTCGAGCACTGGGCGCGCCTGTACCCCGCCCCCCGCGACGTGGCCGAGACGATCGAGGTGGCCGGGCTCACCGCCTCTGCGGGCAAGCGCACGCGGACGCTCTCCGGCGGCCAGCAGCGGCGCCTGGACTTCGCGCTCGCGCTCGTGGGCGACCCGGAGCTGATCTTTCTCGACGAGCCCACGACGGGCTTCGATCCCGAGGCCCGCCGCAACGCGTGGGGCACCGTGCGCGCCCTGCGCGACCTCGGCAAGACCGTCCTGCTCACGACCCACTACCTCGACGAGGCCCAGGCCCTGGCCGACCGCGTCGCGATCATCAAGGACGGCGCCATCCTCGCCGAGGGCCGGCCCTCCGAGCTGGGCGCCGGCGCCGCGCGCTACCGCGTCAGCTGGCGGGTCGGGGACGAGCTCTCCGAGCACACCACCGAGGATCCGACCATGCTGCTGCACGAGGCCACCGCCGCGGCCCTCGCCCGCGGCGAGCGCCTCGAGGAGCTCAGCGTCACGCGACCCTCGCTCGAGGACGTCTACCTCGAGGTCACGGCATGAGCGACGCCACGCTCCGGCGCCCGCGCGAGCGCGACAGCGGCGGGACCGCCTCCGCGCCCTCCTGGGGCCGCGTCGCCTGGCGGCAATACCGGCTCGAGCGCAAGATGTTCTGGCGCAACCCGAGCGCCGCCTTCTTCAACTTCCTGCTGCCGCTGCTCTTCCTCGCCATGTTCGGCGCGATCTTCGCCGGGCAGCAGTCCAAGCTCGACGTGATCGTGCCCGGCATCGCCGGGATGAGCGTGATGTCGACGACGTTCACCGCGATCGCCATGAACCTGACGTTCCTGCGCGAGCAGGGGATCCTCAAGCGCGTGCGCGGCACCCCGATGCCGTCGTCGGCCTACCTCGCGTCGCTGGCCGCCAACGCGATCACCAACACGGCGCTGCAGATCACGATCGTCGTCGTGGCGGGGCGCGTCTTCTTTCACACGGGGTGGCCGCGCGACCTGCTCTCCCTCGCCGTCTTCGTGGCGCTCGGGGCCGCCTGCTTCGCCGCGCTGGGAGTCGCGCTCGCGCACGCGATCCCGAACTTCGAGTCCGCCCCGGCCTACGTCAACGCGGTCTTCCTGCCGACGATCGTGATCTCCGGCGTCTTCTACGACGCCAAGGGCGCCCCGGCGGTCCTGCACGACCTCGCCCAGGGGCTGCCGCTCAAGCACCTCATCGATGGGCTGTCAGGCGCGATGGTCAAGGGCCACGGGCTCGGGTCGCACGGCACGGCGGTCCTCGTGCTGGCGCTGTGGGGCGCCGCCGGCGCCGTGCTCGCCGTGCGCGGGTTCTCGTGGGACCGGCGACGCACGTGAGCGCGGGCGTGGAGGCCTCCCACCGCCGCACCGTGGCCCGCGCGCTCTTCGGGCTCTCGACGGCGCTGCTGGCCTGGACGCAGGTGGGCTACGGGGCGCTGCTCGCGGTCCTCGCCCGGGGCCGCGAGAGCGCCGGAGACGCGGGCGTCGAGCCGGGCGCCGAGCCCTCGGTCTCGCTGATCGTCGCGGCGTATCGCGAGCAGGACGTGATCGCGGAGAAGGTCGCCAACGCGCTGGCGCTCGACTGGCCGCGCGAGCGGCTGGAGGTCATCGTCGCGGTCGACGGCGCGGCCGACGACACCGCCGCGCGCGCCCGCGCCGCCGGGGCGGACGTCGTCCTCGAGCTGCCGCGTGGCGGCAAGATGCGCGCCCAGGACGCCGGCGTGCGCGCAGCGCGCGGCGAGCTGCTCGCGTTCTCGGACGCCAACGCGATGTGGGACGCCACGGCCCTCCGCTTGCTCGCTGCGGCGTTCGAGGACGTAGACGTGGCGTACGCCTGCGGTCAGGCGCGCTTCGTCAACGAGGCCGGCACCAACCAGGAGGGCCTGTACTGGCGCTACGAGCTGTGGATGCGCGCGCACGAGTCGGCCCTGAGCTCCATCACGGCCGGCAACGGCGCCATCTACGCCGTGCGCCGCGAGGACTACATCGCGTTCGACCCTCCGATGGGCCACGACCTCGCGCTCCCGGCCGAGCTGGTCAGGCGCGGCCGCCGCGCCGTGTATGCGCCGGGCGCGTGCGCGACGGAGCTGATGGTCCCGTCGATCGAGGGCGAATGGCGCCGCAAGCGGCGGATGATGAGCCGCGTCTGGCGCATCCTGCGCCTCAGCCGCTTCGCCGATCCGCGCGGCTACCCGCTCCGCTACGCGGTGATGATCGGCTCGCACCGCACGCTGCGCTACGCCTCGCCGTTGTTGCACGTGCTGGCGCTGCTGAGCTCGTCCGTCCTCAGCCGCCGGCCGGGCCGCAGGCTGCATCGCGCCGCGCTCGCCGGCCAGCTGGCGGTCCTCGCCGCCGCGGCCGCCGGTGACCGCGTGCGGCTGTGGCCCCTGCTCGTCGCGCGCTACTACGTCCTGACCACCGCCTCGATCGCGGCCGGCCTCTACGACCACCTGCGCCACGGGACCCCCGAGGGCTGGGAGCCCGCGCAGGGGACGCGATGACCGCACCCGGCTTCTTCATCGTCGGCAACGACCGGTCGGGGACGACCATGCTCCGCCTGATCCTCGACCGCGGGCCCGACGTGGCCATCCCGCCCGAGTCGATGTTCCTGACCGACGTGGAGATCATGGGTCATGCCGCGGGCCAGGACCTGCTCGACCAGGTCTGGAAGCATCCGAAGGTCCGTCTCTGGGGCCTCCCCGGGCCCGCTCCGAGCCTGCCGGAGGGCCTCGCACCCGAGCAGGCGCGCCGCTTCGCCCTCGAGGCGCCGTTCGTGGCCTACGCGCGCAAGCACGGAAAGCCCCGCTGGGCCGACAAGACGCCGCACTACGTCCATCACATCGACGAGCTGCTCGCGATCTGGCCCGACACGCGCTTCGTGGTGCTCGTGCGCGACGGCCGGGACGTCGCCCTGTCGGTGCGCGCGATGCCGTTCGGCCCGAACAACGCCTGGGCCGCCGCCCCGTGGTGGGCGCGGGGCATCCGGGCGGGCCGAGACGCCGAGCGCCGGCATCCCGGCCAGGTCATGACGGTCCGCTACGAGGATCTCGCAGCCGAGCCGGCCACCCACGTGCGCGCCCTGTGCGCCTTTCTCGACCTGCGCTACGACCCGTCCATGCTGGCCCTCGACGAGACCGACAACGGCAAGATCGTCCCCGAGCAGGCGTCGTGGTTTCCCGCCCGCTTCCAGGGCATCACCACCGGGACGGTCGCGCGCTGGCGCAAGGAGATGCCCGCGCGCGACCAAGCCACGTTCGCCTCGCTCGCCGGCCCCGAGCTCGCCGAGCTCGGCTATCCGGTCCCGACGCGGCCGACGGCGGCGGTGACCGCCCGCCGCGCCGCCCTCTACCACCGCCACAACGAGCTCATGCGCAACGTCAACTTCGTCAGGCTGCGCGTCTTTCAGGAGCGCGGCCGCGAGCTGCGACTGGCGCTCAGGCGCCGCATGCGCGACGCCGCGAAAGCTCAATAGGCCGCGCGGTACGCCGGGAAGAAGCCGTCGAAGTCCGTCCGGTCAGACCCCGTCAGCCGGGCGTAGGTCGCAGGGTCGTGCA
>JBBQBV010000090.1:0-14862 GCA_038318085.1 Solirubrobacterales bacterium
GGCGGCATGCCCTGCTCGAGGGCCCCGAGGAAGCTCTCGTCGAACGGGTGGGCCTCCTCGTCGCCGGCGATGGCGGCGGCCCGCTGCTCCTCGAAGCGCGCGCGCTGGTCGTCGGGGTCGTTGAGCTCGCTGAAGGCGTTCGCGAGCTCCATCCCGCCGGCGAAGAGCTCGAAGCGCTCGACGAGGCCGTCGGTCTCGCGGTGGCGCTTGGCGAACGGCGACAGCTCGATCGGGTAGTCCAGCAGGAAGGTCGGCTGGACGAGCCCGGGCTCCACGTACCTCGACAGCAGGTGGTCGACGAGCCGCGCCCACGTGGTCTCGTGCTCGGGCACCTCGAGCCCGCGGGCCGCCATGGCCTGCTGCAAGGCCTCGAGCGAGCGATCGCCCCCGTAGATGTCCACCCCCGTGCGCGCCAGGATCGAGCCGCCGAGCGTCTCGCGCGCGTAGGGCGGGGCGAAGGAGATCTCGCCCTGGTAGCCGACGCGGCGCGCGACGCCGTCCAGGAGCTGCTCCAGCCGCGCCGCGACGTCGTGGTAGTCCGCGTAGGCCTCGTACCACTCGATCACCGTGAACTCGGGGTTGTGCTTGGGCGAGAGCCCCTCATTGCGGAAGTTCTTGCCGATCTCGTACACGCGCTCGAGGCCGCCGACGATCAGGCGCTTGAGGTAGAGCTCGGTCGCGATGCGCAGGTACATCGTGCGATCCAGCGCGTTGAAGTGCGTCGTGAAGGGCTTGGCCGCCGCCCCGCCGTACAGCGGCTGCAGCACCGGCGTCTCGACCTCGATGAAGCCCTGCCCGTCGAGGAACCGGCGGATCTCTGAGACGATCCGCGCGCGGGTCACGAACAGCGCGCGCGACTGCGCGTTGGCGAGCAGGTCCAGCTCGCGCTGGCGGAAGCGCGTCTCGGTGTCCGAGAGGCCGTGGAACTTGTCCGGCGGGGGCCGCAGGCTCTTGGCCAGGACCGTGAGGTCGGTCAGCGCCAGCGACAGCTCGCCGCGGCGGGTGCGAAAGACGGTGCCGTCGGCGCCGATCAGGTCTCCGAGGTCGACCAGACCGATGAGCCGTTCGAAGCACTCGTCGCCCAGCACGTCCCGGCGGGCGTGCAGCTGCATCCGGCCCGAGCGGTCGACGAGGTCCATGAAGGCCGCCTTGCCCCCGCCGCGCCGAGCGGCGAGCCGGCCGGCGATCCGCGCCGCGGCGTCGGTCTCCTCGCCGTCGCCCAGGTCGGCGTGCGGGGCCTTGACGTCCTCGATCGCCTGCACGCCCGCGAAGGCGTGCGGGTAGGGATCGATGCCGGCGGCGCGGAGCTCTGCGAGCTTGCGCCGTCGCGCCCCGACCAGGTCGGCGCCGGCGTCAGACAGCGATCTTGGAGATCTTCAGCGTGCGCGTCTTGCCCGACGGGAGCTGCACGTTGACCGTGTCGCCCTTCTTGTGCCCGAGCAGGGCCTTGCCCACGGGCGACTCGTTGGAGAGCCGCTTGGGCTGCGCCGACGGATCGGCCTCCGTCGAGCCGACGATCATGAAGGTGTCCTTGCGGGAGCCGTCGACGCTGACGTCGACCGTGACGCCGACGCGCACGATGTGGCCGTCGAGCTCCGCCGTGTCGATGACGGTCGCCGAGCGCAGCTTCTCCTCCAGCGTGGCGATCCGCGCCTCGAGCATCATCTGCTCGTTCTTGGCGTCGTCGTACTCGGAGTTCTCGGAGATGTCCCCGAACTCCCGGGCCTCTTTGATGCGCTCGGCCACCTCACGGCGCTTGTCCGTGGAAAGGTGCTCGATCTCCTGCTTGAGCTTCTCGAGCCCTTCAGGCGTGAGGATGACGTCCTTCTGCATGGTCGTCCCGGGGAAGTGGAGGGATCCGGAGCCCGCTGACTCAGCGGATCCCGGGCTTCAGGCGGTCGCGGAGGATAGCACCGGGGCGAACGCTTCAATGAGGGCCCGCTGCTCGCTCACGGTGGCCGTCCGTTGCAGGGCATTCTGGGCCTGTTTGCCGGCCCCGAGCCGCTCGACGTACCAGGGATGGAACTTCTTCAGATAGCTCGCGGCGCGCGCCTCGCCGAGGTGCTCCTCGGCGCGCGCGAGCACCCACAGCCACTCGCGGACCACCTCGTCGACGTCCGGCTCGGCCTCGCGGCGCCCGAGCAGCTGCTCGAACAGCCAGGGGTTGCCGAGGGCTCCGCGGGCGAGCATTACGGCGGCGCAGCCCGTGCGCTCGAAGACCCAGCGGATGTGGTCGGCGCCCTGCATGCCGCCGCTGACGATCACCGGCACGGGCAGGTCTCGCACCAGCTGCGCGGCCAGCTCGTAGTCCGGCGTGCCCTTGTGGCGGACCTTCACGTCGCGGGGGTGGAAGGTGATCCCGGCGACGCCCGCGTCCTGCACGAGACGGTGCGCCACGGCGACGCCCTCCGCGCGCAGCTTCACGGTCACCGGCAGGCCCGAGCCCTCGCGGGCGGCGCGGGCGAGGGCGACGGCGGTTTCGGGGTCCTGCAACAGCGCGGCCCCCGCCCCCGTCTTCATGACCTTGGGCACCGGGCAGCCCATGTTGAGGTCGATCAGGTCCGCCCCCGCCGCGGCGACCGTCGCGGCGGCCGAGCGCATGACCTCCGGGTCGTGCCCGAAGAGCTGGATCGAGATCGGCCCGGGCCCGGCCTCCCGCTCGGCAGGGTGGATCCGCAGCAGCTCGGTCAGGGTGCGCTGGTTGCCGTGGTGCACGGCGAAGCTCGAGACCATCTCGCTCACTACCAGCCCCGCGCCGTGCCGGCGCGCCTGCAGGCGCACGAACCAGTTGCCGATGCCCGCCAGCGGCGCGAGCACCACGCGGTTGGGGACGGGCAGGCCCCCGAGGGTCCAGGGCTCGGAGAGCGAGCGTGACATGCACCCGAGAGGGTAGGCGCCGAGGGTGCTCGTGATCTTCGGCTGCGACGGCGTGCTGGTGGGGGCGTGAGCGGCTCGTCGTCGCGCGCGAGCGTGCTGGCGGCCCTGACCGCCAACGGCGCGATCGCGGTCACCAAGCTCGCCGCGGCCGCCGCGTCGGGCTCGACCGCGCTGCTCGCCGAGGGCATCCACTCCGTGGCCGACACGGGCAACCAGCTGCTGCTGCTGCTCGGCCTGCGCCGCTCGCGCGAGCCGCCGGACGAGGACCATCCCTTCGGCCACGGGATGGAGCGGTTCTTCTGGACCTTCGTAGTCGCCCTCACGCTCTTCAGCGTCGGCGGCATCGTCTCCGTCTACCGCGGGGTCCAGGGCGTCCTGCACCCCGAGAAGACCCCCGGGCTGTGGCTCGGCGTCGTCGTGCTGCTCGTCTCGGCGGTCTTCGAGAGCGCGGCGCTGCGGGTCGCTCTGCGCTCCTTCAACCGCGATCGCGGCCGGCGCTCGTTCTGGGCCGGCGTCCGCCGGGCGAAGGACCCTGAGACGCTGACGGTCATCTTCGAGGACACCGCGGCGCTCTCGGGAATCGCCGTGGCGATCGCCGGCCTCGTGCTCGCCCACCTCTTCGACGACGCCCGCTTCGACGCCGGTGCCGCCGTCGTGATCGGCGTGCTGCTGTGCGCGGTCGCGTTCGCGCTGGCGCGGGAGAGCCGGAGCCTGTTGATCGGCGAGTCCGCGACGCGCGAGATCCGCACCGAGCTGCGCGACGCGATCGACTCGATCGGCGAGGTCGAGCAGATCCGCGACCTGCTCACCCTGCACGTCGGGCCCGAGGAGATCCTCGTGGCCACGGAGATCGCCTTCCGCGACGGGCTCGACACCGACGGCGTCGAGGGCGCCATCCGCGCCGTCGAGCACGCGATCCGCGACGCCGTGCCGCAGGTGGGGAAGATCTTCGTCGAGCCGGCCCGCCCCGGCGAGCCGGCCCGGCCGTAGCCGCCGCTCAGTGATGGGCCACTGATGGGGAAATAGCCGTGATCGCCCAGGATCAGAGATCTACCGCTATCCGGTGTCACGGCGTCATTTCCACCCGCCCGGAGCCGGCGCCCCGCGCCGAGAGCAACTAGTCCTGGTTGCGCCGCCAGATCAGGCGCAGGCCCTTGAGCGTGAGCAGGTCGTCGACCGCGTCGATGGTCTCGCAGAAGGGCACGATCGAGTCGGCGAGGCCGCCGGTGGCGATCGTCTTGGTCTCCTGCCCCAGCTCGGCGCGCAGGCGGGTGACAATGCCGTCGACCTGGGCGGCGAAGCCGTAGATGACGCCGGAGCGGACCGCGTCGACGGTGCCCTTGCCGATCAGGGTGCGCGGCGGGGCCAGGTCGATCTTGGGGATCGCGGCGGCGCGCGAGGTCAGCGCCTCCATGGAGATCTCCACGCCGGGGGAGATGATGCCGCCGAGGTACTCCCCCTCCCGGCTGACGATGTCGAAGGTCAGGGCGGTGCCGAGGTCGACGACGACCACGGGGCCGCCGCCGGCGTCGAAGGCCGCGACGGCGTTGACGAGCCGGTCCGCGCCGAGCTCGCGCGGGTTGTCGATGCGGATCGACATGCCCGTCTTCAGGCCCGGGCCGACGACGAGCATCTCCTGGCCGAGGTAGCGGGCCGCCGTGGCGGTCCACTCCGGCCGCAGCGCGGGCACGGTCGAGGAGACGATCGAAGCGTGGATGTCCTCGAAGCCCAGCGTGCGCAGGGCGAGCAGGCTGAGCAGCGCCGCGCCCAGCTCGTCCGACGTCGACTCGCGCACGGTCGCGAAGCGCCAGTGCTCGACGAGCTCCTCGCCGTCGTAGGCGCCGAAGTGGGTCTGGGTGTTCCCGACGTCCACGACCAACAGCACAACCGCAACCCTATGCGCCCGGGACGCTACCGGCGGCGGCGGCGGCGTGACGGGAGGCTCAGCCGCAGCGGGACCGTCGCGCGCCGCTGCAGGCCCTGGCCGTCACGGGCGATCACGATCAGCTCGGCTCGCAGCGTGCGGCGGTGCCGCAGCCGGGTGCGCGTCGCCGCGAGCAGGCGCATCACCACGTGGCGGGTCTTGCCCGGCCGCAGGTCAAAGACGGCGTAGCGGGCGATACGCGTGACGCCCGCGGCCTTCGGCAGCCGGCCGCGCAGCTCGAGCGATCCGCTGCACGCGCCGACGGTCACCGAGGCGCAGGCCAGCAGGACGCGCCCGCCGCCCTTGCGCGAGAAGGCCGGCCGGCCCGTGAGCACGGACACTCCCGAGAAGGGCTTGAGGTTGTTCACGGGCGGGTCGCTGAGCTGGCCCGGCGGGTCGACGGGGACCCCCGGGACGGAGAGCACGAGCGCGAGGTTGTCGGCGTAGGCGTCGGTGTAGGTGCCCGCCTGGCGATCGCCGTTGAGGACCACGTCGATCGCTCGCGTGCGGGCCGGGATCGGGCCGTCGGCCGCGCGCGGCAGCAGGTTCGTGTCGTTGCCGCGATCGGCCGCCGTGACGGACGGGAGCTCCAGCGAGCCGATCGTGACGTTCTCGGGATCCTTGAACAGCGCTCGGACCGTCAGGGTGTCGGCGTCGGCACCGTAGCCGCCGAGCAGGCCCGACAACGCGGCGGTGCCGAGGTTGCGGTCGATCGAGCCCGCCGCCGCCGTCACGTCGATGCGTTGGAAGAGGTCGGCGCTCCCGACGCTGCCGGCCGCGAAGAACGCCTGGCCTGCGCCGAGCGCGGCACCGGCGCGCGCCCCCGGCAGCGACGGGTCGCCGTAGAGCGCGGCCGAGAAGCTGCCCGACCAGCCCGTAAGCTGCGCCTCGGCGCCGCCGTTGGCGAGCACGTTGGCGACCGGGACGGGCAGGGCGGGGGGCTGGAGCTCGTAGGCCCCGATGTCCCGGCGGACGCCGCCGGTGCCGTCACCGTCGGTGACGCGCGTGTCGCCCGCCGCGTCCTCGAAGGGCTCGAAGGGCGCGAGCGGTGCCGGGTCGCCGGCGTCCACGAGCGCAGAGCCGGGCACCGGGCGCGGATCCGGCGGCACGTCAATGCGGTCGGGCGCGCTCGCGTCCGCGTCCGGGGCGTAGGCGGAGTGGTCGGCCGTGACCGTGGCGCCGCCGGCGAGGACGAACGGATCCGGCGCCGTCACCACGGAGGACGACAGGGCGAGCGAGCCGCCGCTGAGCTTGACCGGGCCGGTGACCGTCAGGCCGCGCGCGGCGGCGTCGGCCGTGACGAGATCCAGCGCGCCGAGGCCGTCGTCGTCGAGGGTCACCGTCCCGCTCGCCCTCAGGCGCCCCTGCACGCGCACGCCGTGCACGGTGACCGTCGCACCGGTCAGCGTGAGCGCCGGCTGCGCGCTGTCCGCCGCCACGATCGTCGTCGCGCCGGTGCCCGCGATCTCGACGGACTGGGCGCTCGAGAAGGAGCCGGTGAACGGCCCGGGTCCGAGGTAGATGACCCCCGGGGAGGCGGCGAGCGCGGCGTCGAGGGTCTGGGCCCGGTCCGTGCACTCGGCGCGCTGGACGTCCACGCAGACCACGTCGGCCGGTGCTGCCGCGGCAGGCGTCGCTCCGGCACCGGCCAGGGTGACCGCCAGCCCGACGAGCAGCGCCCGAACCGTCATGGCCGCGAGACTAGACCGCGAGGGGCGGCCCGGCCAGGTGTACGTCTCCCTCTGGACCGAGCGCGGCGAGAAGGGCGGCGCCGGGGCCGCTCCCTGGGATCTCGACCCGGGGCTCGAGCTCGAGCAGCCCGACGAGCACGAAACGCCGCGTAGTCACCTCGCGGTGCGGCAGCGTCAGCCGCTGCGAGACATATTCGAGGTCGCCGAGCACCAGCAGGTCGACGTCCAGCGGCCGCGGGCCGTGGCGCACGTAGCCCGGCTCCCCGGCCAGGGTGCGGCCCCGCTCGCGCTCCACCGCCTTGCACGCGGCGAGCAGGCCCTCGGGGTCCGGCGCCGCGTCCACGCGCAGGCAGGCGTTGAGGAAGTCGGGCTGGTCGAGCACCGCGCCGACGGGCTCGGTCTCATAGACCGACGAGCTCGCGAGCACCGCGACCCCGTGGTCGGGCAGCAGCGCGGCCGCCGCCTGCAGGTGCGCCCGGCGGTCGCCGACGTTGGAGCCGAGCCCGAGGTACCCGATCATGTCCTGCGCCGCACCAGCGCGAGCTGGCGCGACTGGGCGAGCAGCCGCCCGTCGGCACTCCACAGCTCGCCATCCTCCTCGCAGACGCCGCCCGCCGCCACGCGCGTGGCGAACGCGGCCGCGATCCACGGGTGCTCTCCCGGCGGCGCCAGCCCGCGGAAGTGGATCGTGAGCTCGAGGGTCGGGACGGAGACCGGCTCGCCGGCGCGGAAGAACGCGGGCGGCACGAAGGCGTCGGTCATCGCCGCGAAGGCGACGTTGTCGGCGGCGCGCGGCTGCGCCGTGCGGATCCAGCCCGCCACGCGCGCCGGACGGGCCGCCTCCTCCCGGACCGGCGCGATGCGCATGTCGTAGCGGCCGAGGATTGGCGGGGCCCCACCGAGGTCCGGGTCGATGCGATCGCAGTCCTCGGGTGCTGGCAGCTCCGGCGCCACGGCGTCCGACCAGCTCGGCGCGCTGTCATACCAGGCCCCGCAGACCGCCATCGCCGTCACCACGGGCCGGTCCTCCTGGAGCAGGTCCAGGCGCAGGAACGCCGTCGAGCGCCCCTGGCGGACGCTCGTCACGGCCACGTCGATCGGCGCCTCGGCGGGCGGGAGGAGGTAGTGCAGCGTCAGCGAGCGTGGAGGCCAGCCGCTCGCCAGCTGCACCGCACGCGCGGCCAGGGCGGCCATGAAGCCGCCGTTGGGGCCGGTCCCGATGGACCAGGTCGGCGGAACGGCGCCGCGCCAGCATCCCTCCCCGACCGGCTCGAGGGCAGTGTCGGCGTCGAACGGACTCACGGGTGCTTGAGGACGTCGCCGAGGCCGAGCGTGGTCACGACGTTGAGCATCATCCCGGTGGCGAAGAAGCCAAACAGCTCCTCGTCGCCGGCGCCGGAGCGGGCGCGGACCTCCTTGGCCAGCGTGGCGTAGAGCTCGCGGGAGCGCTCGCGGATCACGGGGTCTCCGCAGGCCGCGTACATCTGCAGCTGGAAGCCGAGCAGGGTCTCGTCGGCGATCAGCGCGGTGTAGGCGCGACCCATGCTCTCCAGGCGCTCCTGCGGCGTGTCGCCCTCGCACGCCGCGGCGAACGCCTGCCGGACGCGCGCGTTGCACACCTCGCAGCACGACAAAAAGAGCGCGCGCTTGGTCTTGAACAGCCGGAACAGGTAGGGCTGGGAGAGCCCTGTGTCGGCGGCGATGTCCTCGGTGGAGGTCCCGTGCAGGCCGCCGTGGGCGAAGCGCCGCAGCGCCGCCGTGATGATCTGCTCGCGGCGCTCGGCGGCGGTGAGGCGCACGCGGGCGGCGGGACTCACCTCACTCCTCGCGCCAGACCTCGACGGAGACCTGCTCGACGAACAGCGGGATCGGCGGCTCGGGCTTGGCGGCCTTGACCGTCACCGACTCGGCGCCGAACTTCGTCGCCAGCCGGTCGGTGATGACCGCGCAGAGGCGCTCGAGCGTCTTGTACGGGCGCTGCTGGGCGATCAGGTTGATCTCCTCGCAGACCTTGCCGTAGTCCACGGTGTCCTCGACGCGGTCGGTCACCAGCGCGTCCACCTCGCCGACGTCGAAGCGCACGTCGAAGACGAGCCGCTGGCCGACCTCGCGCTCGGCCTCGGTCACCCCGTGGTGGGTGTAGAGCGAGAGCCCGACGATCTCGATCGTGACCCCCACCTCGGGCCCCTCCTCGTCGTCGTCCTCGGTCAGGTCGGGATCGTCGTAGTCGTCGTCGTCTGGGGAGCGGGCCATCGGCCGGCCAACGTAGCAGTGGCCACTAACAACGCGTCGCGCGACGCGCCCACGTCGTGGACGCGGAAGACCGAGGCGCCGCGCTCGAGGGCGAGCACGTTGGCCGCCACCGTCGCGGGCACGCGCTCGGCCGGCACCGCGCGGCCCGTGATGCGCCCGAGGAAGCCCTTGCGTGAGATGCCCACGACCAGCGGGCGCCCGAGCGCCGTCAGCTCCTCGAGGCGGCGCAGCAGCTCCAGGTTGTGCGCGACGGTCTTGCCGAAGCCGATGCCCGGGTCGAGGGCGATGCGCTCCTCCGGGACCCCCTCGGCGACCGCGAAGGCCATCCGCTGCTCCAGGAAGCGCTTGACCTCCGAGACGACGTCCTCGTAGCGCGGGTCGTCCTGCATCGTGCGTGGCTCACCGAGCATGTGCATCAGGCAGCAGTCGGCGCCGGACTCGGCCACGAGCGCGGCCAGGGCCGGGTCGCCGCGGAACGCGGTCACGTCGTTGACGTAGGTGGCGCCCGCCGCGAGCGCGGCGCGGGCGACGGCGAGCTTGGAGGTGTCGACGGACAGCTGCGGGCCGGCGCCGGCGAGGCGCTCGATCACGCCGACGACGCGGCGCAGCTCCTCGGCCACGGGGACGGGATCGGCGTAGGGCCGGGTGGACTCGCCGCCGACGTCGAGGATGTCGGCGCCCTCGCCCCCGAGTCTGCGCCCGTGGGCGACCGCCGCGTCGGCGTCGAAATACCGCCCGCCGTCGGAGAAGGAGTCGGGCGTGACGTTGACGACGCCCATGATCCGGAACACGGCGTCGACGGTAGCCTGGATCCAGGCTCAGCCGTGGGCCTGCTGTGCGAGGCCACCGTCTGGTCAGCCGAACCCTTCTGGGGTCAGTGCGAGTCCCTCGGCACCCGCGTCGGCGTGGAGCCGGCGGTCCCAGGTGGCGACCCGGAGATCCTCAACGCCCAGCACGAGCGCGGCGGCGAGATGGAGCGAGTCGAGGCTGCGGAGATTGCGGTCAAGGGCAAGCGCGGCGGCGTGCCCGACGAGGGACTGGTCGACCTCGACGCTCGGAGAGCACCGCCGAAGACGCGCTGCCACGGCCCTTGATGAGCTTCGGCGCCGGCGCCGCGGGCGATGGAGAGGATCCGAGGCGGTCACCTGACGCGCATGGGCTTGAAGTCGTAGGGGAGGTCCCCTTCGGGATAGCTCGCGCTGGCCAGCATCGGGTAGTGCGTGCCGAGGTAGCGGTTGAACACGAAGCGCAACGTGTTGACCGTGTTGGGCGGCTCAGGCACGGCGCGTGTGCCGGATCCGGGCAGGTAGAACGCGCTCAGGCCCTTGACGCGGATGTCGGTCGCCGCGGCCTCGCCGACGGTGTCGGGATCCGCCTGAAAGCCCTCGTCGGACTGGATCACGATGATCGGTCGCATCTTCGAGCGCGCCAGGATCGCGTCCACCGCCCCCAGGAGCTTCGAGTTGAGATAGCGCATCTGCGGCAGGAAGTAGCGCATCCCGAGCTTGGAGCCGAGGTCTTGATCGGTGTGGCCGGGAAAGGTCACGGGCCGCCCGGACGCGGAGTAGACGTAGGGGTCGTGCGGCAGCAGCGTGTGGAAGACGACGAACTTCGGGGCCGCCTGCCGCGGTGCGGCTTCGAGTGCGGAGAACTCCGACCGGATGCTGTGCCGGAAGCGCTCGTTCGTCGCGGACTCGTTGAAGCCGAGGGGACCCCCGATGACGCTGAGGACGCTCTTGCGCAGCCACAGGTTGGCGAAGCTGTCCGGCGGGGCCAGGGCAGAGATGCGCGGGTTGCTGCCGGCGAACGTGACCTCGTCGGTGTCGAGGTGCACGTAGCGGTATCCGAGCCCCTTCAACAGCCGCGACGCTCGGTTGTCCTCGATCAGCCGCTTGACCGGCCGCACGTCCTGGGATCTCGGCCCGAGAATCTTCGGCAGCCTGCTCAAGTAGTCCATGTTGAGCGTCGCCGCCGTGTTGGACTCACTGTCGGAGTAGGGGCTTCGCGCCTGCCCCGATACGACGAACCCGCGCGTCTTGAGCTGCCGGAGGAAGTGGCTGTTGTCGTAGCGGAAGTACCGCTGCAGGACATCGGCGCGGGGATAGTCGTCCGGGACGATGAAGTAGATGTCCGGGAGCTTCGTCGCGCTTCGCGGTGCCGGCTCAGCGAGCGCCGTCGGCCACAGGCGCGCATCGGAGAGCGCGATCGGCGGGTGGTCGGCCTGGTAGGTCGCGATCTCGGCCGCCGCCGGCACCGCGAGCACCGCGGCCCCGATCACCAGGATCAGGGTGAGGTTGAACAGTGGCCGGGCAGTCCTTGAGAGCACGACGACCCCGGCTGCGAGGACCGCCAGCCACAAACCCAAGAAGACGCCCTCGCTGAGCCCGAGACCGGACAGGTTCTCGAAGAGGATCCTGAAGTAGAAGAACCCGACGACGACCACCGACGCCAGCGCTCCCGCTCTCGTCGCGCGACGGGTGATCAGCAGCAGCAGACCGTAGAGCGCAGCGGTGGCCACGATGCACACCACGAGGGGCAACCAGAGAACGCTCAACTGCACCTCGGACTGGTTCTGCGCGAAGAGCGAGAGCAGCGGGAAGGCTGCGAACAACAGCGGATGCAAGAACGATCCGATCCGCGCCAATGCTTGGGTCATCGTGCCAGCCCTTTCGGTCACCCGGACCAATCACGCTGGTTCTTACCTATCGCACTCTGAGCGTTCTATGAGAAGCCGAGCGGAGGATCGTCGGCCGCGATGCCGGCGCGGCTCGCCGGTAGAATCGTCGTGTGGTGATCGATCAACAGCGACGCCTTCGGCAGGCGTCGGCTCAAGCGCATAGCGCGCAGGATCGCGGTGACCACGCCGCCGCCAACGACGCCTGGCGACGGTACGTGTTGATCGAGGATGCGCTTCGCGATCCGCAGGATCTGCTTGACGAGGGTGTGGCGCTGAGCAAGGTCGCGATCGATCTCTGGCTCCAACGTTGAACGACTTCGCGGCGGCGCTGCGTGATCTCAACGAGGCGAGGATTCGCTACGTCATCGTCGGCGGCTTGGCGGTCATTCGCCACGGCGCGGTCCGCGCGACGAAGGACGTCGACGCGGTGGTCGCGATGGATGCCGAGAACCTGTCGCGTCTCGATGCGCTCGTCGAGCGCTGGGCGGCGACCAACCCGGACGGCACGCCGCTACGCACGAAAGAGCTGCCGGCCGGCGGCACACTGGCCCTCCGCACGCGCCGCTGCCTGGTCGACATCCTGTCCGAACAGCTTCTCCCAGCGCCGTTTGACGATGTGCTGAGCCGATCTGACGTGAAGCGGATTGACGGTGTGGAGGCACCGATCTGCTCGTTGGCCGATCTCGTCGCGATGAAGCGTGCCTCCGGCCGCGCAAGCGACGAGCTCGACCTTGAGCGCCTGAGCGAGGCGCACGGCGGGCTCCCCGGCGACCCACCGCGATCATAGCCTCGGGCGCGCACGCCACCTACCGGTGCTGGGACGCCCGGCCGCTGCGGTTGTTGCGGCTGCGGCCCTGGCCGCGGTGGCCCCCGCCTTCGCGCGGGCCCTTGTGGCCGCCGGGCGGGCGCGTCCCGTTGCCCACGGTGAAGCCGGCGGCCTCGAGCTCGCGGGTCAGGCCGAGGCCGCTGCCCATCTTGACGGCGTCACGGGCCTGCTCCTCGAGCACGAACGTGATGCCGACGCCGCTGCGCCCGGCGCGGGCCGTGCGACCGATCCGGTGCACGTAGTCGTCGGCGCCCTGCGGCATGTCGAAGTTGATCACGTGGGTGATGCCGGCGACGTCGATGCCGCGCGCCGCGACGTCCGTCGCGATCAGCGTGTCGACGCGCCCGTTCTCGAAGTGCGCCAGCGCCCGCTCGCGCTGGGCCTGCGACTTGTCACCGTGCATCGCGACCGCCATGACGTCCTGGTGGGCGAGGCGCTTGGCGAGGCGGTCGGCGCCGCGCTTGGTGCGCACGAACACCAGCGTGCGGCCGCGGTCGGCCTCGCTGAGGAGGTTGACCAGGTGCTCGCCCTTGGCCTCGTGGGCGACGCGCATGAAGCGGTGCTCGATCGTGACCTTGGCGTCGACGGCCGGCGCGGACTCGTGGCGGATGGCGTTGCGCGTGTAGGCCTTGGCGATGCGGTCGACCTCACCCTCGAGCGTCGCCGAGAACAGCAGCGTCTGGCGGGTCCTGGGGGTGTGGCCGACGATGCGGTCGACGGCGGGCCGGAAGCCCATGTCGAGCATGCGGTCGGCCTCGTCGAGGACGAGCGTCTCGATGCTGTCGAGGCGGATGGCGCGGCGGTCGAGCAGGTCGATCAGGCGGCCGGGCGTGGCGACGACGACGTCGGCGCGCTTGACGTTGCGGATCTGCGGGGAGATCGCGACGCCGCCGTAGACGGCGACGACGTTGACCGAGCGGGTCCGGGCGATGCCGTCGAGCGCGTCGACGATCTGACTCGCGAGCTCACGCGTCGGGGCGAGGATCAGGGCGGACGGATGGCCTCCGGCCTCGATGTTGTCGATCATCGGCACGCCGAAGGCGAGCGTCTTGCCCGATCCGGTCGGGGACTTGACGAGCACGTCGCGACCGGCGAGCACGTCGGGGATGACCATCGCCTGGACGGCGAAGGGGTGTTCGATGCCGCGGCCGGCGAGCGCCTGCACCACAGGTGCGGACACGCCGAGCTGGGCGAAAGTCTTGGAAGACTGCATGTAAAGAAAGCTCCTTCAACGCAGCAAGCGATGCTGCGAGGACGTACGGGTTGAGATTCGACTGATCCCAACCTGCGCTATCGGAGCGCCCTTCAGGAGCAAGAACCTCGCGGACAGCGGCGCTGTTCGCTCCAATGAGGGTAGTAGGTCTCAGAAATGCCGCCACTTGATCCCGAGGAGCTCGCCGCTGCCGGCGTCCCCGCCGACTCCAGCCTCCCGGCCGCCACGCGCATGGGCGCGGTGCATCTGAGCGTGGCGTCCCTGGTGCGCGCGCTGGACTTCTACGAGCACGCCGTCGGGCTGCGCGTGCACGAGCGCGACGACGACCGGGCCGTCCTCGGCGCCGGCGGCGAGGATCTGCTCGTGCTCTGCGAGCAGCCCGGCGCGCGACCGGCGCGCGGCTTCTGCGGGCTCTTCCACGTCGCCCTGCTGCTCCCGCACCGAGCCGACCTCGCGCGCTGGCTGATCCATGCCGTCCGCGACCAGGTCGCGCTCACCGGCCTCTCCGACCACTTCGTCAGCGAGGCCATCTACCTCCAGGACCCCGACGACCACGGCCTCGAGATCTACTGGGACCGTCCCCGCGCGCTGTGGGAGGGCCTGGTCGGCGAGCGACTGACCACGCTGCCGCTGGACACCGACGACCTCGTCGCCGAGCTCGCCGATCCGCGCGGCGCGACGTTCGACGGCCTCCCCGCCGGTACCACCGTCGGCCACGTGCACCTGCGCGTGGCGTCGGTCCCGGAGACGATCGTCTTCTACCGCGACGTCCTCGGCTTCGGCCTGATGGCCGCGCTCGGCGTCCAGGCCGCCTTTCTCGGCGCCGGCGGCTACCACCATCACATCGGCGGCAACACCTGGGAGAGCGCGGGCGCCCCGCCGGCGCCCTCCGATCGCGCCACCCTGCGCGCCATGACGATCGTCCTGCCCGACGCCGAGGCGCGCGACGACCTCGGCGCCCGCCTCGACGACGGCGGCTACGAGCCGGAGGTGCGCGAGGGTGGCTCGGTCCACTTCAAGGATCCCTCGGGCAACCCGGTCGTCCTGCGGTAGGCGGCGGCCTACCTCCGGCGCGTGGTCGGGCACGCGCTTAATGGGGGTCAGGACCCCGATTAAGCGCGCCGTCGCCAGCCCGCGAGGGCGCGACCGGATGTGCGGGCGGTTGGCCCCCCGTGGCTCCAGCCTTCACGTGGGTCAGACAGCCCCGTTTTACGCGACAGAACCTCATAGGTGCAGAGCTCTGCCGTCTCCTCAGCCCATCGTGCGGTAGTGCAGGTGGACGACGCCGTTGCCGAAACGGCGTTCGTCGAGCAGCTCGAGCTTCACGCGGACGCCGTCGGGGAGGCACGGCTTGCCGCCTCCCACCACGATCGGGCTGACGAACAGGTGGCACTCGTCGAC
>JBBQBV010000091.1:0-14788 GCA_038318085.1 Solirubrobacterales bacterium
CGAGCCAGGCGGGCGGCTGAGCAGGTGGCCCGAGATGGCGCCGATCCGCAGGTGATCAAGGCGCTTGCCGACTGTGCAGCCGATCTCAGCCGGACCTACCGGCAGCTGACCCAGAGCACGTACTACGCCGTCGAAGACGACGGGCTCAAGCTCGCGGTCTGACCGCTCGATGCCTCCGACCGCGGAGGAGATCCGGCAGGCCCTCGTCTCTTTCGGCGACATCGTCGCCGGCCGGCGCCCGGACTACGAGCCGTTCTGAACCCGTGCCGTGACGGCGTCGATGGATCCGGGGAGGTCGCCGGCCGACAGGCGGATCCGCACGGCCGGCAGGCCATGGTGGCGGAGGGTCTCCAGGTCGCCGTCGGCTTGGGCCGAGATGAGCTGCCTGAACCCGAAGTCCTGCCCCGGGACCTCGACGTCCACCGGATCGTCGTGGACCAGCTGCAAAAAGCGCCCGGTCTTCGGGCCGCCCTTGTGGTACTGGCCCGTGGAGTGCAGAAAGCGCGGGCCGTAGCCCCAGGTCGTGGCCACGCCGTGGCGGACGATCAGCGCCGCACGCAGGCGCGAGATGGCCGCGTTGACGCCCTTGTCGTAGGGCAGGTAGCCCATGATGGCGACGTAGTGCGGAGCGTGCAGGTCGTCGAGCAGCTCGGCGAGGTCCCCGTCCTGGAGATCCTCCGGGGCGCCCTCGGAGAGCACCCGGCTCGTGTTGTCCTTGGCTTCCTGGACGTTGGGCTGGTCGAACGGGTTGATGCCCAGCGTCCAGCCGGCGACCGCGGTGGCGAACTCGGAGTGAAAGAACAGCCGGCCGAGGTCGGGCGCGCCGTGGGCGCCGACGGTGATGGTGGGGTGGCCGGCGCGCCCGAGCGCGGCAACG
Organism: Solirubrobacterales bacterium; assembly: GCA_038318085.1. Classification (GTDB taxonomy): domain Bacteria; phylum Actinomycetota; class Thermoleophilia; order Solirubrobacterales; family Solirubrobacteraceae; genus DATLGB01. The sequence goes on from JBBQBV010000091.1 coordinate 878, forward strand.
GCTTCCGCGTGGGCGTCGTCGGGATCGTCGGCGTTGCGCACGTGCACGAAGACGCGGTCGTCTGAGTAGGCGTCGGGATCGACGAGCGGCTCGTCGGCGATCGGCAGCACACCCTTTCCGTCCTTGCCTGTGCTCTCGGCGATCAACTGCTCGGCCCACAGCCCGAAGGCCTCGATCGGCGGGTCGATCACGAACGCGAGCTTGTCCCGGCCCAGGCCGGCGAGCGCGCCCAGCACGCACCCGAGCCACAGGCCGGAGTTCTCGTCGGGGGTCTGCCAGTGCTGGCAGTTCTGCTCGGCCACCTCCGCGGCGTGCAGCTGTCCCTCGACGTCGATGCCGGCCAGCGCGGCCGGCACGACGCCGAACCACGACAGGGCGGAGTAGCGCCCCCCGATGTCGGGATGGTTGACGAAGGTGCGCCGAAAGCCGTGTTCGGCGGCGAGCGCGCCGAGCGAGGTGTCCCGGTCGGTGACCGCGACGAAATGTCGCCCGTCGGGCCGCAGCGCCCAGAAGTGCGCGAACAGCGAGTTGGGCTCGATCGTGCCGCCGGACTTCGAGGAGACGACGAACAGCGTCCGCTCCAGGTCGATCTCGTCCTCGACCGACAGCAGCTGGAGGGGCTCGGTCGTGTCGAGCACGTGCAGGTGCAGGCCGCCGGCGCCGTCGTCGTCCTTATGCGAGCGGCGGAAGACCTCGGGCGCGAGGCTCGAGCCGCCCATGCCGAGCAGGACCACGTCCGTGTAACCGTCGGCGCGGACCTCCTGCACGAAGGTCATCAGCATGTCGCGCTCCTCGGCGACCTTGTCGGCGATCGTCAGCCAGCCCAGGCGATTGGTCACCTCCGGCGTGCCCTCGGGCGCCCACAGGGTCCCGTCGCGCTCCCAGATCCGACGGGCGACGTTCTCGGCGCCGGCGCGCCGGACCGTCTCGGCGACCGGCTCCTCGCATTCGGGGGGAAGGCAGGCCTCGATCCTCGTCGGCCTGCCCGGGACCTCCGTCTGGCGCCGATGCTCGATGCCGGCGTACAGCGTCTCCATCGCGTCCGCGAACTGCTGCACGCCCTGTTCGAGCAGCCGCTCGGTGACCTCGTCGAGGTCGATCCCGGCGCTCGCCAGCGCCTCCAGGTCGTCCGTCGGGTCGCGCTCGACCGTCGCCTCGTCGATCGTCGCCGAGCTCCCGGCGGCGAGCAGCGTCGGCTGCGGCATCGTGATGGCGCTTTCCGGGCCGACCAGGCCGTCGACGTACATGGTCTCCGGGTAGTCGGAGCTCTTGACGCCCGTCGATGCCCACAGCGGCCGCTGGACCGGGCAGCCGGCGTCCCGCAGCGCCGCGAAGCCCTCGCCGCCGAAGGCGCGCTGGAAGGCGGCGTAGGCGGCCCGCGCGTTGGCGAGGCCGGCACGGCCCTTGAGATCGTCGCGGCCCAGGGCCTCCAGGCGGTTGTCGACCTCGGTGTCCACGCGGGACAGAAAGAACGACGCGATGGAGTGCACGGTGAGGGGCTTCTCCTCCGCCCGCCGGCGCTCCATGGCGGAGGTGAAGGCCTCGATCACGCGCTCGAGCCGCTCGACGGCGAACAGCAGCGTGGCGTTGATGTTGATGCCCTCGTACAGCGCCGTCTCGATGGCGGGGATCCCCTCGTCGGTGGCGGGAATCGACAGCATCAGGTTGGGGCGGTCGACCAGCTTCCAGTAGCGGCGAACCTGCTCAAGCGTGCCCTCGGTGTCGTCGGCGAGCCGGGGCGCGACCTCCAGCGAGACGTAGCCGTCGAGGCCGTCCGTCTCGTCGAAGACCGGGCGCAGCACGTCCGCCGCCGACGACACGTCCTCGAGCGCCAGCCGCCGGTAGACGTCCCGCGGCGACAGGCCCTCGCGCGCGGCCTGGTCCAGCTCGTCGTCGTAGTCGGCCGAGCCGAGGATCGCCTTCTCGAAGATCGCGGGGTTCGAGGTCACCCCGCGCAGGGAGTCCTCCGCGATGAGCCGTTCGAGCTCCCCGGAGAGGACCATCCCGCGCCGCAGCTGATCCAGCCACACGCTGGTGCCGGCGGCGGTCAGGGCCGCCAGTCGATCGTTGACCGCTGCCTCGTGCACCGCGCGCCCGGGATTTCAGCCGCGGGCGCGCTCGAGCGAGGCGCGCGCGGACTCAGCCACGCGCTCGACCGTGATGCCGAAGTGCTCGTAGAGCTCCGGGCCGGGCCCGGAGGCGCCGAAGTCCGTCAAGCCCACGATCTCCCCGTGGTCGCCGACCCAGCGGTGCCAGCCGTACTCGCTGGCCGCCTCGACCGCCACGCGCGCCTTGACGGCAGGCGGCAGCACGGAGTCCCGGTACGCCGCGTCCTGATCCTGGAAGGTGTCCATGCAGGGCATGGAGACGACCCGGACCTTGAGATCGTCCAGCGCGTCCGCGGCCTGCAGGGCGAGCGTGACCTCGGTGCCGGTGGCGATGAGGATCACGTCGGGCTCGCCCCCGTCGCCCGTCTCGTGCAGCACGTAGGCGCCGCGCTCGATCGCGTCGTCCGGGATCGCCTCGGGGTCGAGCGTCGGCGCGCCCTGGCGCGAGAGCGCCAGCGCCGTCGGCCGGTCCGTCGTGCGCAGGGCGAAGCGCCAGGCCAGCGCCGTCTCGTTGAAGTCGGCGGGCCGGACGACGTTGATCTTCGGCGTCGCGCGCAGGTGCACGAGGTGCTCGATCGGCTGATGGGTCGGCCCGTCCTCGCCGAGCCCGATGGAGTCGTGCGTGTAGACGAAGATCGAGGGGCACTCCATGATCGCCGCCATCCGCACGGCGCCCTTCATGTAGTCGAGGAACTGGAGGAAGGTCGCGCCGTAGGCGCGGAAGCCCGAGAGGGTGAGGCCGTTGACGATCGCCCCCATCGCGTGCTCGCGGATGCCGAAGTGCAGGTTGCGGCCGGAGTACGCGCCGGCCGCGACGCTGTCGGCGTCCTTGATGATGGTGTTCGTGGATCCGGCCAGGTCGGCCGAGCCCCCCACCAGCTCCGGCACCGCCTTGGCGGCCCACTGGATGACGGCCTCGGAGGCCTTGCGCGTGGCCATGGCGCCGTCGTCGGGCGTCTGGCGCGGCAGGTCCGCGTCCCAGCCGTCGGGCAGCTCCTTGCCGCGACCGCGCTCGAGATCCTGCGCCATGTCCAGGTGCTCGGCCTTGTAGGCCTCCCACACCTGCTGCCACTGCTCGTGCGCCTCGGCGCGCTCGGCGACCAGCCCCTTGTAATGGTCGTAGACGCCGTCGGGCACGAAGAAGGTCTCCTGGCCCGGCCACTCGTAGAACGCCTTGGCGGCCTTGACCTCGTCCTCTCCCAGCGGCGAGCCGTGGGCCGACCCCGTGTCCTGCTTGTTCGGGGCGCCGTAGCCGATGTGGGTGCGGGCGATGATCAGGCTCGGCGTGTCGGTCTGCTTGGCCGCGTTGAAGGCGTTGATGACGGTGTCGACCTCGATGTCCTCGCCGAGGTGCTGGACGTCCCAGCCGTATGCCTCGTAGCGCGCGCCGACGTCCTCGGAGAAGGAGATCGCCGTGTCGCCCTCGATCGAGATGTGGTTGTCGTCGTAGAGGACGATCAGGCGGTTCAGCCCGAGGTGCCCGGCGAGCGACGCCGCCTCGGCCTGCATGCCCTCCTGCATGTCGCCGTCGGAGGCGATCACGTAGGTGTGGTGGTCGATCACCGTGTACTCGTCGGTGTTGAAGCGGGCGGCGAGCATGCGCTCGGCCAGCGCCATCCCGACCGCAGTCGAGATGCCCTGCCCGAGCGGGCCGGTCGTGGTCTCCACGCCGACGGTGTGACCGGCCTCAGGGTGTCCCGGCGTCTTGGACTCGACCTGGCGGAACGCCTTGAGGTCGTCCATCGAGACGTCGTAGCCCGTCAGGTGAAGGATCGAGTACAGCAGCATCGAGGCGTGTCCCGCGCTGAGCACGAAGCGGTCGCGATCCAGCCAGTGCGGGTCCGCCGGATCGTGCTTCATCACGTGCGTGTAGAGCGCGTAGGCCACGGGGGCGAGCGCCATCGGCGCCCCCGGATGACCGGAGTTGGCCTTCTCCACCGCGTCCATGGAGAGCGTGCGGATCGTGTCGACCGAGAGCTTCTCGATACTGATCTGGTCCGTGGCGGTCGACATTCGGGCTCCTGTATTGCTGGGACGGACGCCGAAGCGTAACGCCGGTGGTGCTCGTCGTACTGTGCCCCTATGCGTTCGCACACAGACACCGCATCACGCGAGGTGGAGAAGACGGACGAGCAGTGGCGCGCCGAGCTGTCCCCCGAGCAGTACCAGATCCTGCGCAAGGCGGGCACCGACCGGCCCTTCACCAGCCCGTACTGGGACTCCAAGGACGACGGCGTCTTCCGCTGCGCCGGGTGCAAGGCCGAGCTCTTCGACGCCTCCACGAAGTTCGACTCGGGCACCGGCTGGCCGAGCTTCACCGAGCCCGCCGTCGCCGCCAACGTCGAGACCCGGACCGACAAGACGCTGTTCATGAAGCGCACCGAGGTCGTCTGCAAGGCCTGCGGCGGCCACCTCGGCCACGTCTTCGAGGACGGGCCCCGCGACGCCGGCGGCCTGCGCTACTGCATCAACGGGTGTGCGCTGGAGCTCGACAAGCGGTAGTTGGTCTTCGGCGTCGCATCAGCAGCGAGCCACGTCGATGCCCTGATCGAGGCGTTGCAAGTCATCGGCGTCGCTGGTGACGGCGACCCCGCCGACGACACGAGCAACCAGGACGACCGACGCGTCGATGGCATCGGCGGTGGCGGTGGCGGCGCATAGCTGCCCCGCCGCTCGAGCCGCGGCGGCGTCGAGCGGGTGAACGACTACGCGATCCGTGGATAGGACGCGAGCTAGCCGCACTTGGCGCGCAGGATTTCGCCATGCCTGGGCCAGCGCGCCGGCCGGCACGTGAATCTCGCCGGCGAGTTCAAGCAGCCGGATCACGCGGCGATCGGCCCGGTCCACCGCGATCAGAGCTCCCGCGTCGAGGACTACTGGCCGAGGACGCTGCGTGCCCACGCCGTCTCCTCGTCGGTCGCCGGTCCGAGCTGGGCGCGGATCTCGCTGAGGACGTCCGCCAGGGTCTCGCGGCGAGCGCGCTCGGTCATCGCCGCGGCCACCCAGGCGCTCACCGACGGCGCTCGCCCGGTGGCCACAGCGGCCTCCGCGGCGCGAACCGCGGCGTCGTCAACTGTGACCGTCACCCGTCTGCGCATACTGTGAGCATAGCTATGCAGCAGATCGTATGCACCAACGATCACACTCGCGAGGCCGGCAGCGAACGTCCGGCGTCGTAGTCGGCGCGGTCGCGCTTCTCGGCCTCGTCACATGCGACGAGCAGCGCCGCCTTCTCCTCGTCGGTGGCCCACCGCAGCAGCCAGGATGTGCCGGCACCCGTGACGAAACAAGACGCAGGTGTGACGACTTCGCGCCGGTGCCGCGCCATAGCGGCGATCGCAGGCTCCACCGTTGAGCGGCACGTCGCCGTAGTCGAGGTGATCGATACGCCACGTGCCGGCGTGGCGGCGCAGCCCGACCGCTGGCGACCATGAGCGGCGGAATTCCGCCCGCCGGCGAAGAACTGCCCGGACTGGGAGACCGACGGCCGGGCGCCGGCGGCTGTGCACGGCGCGGAGCGCTCAGGTCGGGCGGAGATCCTCGAGCTCGCACGGTCGATCGGGCAAGCTGAGGATCTCCGGATCTCCAGTGAGAAGCACCAGCCCATGGGCGACGGCGGTCGTGACCGCGAAGCAGTCGCCCAGCGCCATCGATGCCCGAGCTTTCAGCCGAGCCGCCTCGATCATCCTCGCGGTTCCCGGAGGATCCGCAGCCAGCGCCGCGCGCAGCGATCGCAGAGTGTTGTCGGCCGCCGGTCGGCCGTGGTCGCGCTCAACGCGGTAGTAGACCTCGACGAGGTTGATCCAGCTGACGACCGGCCGCGACGCGATCACCTGCTCGACGCGCGAGAGTGCGGGTTCCTCGCCGTCGAGCCAAGCGAGGATCGCCCAGGAGTCCAGGCACACGCTCACCGAGGCTCGCGGGCGCGGTCTTCGAGCAGGCGCGACGCCATGCCGCTGTGGGCGAAGACTCCCCCCAGACGAGGCTGCCGTCGCCGAGCGACCAGGACGATCTCGTCCTCGCGGAACTCGAAGTCCACCTGGTCCCCCGGATGCAGATTGGCCCGGTCGCGCAGGGCCTTCGGAATCACGACCTGCCCCTTGGCGCCGATGCGACCAGTCATACTCGCTAAGTATAACTCGTGCCAGAGTTCGCTGAGAGGGCGAGCCCCGGACTCGAACCGGTGACACACGACTGGGGGCGCGCCGGGCTCCCCGACGCGCCCCCCCACATGGATGACCCTGTGCTCAGAAAGGCGGTGGCAGCGCCCTACGAGATGACCTCGACAAGGCGCAGCACCTCGCGCGGACCCTTCACCGCGACCTCCTTGACCTCGCCGATGCCCCGGACGAAGTACTTGTTGTCCACCACTTCGGGCTCCAGCGCGGTGGTCTCTTCGGTGCGCAGCGCGTTCTTGAAGGAGCCGGCCGGGACCGTCACCGGCGCTGACAGGCTCAGCACCTTGAACGTGTCCTCGGCCTGGCCCATATACCACTCCTGGAAGCGGCGGCCGACCGTGGGATGGGCCTGCATGAAGACGCCGGGCTCAGCGCCGTCCACTCCGGAGTGGAAGGACCCCTCGGTGCTCGTCACGTGCCCGTGCGGGTCGAGGGTGGCGGTGTCCTCGCCGAAGTACCACACGTTGCCGCACGAGTCCTGCGCGTAGTAGTCGCTCGTGCGCTCCTCCAGCACGTTGTTGAGGTAGAGGCGATCCTCGACGACCCGTGTGGTCACGCCGTCGATGACCTTGGTCCGCGACGTCGTCGCGGAGATGTCGAGCGCCCGCTTGTTGTCCTTGCTGCCGGTGTAGACGAGTGAGGTGCCGGGCTTCAGCGGAAACAGGGGATTGTCGACGTTCGGGCTGAAGCTCGCGGGCGAGATCTGCGGGTGGTAGGCGGCTCCGGGCCCGAACACCGGCAGCGGGCACTGCGAATCTTCTGCCGCGGCCGCTGCTCCGGCGGTGGCGCCGATCGCGGCGGTGGTCGCCAACAGTGCAGTGGTGATGGTGAGAAACGATGGGACAGAGCGCACGACGCCTCCTGTGGATGGTGTTGGTCAGGAGCGTCACGTGCGCTCCTTGAGATCGACGTTGGCACGCGCCCTGTGAGAGGACTCTGAACGTGTCATGGCGCCTCGGCGAACCGCTCCGATCCCGCGGCGCGCCGGCGGGGGGCAACGCGCTTTAGGTTCGCGGCCTAGCGTTCCGCGGGTGCTTCGCGCCTCCGGGCTCGTCAAGACCTTCGGAGAGGGCCGGGCCGCCCGCCGGCTGCTGGACGGGGCCGAGCTGACGGTGCAGGCGGGCGAGCTGGTGGCGGTGCTCGGCCGCTCGGGCAGCGGCAAGTCCACGCTGCTGCACGTACTGGGCGGCCTTGACCGCGCCGACGCCGGAAGCATCGAGGTGGCCGGGGAGCGCGTCGACGGCGGCTCTGAGCGGCGCCTCGCGGCGCTGCGCCGGCGGCGCGTCGGCTTCGTCTTTCAGTTCTTTCACCTGCTGCCCGAGCTGACCGGGGACGCCAACGTGCGCCTGGCCGGCCGGGTGCGCGGCGCGCATCCGCAGGCCGCCCGGCGCGCCGGCGAGCTCGTCGACCGGCTGGGCCTGCGCTCGGTCGCCGACCTCTCCCCGGCCCAGCTCTCCGGCGGAGAGCAGCAGCGCTTCGCGATCGCCCGCGCCCTGGTCAACGACCCGGCGCTGATCCTCGCCGACGAGCCGACGGGAAACCTCGACGGTGCCTCGGGCGCCGAGGTCCTGCGGCTCTTACGCGAGACCGCCGACGAGGGCCGGGCCGTCCTGCTCGTCACGCACGACCCGGCGGCGACCGCGGCCGCCGACCGCGTCCTGCGGCTGCACGAGGGCCTGCTGGTCGGCGCATGAGGCGCTGGCTGGCGGCCGCGGGCGTCTTCGCCGCCGCGCTCGTGGCCGGCGCCGCGGTCACCGTCGGCTTCGGCCTGCGCACGGGGTTCGACCGCGCGGCGCGCGCCGCCGACCTCCCGGACGTCATCGCGCGCTTCGCCCCGCAGCGCCGCAGTGTGCTCGACGCGCGCGTGCGCGGCCTGCCGAACCTGCAGTCGCGCTCCTACCGCTACGAGATCGACCACGTCCCGCTGCGCTTCCGCGGTAACACCAGCAGCCACGGCCGGCTGGAGATCCTGCTCGGCGGGCGCCGCGGCTACCAGATCGTGCGCGGGCGAGACCTGTCGGGGCGCCGCGGCGAGGTCGTGGTCGAGCAGGGCGTCGCGCAGGAGTGGGGCCTCAGACCCGGTGACCGGCTGGAGGTCGGGCGCGCCGGCGGCCTGCACGTCGTCGGCGTCGCCGTCTCGCCGGACGACGTCGCCTTCCCGCTGGCCCGGACCGCGAGGATCTACGTGGGCGACCGCGAGGACGCGGCGTCGCAGCAGATCCCCGCCAACGTCGCGCTGCTGTGGGTCAACGACCGCGCACGCGAGCCGATCACGCTCGCCTCCGCCCGCACCGAGGCGTTCGGGCTCGGCGACCTGAGCTTCATCACCCGCGAGGGCGTGCGCGTCCTGCTCGAGCAGGCGGCGGGCATCGTGATCGCCCTGCTGGTCGCGTTCGCGCTGGTCGCCCTGGTGGCGGCCGCGACCATGCTCGCCTCCGGCGCGCACGCCGAGGTCCAGCGCCGGCTGCCCGGCCTCGGCGTCCGGCGAGCGCTGGGCTTCTCCCCGGCGCGGATCGTGGCCGGGCATGCGGGCGAGGCGCTGCTCGTGGCCGCGCCCGCCGCGGCGATCGGCCTCGTGGCCGGCGCCATGGCGGTGGGCGGCCCCGCGCGCTCGCTGCTGCTCGCCCTCAACGAGCGCCCGCCAGGCGCCGCGCTGGTGGCGCCGCTGGTGCTCGCCTGGATCGGGATCTGCGCCGTCGTGGTGGCCGCCTCCGCCCTCCCCGCCTGGCGGGCGGCGCGCCGGCCGATCGCCCCGCTGCTGCACGGTGGCGAGCTCGCGCGCCGCGCCGCGCCGCGCCGCGCCGCCGGCGACGGCCTGCTGCGCATGGGGGCGCGCTTCGCCGTGGCCGCCCGCGCGCGCTGGGCCGGCTCGGTCGCCACGATCGGCGTCTGCGCGGGCGTCGTCCTGCTGATGCTCGGGCTCGCGTCGCTGCTCGTGCGCCTGCGCGACGACCCGGCCATCCTCGGCAAGCGCTACCAGCTGACCGTCAACGCCGGCGTCGAAATGCTCCCCTCGCTGCGCGCCGTCGAAGGCATCGCCGCCGCCACGCAGCGCTACACGATCCGGGCCACGGACGCCTTCCGCCTCGGCGAGCCCGTGCGCCTCGTCGCCTACGAGGGCGATCACGTGCGCTTCGACGCCCCGCCGCTCGCCCAGGGCCGGCGGCTGCGGGGGCGCAACGAGGCCGAGGTCGGCGTGGGCCTCGCCGACGCCCTCGGGCTGCGCCCCGGCTCCACCCTCGCCACGCTCGACCCCTCCGGTCACGAGCTGCGGCTGAAGGTCGTCGGCGTCGTGCGCGCGCTCGCAGACAGCGGGCGCATCGCGTGGGTCTCCGCGCCGACGCTGCAGAGCGCCGATCCGGGCGGGTTTGGCCAGAGCGTCCTGCGCCTGCAGCCCGGCGCCGACCGCGCGGCGATCATCGTGCGGCTGCACGACCTCGGCCTCGAGCCGGTGCTCGTCGGGGGCGCGACGACGCGCAACGCGGCCTTCCTCGGGATCCTCGCGAGCGTGCTGCGCGCCGTGGCGCTGGCCGTCGGGCTGGTCTGCCTGTACGCCCTCGTGCAGGGGCTGGCGATGACCGCGCGCGAGCGCCGCGGCGCGCTCTCCGTGCTGCGGGCGTGCGGCGCCTCGCGCGCCGATCTCGCCGCCGTCCTGTCCGGCGCGGCGGTCGCGGTCGCCGTCCCCGCCGCGCTGCTCGCCGTCCTGCTGGAGCGCTTCGTGCTCGGGCCGCTCGTCACGCGCCTGGCGGCGAGCTACGCCGCGCTGCCGCTGCGCCTGAGCGTTCTGCAGGTCGCCGCCGTCGCCGGCGCCCTGGCGCTGCTGGCGGCCCTCGCCGCGCTGGCCGTGGCGCGCCGCATGGTGCGCGAGCCCGTGGTCGCCGGCCTGCGGGAGGAGCTGCCGTGAGGCGCGTTGCGCTGGCCGCGCTCGCGCTCGCGCTCGCCGGATGCAGCGGGGGGGACAAGGCCCCCGCGGCACGCCCGGCCGCCTCCACGCTCGAGCGCACCCTCGGCGATCCTGACGGCGACGGCGCGCTGCAGTCCGCGCCAGGCGAGCCCATGCGCGACCGGACGGAGCTGGCGCCGGCGAGTCGCCCGGGCCGGGTGCTGGCCACCTTCGGGCAGCTGACCGACCTGCACCTGCGCGACGAGGAGTCCCCGTCGCGCGTCCCGTTCCTGGACCGCTACGGCGAGCCGTTCGATCCGGCGTTCCGCCCGCACGAGCCACTCTCGACCCAGGCCGGCGCCGCCGCGGTGCGAGCGCTGAACCGCCAGCGCCCCGAGGCCGTCTTCGTCACGGGCGACATGAGCGACAACGCCCAGCGCAACGAGCTCGACTGGGCGCTGCGCCTGCTCGACGGCGGCCGGGTGGATCCGGACTCCGGTGCGCCCGGGTACCGCGGCGTGCAGTCCGGCAACGACCCCGACCCCTTCTACTACCGCCCGGACGTCGACCCGCCCCGTCACCCCGGCATCCTCGCCGCCGCCCAGCGAGCGTTCCGCTCGCCCGGCCTCAGGGCCCCCTGGTTCGCGGTCGCCGGCAACCACGACGTGCTGCTGCAGGGCGAGAAGCGGCCGGACGCGCGCACAGACCGGATCGCCACGGGCAACCGCCTCGTCACGTCGCTCGACCCGCGCGCCAAGCTGCCGCGGCAGGCGACCACCGCCCAGGCCGTCGACGCGCTGCTCGGCGCGGCTCGCAGCGGGCGCAACCTCACCGTCCCCGCCGATCCGGCGCGCCGGTCGGTGACGAGCGCCGAGCTCGTGCGCACGCTCGCGCGCGGGCATGCGACCCGGACGCCGGAGCGCCTCGACTACACCGTGGACGTCGGCGCGGGCGTCCGCGCCGTCGTCCTCGACGTCGTCAACCGCGCGGGCGGGTCGGCGGCGGTGACCGACACCGCCCAGCTCGCCTGGCTGCGCGAGCAGCTCACCCTCGCCGGCGACCGGCCCGTCGTGGTCGTCTCCCACCAGTCGCCGCCCGAGGCGATCCTGCGCATCCTGGACGGCGACCCGCACGTCGTCGCCGCGGTGCACGGCCACTCGCACCGCAACCAGCTCACCCCGCGCGACCACTACTGGATCGTCTCGACCTCCGCGCTGGCGGACTCCCCGATGCAGAGTCGCATGCTGCGGCTGCGCGAGGACGCCGCGGGCGGGTACGCCCTGGAGACGTGGATGGTCGACCAGGACGGGCGCGGCCTCGCCGGCGTCGCACGCGAGCTCGCCTTCCTGGACGCCCAGGGCGGCCGGCCGGACGGCGACGCCGGCACCCGCACCGATCGCAACGCCCGGCTGTTCGTGCCGGCTGCGTAGGGCGGCGATGGGCGGCGAGCTGTGGGCGTTTACGGCTTGGGCTGGATAGATCGGTGAGCTGCGGCGTCACGCGTGCTCGCCCGGCGACGCCGCGCCCAATGGGGGTCATGACCCCCATTAAGCGCGTGCTCGCCCGTGAGGGGCGGCGGCACTGAGCCCGCGCCGCTACACCGGGATCGCGAGCGGCGCCTCGCCCGCCTGGGCGGCGTCGCGATGGGCCTTGGAGTCACGCGTGCGGATCACCGTCAGCGCGAGGAACGCACCGGCGAGCGCGAAGCCCGTGCCCACGAGGAAGGCGTCGTGGAAGCCGGCGGTCAGATCCGCGGGCGTCGGCGCCGAGCCCTTGGGCAGGGCCGCGTTGGCGATGGCCGCGAGGATGCCGAGACCGAGCGCGCCGCCCACCTGCTGCGACGTGTTGATCAGCCCGGACGCGAGCCCGGCCTCCCCGGAAGAGACACCGGCCACGGACGCGATCGTCAGCGGCACGAACGCGAAGCCGAGCCCGAGGGCGGCCAGCAGCGACGGGAACAGCACGTCGCCGGCGAAGCTCCCGTCGGGCGACACGCGCGAGAACCAGAACAGCCCCGCGGCGACCAGGACCATCCCGAAGGCCAGCACCGGCTTGAAGCCGATTCGCGTCGTCAGCACGGAGGCCACACCGGCCGAGATGATGATCCCCGCCGCGAGCGGCAGGTAGGCGATGCCCGCCTTGAGCGGCGAGAAGTGAAGCACGGTCTGCATGTACAACGACACGAAGAAGAACATCGAGAACAGCGACATCGCGACCAGGATCGCCGTGACGTTGGCACCGGTCAGCGTCCGGTTGCGGAAGATCCCGAACGGCACGAGTGGTGCCTGCGAGCGGCGCTCGACGACCACGAAGATCGCGACGAGCACCACGGAGACCGCAAGCAGGCCGATCGTCTGCGTCGAGCCCCAGCCGGCATTGCGCGCGTCGACCACCGCGTAGACGAAGGCACCGATGCCGAGCGTGATCGACAGGGCGCCCGCAACGTCGAAGCGCCTGGTGCCCTCCTGGCGGCTCTCGCCGAGCACCCGGAAGGCCCCGACCGCGGCGATCAGCGTGACCGGCACGTTGACGAAGAAGACCCACTCCCAGCCGAGCCCGTCGGTGAGCACGCCGCCGAGCAGCACGCCGACCGCGCCGCCGGAGCCGGCGACCGCGCCCCAGACGCCGAGCGCCCGGTTGCGCTCGGACCCCTCAGCGAAGGTGGTGGTGAGGATCGACAGCGCGGCGGGCGATAGCAGCGCCGCGCCCAGACCCTGCAGCGCGCGCGCCGCGATCAGCTGACCCTCGCTGGCGGAGAGGCCGCCGAGCAGCGACGCGAAGCCGAACAGCAGCAGGCCGACGATGAACACGCGCCGGCGCCCGAGCAGGTCCGCCATACGACCGCCGAGCAGCAGGAAGCCGCCGAAGGCGAGCGTGTACGCGTTGAAGACCCAGGACAGGCTGTCCTGGGAGAAGTGGAGGTCCTTGCCGATCGACGGCAGTGCGACGTTGACGATCGAGGCGTCGAGCACGACGACGAACTGCGCCGCCGCCAGCAGCAGCAGGGCCAGCCCTTTGCGTTCGGTTCTTTCTGCGGTCAAGGTATCCTCCTCGGGACTAATCGGAGTCATCGTTCCGGTTTGTCGACCGACCATACGGAATTGACGTTCCGCTTGTCAAGGTCTACATTCGTTAATATGTCGATCACGGAGGAGCGGCCCCAGCGCGCGGATGCCCGGCGCAATCGCGAGGCGATCGTCTCCGCCGCTCGCCAGGTCTTCGCCCGCCACGGCCGCGAAGCCCAGATGGACGACGTCGCCCGCCGCGCGAAGGTCGGCGTCGGCACCGTCTACCGGCACTTCCCGACCAAGGAGGCCCTGCTCGCCGGCCTGGCCGAGGACCGCTTCCGCCAGCTCGCCGAGCACGCCCAGGAGGCGCTGGCGATCGAGGATCGCTGGGACGCCTTCGAGACCTTCCTGCAGCGGTGGGCGAGCCTGCAGGCCTCCGACCGGGCGCTGTCGCAGGTGCTGGCCGAGTCGCCGAACCTGATGTGCGTCGCCGCCTGCGAGCGCGACGACCTGACGGCGGCCATGCGGACGCTCGTGACGCGGGCCCAGGCGGCCGGCGTCCTGCGCGCCGACGTCCGCGCGATGGACGTCCCGATGATCATGTGCGGCCTCGCCCGTGAGGGAGGCCCTCCGGGCGCCTCGTGGGAGCGGATGCTCGCGATCGTCCTCGACGGGCTGCGCGCAGCAGCGAGCAACGTGGCCCTGCCCGACTGAGCCCCGGCCGGCGTCCCATA
>JBBQBV010000092.1:0-14722 GCA_038318085.1 Solirubrobacterales bacterium
CGCTCGAACAGCTCGCCCGCCCTCGCCAGTCCGGCGCGCCGGCCTGATGCGCCAGCAGCTGCGCCCGATCTTCGACCGCGTGGTCATCAAGGAGCTCGAGCCCGACCGGGTGCGCCAGTCCGGCCTCGTGGTCCCGCCCGGCTCCCACGAGCCGCCGCCGCACCACGGCATCGTGCTCGCGGTCGGGCCGGGGCTGGACTGGTGGGAGTCCGCCGGCGTGCAGATGCCGGTCCGACCCGGTGACCACGTCGTCTTCCCCGCTCAGGCCGGCGCCTGGGTCGACGTCGAGGAGGAGCGGCTGCTCGTCGTCCGGGTCACGGAGCTGCTCGGGGTGCTGGAGAGCTCGCCGGAGTGAGCCCGCGCGAGAGCCTCTCCGCCGCCGAGGCGCGGCGGGTCGCCCTCGCCGCGCAGGGATTCGGCCGGCCGCGCGTCGCAGGGCGGCTGATGGGGGCGGTCGAGCGGCTTGGGCTGGTGCAGATCGACTCGGTCAATGTGCTCGAGCGGGCGCACTACCTGCCGCTCTTCAGCCGCCTCGGCCCGTACGACCGGACGGCCCTGGACCGCGCCGCGCACTACGCTCCGCGCCGCCTGTTCGAGTACTGGGGCCACGAGGCGTCGCTGATCCCAGTCGCCACGCAGCCGCTGTTGCGCTGGCGCATGGAGCGCGCGGCACACGAGTCCTGGGGCGGCATGCGGCGCGTCGCGCGCGAGCGCCCGGAGCTGCTCGAGCGCATCCTCGAAGCGGTGCGCGAGCGCGGGCCGCTGCCTGCCGGAGCCATCGTGGAGGAGGGGCGGCCCAAGCGGGCGGGGCCGTGGTGGGACTGGTCTGACGTCAAGCGCGGCTTCGAGTTCTTGTTCTGGAGCGGCCAGCTCAGCTCGGCGCGGCGCCGCGGGTTCGAGCGCCACTACGACCTGCCCGAGCGCGTGCTGCCACGCGCCGTGACCGACGCGCCGACGCCAAACGTCGAGGAGGCGCAGCGCGGGCTGCTGCGCATCGCGTCGCGCGCGTTGGGTGTTGCCACCGAGAGCGACCTGCGCGACTACTTCCGCCTCGGCGCCGCCGAGGCGGCCCCCCGCGTCGCCGAGCTCGTCGAGGCGGGCGACCTCGTGCCCGTGACCGTCGAGGGCTGGCGCCGGCCGGCCTACCTCGACCGCGCCGCGCGGGTCCCGCGGCGGATCGAGGCGCGCGCGCTCGTCGGCCCGTTCGACTCGCTGATCTGGGAGCGCCCGCGCGTCGAGCGGGTCTTCGGCTTCCGCTACCGCCTCGAGATCTACGTGCCGGCCGACAAGCGCGTGCACGGCTACTACGTGCTGCCGCTGCTGCTGGGCGACCGGCTCGTCGCCCGCGTCGACCTCAAGGCCGACCGCAAGGCCGGTGTCCTGCTCGTGCAGGCGACCCACCACGAGCCGGACGCGTCGCCCGAGACCGGCGAGGCGCTGCGGGAGGAGCTCGAGCTGCTGGCCGGCTTCCTCGGCCTTGAAGGTGTCGCATAGGATGCCATGATCCTGGCATTCACGATAGGATCCGCGCATGCTCGAGCAGGAACGGGTCGCCGCGGGACTGAGCCAGGCCGCACTCGCCGCCGCTGCCGGCGTGAGCCGGCAGGCCGTGGGAGCCATAGAGGCTGGGCGGCATCGCCCGAGCGTGGACGCGGCGCTGGCGCTCGCCGAGGCCGTTGGCAGATCGGTCGAGGAGCTGTTCGGTGACGCCGGCCGGCCCGCCGCCGAGGCGGTCCTCGGTGATCGGGTGGCCGACGGGGAGCCGGTGCTCGCCGCCCGCGTCGGGGACCGCGTCGTGTACGCGCCCGTGGCACGCGCCCTCGGGGCGACCGGCTGGCCGCTCACCGACGGTGTCCTTGCCGGCGGCCACGTGCGCCCGCTGCCCGGCGCGGACCTCGAGGGCCTCGTCGTGGTCGGCTGCGATCCGGCGCTCGCGCTGGCCGCGGCGATGCTCCCGCCGGCCGGACCACGCCGCGTGCTCGCTCTGGCCGGCTCGAGCGGATCGGCGCTCGCCGCGCTGCGCGCCGGCCGCGCGCACGGTGCGCTCGTGCACGGCGCGCCCGGCCGACTGCCGCGCCCGCCCCGCGGCGCGCTGCGCCTGCCGCTCGCGCGCTGGCGGGTGGGCGTCGCCCAGCGCGGGCGCGCGAGCCGCCCGGTGGCCGAGCTCTGTGCGCGCGGCGTCCGCGTCGTGCAGCGCGAGGACGGCGCCGCCTGCCAGCAGGCCTTCCTCGCGGCCGTGGCCGCAGCCGGCGCCGCGGCGCCCGGCGGAGCCCGCGCGGCGGGCCACCTCGACGTCGCGCGGCGCGTCGCCGCAGGCGCCCCCGCCGGGGTCACGATGGAGCCCGCCGCGCTCAGCCTCGGCCTCGCCTTCGGCGCGCTGGAGGCCCACAGCGCCGAGGTGTGGATCGGCGCGGCCTGGCGCGACCATCCGGGGGCCCAGGCGCTCGGCGCGCTGCTGCGCTCGGCCCCCTTCACGCGCCGGCTCGCGCTCGTGCGCGGCTACGAGGTGTCGGGATGAGGCGCGTCGCGCTGGTCCTCGCCGTGGCGCTCGCCGCGGCCGGCTGCGGCGGCGGGTCGTCGTCGACGACGGGCAAGGGCGAGCTGGTGGTCTCCGCCGCCTCGTCGCTGAAGGGCGCCTTCACCGCGCTCGGCGGCGCCCGCTACTCCTTCGCGGGCTCGGACCAGCTCGCGGCGCAGATCCGCCAGGGGGTCAAGCCGGACGTCTTCGCCTCCGCCAACACGAAGCTGCCCGATGCGCTGTACAAAGAGGGCCTTGTCGCCAAGCCCGAGGTGTTCGCGGGCAACCGCCTGGTGCTGGCGGTCCCGAAGGCCTCGAAGATCACGTCGGTCACCGACCTCGAGACGCCGGGCGTCAAGCTCGCCGTCGGCTCGGCCGACGTGCCCGTCGGCAGCTACACCCGGGAGGTCGTCGCGCGCCTCGGCCCGGCGGCCGGGAAGCGCATCCTGGCCAACGTGCGGTCCGCCGAGCCCGACGCCAAGGGCGTCGTGGGCAAGCTCACGCAGGGGGCGGTGGACGCGGGGTTCGTCTACGTGACCGACGTGGACGCGACCAAGGGCGCGCTGAAGGCGATCGAGCTGCCGGCCAAGCTCGAGCCGTCGGTCGCCTACGGCATCGCGGTCGTCAAGGGCGCCAAGCATGCCGGGGCCGCGCAGGCCTTCGTCAAGAGCCTGCGGACCGGGCCGGGACGCCAAGCCCTGCGCAAGGCCGGCTTCACCACCCCTTGACGCTGTTCCGAGCGTCGATCGGCGCCGCGCTGATCGCCGCCCTGCTGTTTCTCACCGTCCCGATCCTGGCGATCTTCCTCGACACGAGCCCAGGGCAGCTCCTCGACAGCCTCGGCGATCCGAGCGCCCGCGACGCGCTGCTGCTCAGCCTGCAGACGACGACGCTGGCGCTCGCGATCATCCTCGTGGTCGGGACGCCCGCCGCCTACCAGCTGGCCACCCGGCGCTTCCGCGGCCGCTCCGTCGTCCTCACGCTCGTCGAGCTGCCACTCGTCCTGCCGCCCGCGGTCGCCGGCATCGGGCTGCTGGCCGCCCTTGGACCGCGCGGCCTGTTCGGCGGCGCGCTCGCCGGCGCCCACGTCGACCTCGTGCTGCAGAAGGCCGGGGTGGTCGTGGCGCTGGTCTTCGTCGCGGCGCCGTTTTACCTGCGCCAGGCTGTCGCCGCGTTCTCGGCCGTGGACCCGTCCGTCGTGCAGGCCAGCCGCACGCTGGGGGCGAGCGAGGCGGTGACGCTCGCGCGCGTGGTCATCCCGTCCGCCGTGTCCGGGCTGGCGGCGGGGACGGCGCTGGCCTGGGGGCGGGCGCTCGGGGAGTTCGGGGCGACGCTGATGTTCGCCGGGTCCTTCCGCGGCATCACCCAGACCGTCCCGCTGGGGATCTACGACCGCTTCTCCGACGATTTCCCCGGGGCGCTCGCCCTGTCGGCGGTGCTCGTGCTCGTCTCGGCGGCGCTGCTGTTGTCGGTCAAGCTGCTCGGGGGCGGCCGTGGGCTCGCTGCGCGTTGAGGCCGAGGTTGAGCTCGGGACCTTCGGCCTCGACCTCGCGCTCGACGTGGAGCCGGGACACTGCCTGGCCGTCGCCGGCCCGTCGGGGGCGGGCAAGTCGACGCTGCTGCGGATCGCGGCCGGCCTGCTGCGGCCCCGCACCGGGCGGGTGAGCTGCGGCGACACCGTCTGGCTCGACACCGCGCGCGGCGTCGACGTCGCGCCCGAGCGCCGTGGCTGCGGCTACGTGTTCCAGGACTACGCGCTCTTCGAGCATCTGCGCGTCTGGCAGAACGTGGGCTACGCGCTGCCGCGGCGCGAGCGCCGGGCCCGCGCCGCGCCGCTGCTGGAGCGCTTCGGGCTCACCGCCCTCGCCGAGCAGCGGCCCGCGACGCTGTCGGGCGGCGAGCGCCAGCGGGTGGCGCTGGCGCGCGCGCTCGCCCGGCGCCCGTCCGTCCTGCTGCTCGACGAGCCGCTCTCCGCCCTCGACGCGCGCACGCGCGCGGGCGCCACGCGCGAGCTCGCTGCGCTGCTGCGCGAGGCCGAGGTCCCGTGCCTGCTCGTCACGCACGACTTCACCGAGGCCGCGATGCTCGGCGACGAGGTGGCGGTGGTCGACGCCGGACGCCTCGTGCAGCGCGGCACGCCGGCGGCGCTGTCGGCCGCGCCGGGGTCGGCGTTCGTGGCGGATTTCACGGGTGCCGTCGTGCTGCGCGGCGTCGCGCGGCCGCGGGCGCAGGGGTTGACGATCGTCGACCTCGACGGCGGTGGGCAGGTCACGAGCACCGACGCCGCCGAGGGCGCCGTCGCGGCCAGCGTCTACCCCTGGGACATCGCGATCGAGCCGGCCGGGGCGGGGCATACGGGCTCGGCGCGCAACCGGCTGCTCGCGGAGGTCGCCTCCGTCACCGCCGTCGGGGGGCGCGTGCGGCTCGGCCTGCTGGCGGGCCAGCCGCTGGCCGCGGAGGTCTCCGAGGCGGCCGCGCTCGAGCTGGGCCTGACGCCGGGGACGCGCGTGGCCGCGACGTGGAAGGCGACGGCCACACGCCTGATCCCCGGATAGGTCCGCCGCGTCCCGCCGCGCGAGAAAGCGCCCGCCTACCAGGCGACGGTGCGCGTCGAGGTCACCGACCGCGCGCGGGCGCTTCTGAGCAGCAGCTTGCGGCTCGCGCGGATCAGGCGCGGGACCGGCGACACATAGCGGGCGATCTCGAAGCCGGCGACCACCTGGCGGCGGGCGAGCCTGAACCCGCGCGCCGGGGGCCCGGCGAGCGCGGGGCGCGCTCCCACGTCGCACTCCGCGCCCCACCAGGTCGAGCCGGGACAGTCCGCCGCGGTGGGGATCCGGCGGACCACGTCGACCTCCGCGACACGCGCGCCGCCGGCACGGATCCACCACGTCCGCGGCAGGTACCAGTTCAGCGGGCGCGCCCAGGTCCGGCTGCCGTCCAGGCGGATGGCGTGCGGGCCGGGGCCGGACCGCAGGGCCGCGGCCACGCGGTTCCACGGCGGTCGCTGCGCCAGCGCGTCGCCGTGCACCTGGACGACGGTGGAGACCGACAGTGCGAGCGCCGCGCCGAGGACGGCGACGCCGGCGCGGTGCGTGCTCAATCCCGCACCGACGACCACCGCGAACGGGACGACCGCGGCGATCAGGTTGCGCGTGTTGACGTAGTCCGCACCCGCCACGGCGAGCAGGAGCGGCACGCCGACGGCGCTCGCACCGACGGCGGCGGCGGTCGCCACACCGCGACGGTCGGGCCGGCGCAGGGCGACTACGGCCGCGGCCAGCGCGATCACGCCCACCACGACGGCGACGAGCACCCCGGCGGGCGGGGTGAAGCCCAGGAGCAGCTGGCGGATCGCCTGCTCCGCGCGGAACGGGAGCGGCCGGTGCAAGAACCAGTATCGCCGTCGGTCCTGGGTCAGCGCCAGCGCCAGCAGCCCGCAGCCGGTCCCCGCGACGACGGCGCCCGCCAGGATGCGGTGCACGAGGCGCTTGCGACGGTCGCAGAGCAGTACGACGGCCTGGGGGAAGAGCACGAACACGGCGAAGTAGTGCGTCAGCAGCGCGGCGACGGCGGCCGTCGCCCACCACGCGAGTCGGCGGCGGGCGAACGCCCACAGCGACAGCGCCGTCAGGAGCACGAGCAGCGCGTACGAGCGCGCCTCCTGCGAGTACCACACCAGCAGCGGGTTGACCGCCACGAGCGCTGCGGCGGCGAGCCCGGCGCGCCGCCCGACGAAGGCCCGGCCGGCGGCGTAGGCCACTGGGATGGTCAGCACCCCGGCGACGGCGGACAGCGACCGCAGGCCGACCTCCGACATGCCGAAGGCACGCACCCATGCCCAGGTCACGAGGTAGTACAGCGGTGGGGTCGACTCGCTGTGCGGCAGACGGTTCAGCAACCGGCCGACGGAGCCGTCGAGCAGGTGCGCGGTGACCGCCTCGTCGTACCAGAGCCCCTGCCGGCCGAGCGCCCACAGGCGCAGGCCGGCCCCGAGGAGGATGATCGCCACCGCTGCGGCCCGCAGTCTCATGCCGAGACGGTGCGCCGGAGCGTATGACGGCCGCCTGAACGTCCGCGCTCAGGTTGCGATCAGGGAGCTGGCCCTACGATCCGTCGATCCGCGCCGAGCTCTCCATCCGCGTGCACCGGCTCGAGGTCGCGCTCGCGCGCCTGGCGTTCCGCGTACGCCGCCGGCCGCCGGCAACGGGCCGGCCGCGCGTGTGCTTCCTGCTGGCCCACGCGTGGGGGATGGGCGGCACGATCCGCACGACCCTCAACCTCGCGGGCGCCCTCGCCGCCGACCACGACGTCCAGGTGCTCAGCGTCGTGCGCCTGCGCGGTCAGCCGGGCTTCGCCTTCCCGCCGGGCGTGACGGTGACGGCCGTCGACGACCAGCGCTCGCGCACGGCCGGCCGGGGCGGGGCTGAGCGGCTCCTGCGCCGCCTCCGCGGCCGCCTGATCCACCCGCTGGACGGCCTCTCCGCGCGCTGCACGCTGTGGACGGACCTGCAGCTCGTGCGGGCCCTGTGGCGTCTGCGGGCCGACGTCGTCGTGGGGACCCGGCCTGGGCTCAGCGTGCTCACCCGCGACCTCGCCCCGCCCGGGGCCGCCACGGTGGGCGCGGAGCATCTGAACCTCTCGGCGCGGACCGCCGCGACGCGGCGGATCATCGACCGCTTCTACCGCGACCTCGACGCGGTCGTCGTGCTCACCGAGGGCGACAGCCGGGCCTACCGCGACCTGCTCGGCGAGGCCGCGCGGGTACGCAGGATCCCCAACGCGGTCACCCCCACGACCGTGCCGTCCGCGGCGCTAGACGCGCACGTGGTCGTCACCGCCGGGAGGCTGACTCATCAGAAGGCGATCTCGCGGCTCGTGCAGGCCTTCGCGCCCGTCGCCGAGCGCCACCCGGACTGGCAGCTGCGGATCGCCGGTCGCGGCCCGCAGCGCGAGCGCCTCGAGCGCCAGATCGCCAAGGCGGGCCTGGGAGCGAACGTCCGCCTGGTGGGCCAGGTCGCCGACATGGCGGCCGAGCTCTCGCGCGCGTCGGTGTTCGCGCTGAGCTCGCGCTTCGAGGGGTTCCCGATGGTCCTGCTCGAGGCGCTCGGGCAGGGGCTGCCGGTGGTCAGCTTCGACTGCCCGACCGGCCCTCGGGAGCTCATCGACGACGGCCGGGACGGGATCCTCGTGCCCGACGGGGACGTGGCCGCGTTCACGGCGGGGCTGCTGGAGCTGATCGAGGACCCGGACAAGCGCCGCCGCTACGGCGTCGCCGCGCTCGAGAAGGCCGCGGCCTACGAGCTGTCGGCGGTCGCGGCGCGCTGGGCCGCCCTGTTCGCGGACCTGGCGCCCCCGCGCCGCTGACCGACGCCTACCCCGCCCGCCTCGACCCGGCCGAGGAAGTCGCCCACGACCTCTTCAAACCGCGCCGGCACCAGCTGGCTGGCGCTGGTCAGGCCCGGCGAGCCTGTACATTCACGCCGTGGTCGTCACCGCCATCAGCCTCACCGAGGTCATCGAGCTCGTGATCGTCTTGGGGCTCATGAACGCCGTCATCCTCGCGCCAATCGTCCTGGCCCTGTTTCGCGCCTACCTGGAGTGGCGCGAGAACGAGACCATCCGGCAGTCCCGGCGTTAGGGCTGGGTCTCCAGCAGCTCGAGCAGGGACTCGGCGTGCTTGTCCACGAAGGACGGCCCGATGCCCTTGATGGCCAGCAGCTCGGCGGGCGTGCGCGGCCTGCGCCGGACGACCTCGCGCAGCGTCGCGTCGGTCGCCACCGTGTAGGCGGGCTTGCCCTCGGCGCGCTCGCGCCGCCAGGCCTTCAGTGGCGCCAGCTCGGCGTCGGGCACCGGCGGCCCCTCGTCGGCGGCCGGGAGGGCGGAGCGCCGCCGGCCGGCTGCCACGCTGATCGCCGGGAGCCAGTCCGGCGGTTCGTGGACGTCGCAGCAGCGCCCCAGCGGCGCGCCGGGCGTAGGATCGCCGAAGTGGTCGAGCAGCTGGCGCCGGCGGCAGATCTGGTCTGCGGCGGCGTAGCGCTCGATCGACCGGTAGGACTGCCAGCGCCGGTCGGTGGCCGCGCGGCACAGCTGAGCGGCCCGGCGGTGGTCGAGGTCGCCGGAGGCCAGCTCGGCGCGGATGCGTCCGCCGGCGCCCGGGGCGAGCGTGAGCGCCCCGGCCCGCTCAGCCACCGCGAGGGCGATGCGGTCGCGGTCGTCGGAGGCGTCGAGCTCGATGGCGCCGGCGTGCTCGCGCGCGCGCAGGCGCCCGACGAGCGCGCCCACCTGCTCCACGGTCACCTCGGCCTCGCGGATGAAGCGCACCAGGCGCCCGAGGTCCGAGCGCGAGGCGAGCAGCACGGCGCGGGCCGGCAGCCCGTCGCGCCCGGCGCGGCCGGCCTCCTGGTAGTAGGCCTCGAGGCTCGAGGGCAGCGCCCAGTGCCAGACCGAGCGGACGTCGGCCTTGTCGACGCCCATGCCGAACGCGTTGGTGGCGACGACGACGTCCGCCTCACCGCGCATGAAGGCGTCCTGGCGGCGCGAGCGCGTGTCGGCCGGCATCCCGGCGTGGTAGGCGACCACGTCCAGGCCCTGGGCGCCGAGCAGCTCGGCGGTCTCCTCGGTGCTCTTGCGCGTGCCGCAGTAGACGACCGCGGGACGGTTCTCGGGCATGCCCACGCCGGCGACGAGCGTCGCCCGCTTGCGCGCGACGGAGCCCTCGCCGTCGAAGGGCAGCACGTCGAAGGACAGGTTCGGGCGGTCGAAGCCCGAGCGCACGCGCTCGGGGTCGCGCAGCGCGAGCCGCGCCACGATCTCCTCGGCCACCTTCGGCGTCGCCGTCGCGGTGCACGCCATCACCGGCGGGTGGCCGAGCTCGGCGATCACGGACGCCAGGCGCAGGTAGTCCGGGCGGAAGTCGTGACCCCACTCGCTCACGCAGTGCGCCTCGTCGACCACGAACAGCGCCAGCGCGCGGCGGCTCAGGGCGGTGCGGAAGGCACCCGAGGCGAAGCGCTCGGGCGCGGCGAAGCAGACCGTGGCGCGCCCGTCGCGGATCTGCTCGAGCGCCGCGCGGTTGGCCTCCCCGTCACCTCCGGAGGCGAGCATGACCGCGGGGTGGCCGAGGTCGGTCAGCCGCGCGCACTGGTCGCGCATCAGGGCGATCAGCGGGGAGACGACGACGGTCAGGTCGTCGCCTGCCAGGGCCGGCAGCTGGTAGCAGAGGCTCTTGCCGCCGCCCGTGGGCATGACGACGAGCGCGTCGCGGCCGTCGAGCGCGGCCTGGACCGCCGCGCGCTGACCGGGGCGGAAGCTCGTCAGCCCGAGCCGCCCCAATAGGGCTTCGGGCGTCGCGCCGGTGAGGGGGCTGCGCGCGGGCGGCGGGGCCGCGGCGCGCGGCTGGAGCGGGGGTTCGGCGTCGGCGGGGGCCATCTCATCCAGATAGGCCAGATAACTGCCGTTCTCGCCCCCCTGTGCCGCCGGCGGGGGCGGGGCCGCCTGCACGCGCTCCGCTGCCAGCTTCGCCAGCGGCTTCAGGGCGGCGCGCTCGTCCGGCCCGAGCTGCCCCCAGCGGGCGCGCAGCTCGTCCAGCGCCGCCGCCGCCGTCGGGGCGGCGGGGTCGGCGAGGACGGACGTCAGGGTCTCCAGTGCGCGTTGCACGCCAGCGACCGTAGCCGGGCGGGCGGCGGCTTTCCACGCGAAACGCGTCCGCCGTGCCCGTCGCGTCGATCGCGGTGGAGATGCGCTTGAGGCCTGGGCGTAGGCGGCGCTGCGCAGCGTGACGAAGCGACGAGTCGCGCTGGGCCTTGACCGGGGCATCGGCGTCGGATAGGGCTAGGGACCACTACAAGCGAGGAGAGTCTGCATGCCGAGGTTCCGTTGGGCGCTCGTGACAGGCGCGGTCGTGGCCGGGGTGCTCCCCGGGACAGCGTCGGCGGGCCCGGGGATCGCGCCCGCCGGCAGCGTGCCCGCGCAGGAGGCCAACGAGTCCGTGCGCAACGACCCGCCGCCGCCGCACATCACCGACTTCTCGCCGCTGTACAAGAACCCCGCGTTCGTTCGGCGCCAACAGGCGGCCGCGGACGCCCAGGCCGCGAGCGCCCCGCCCAGCACGCCCTCCAAGACGCCGCAATCGGTGGTCTTCGGCGGGCTCAACGCTCCGGGCCTCATGGCCACCGACAACGCCGCCCGCAACCAGGGCACGCCGCCCGACACGACGGGCGCCATCGGCCCGACGCGGTACGTGGAGTTCGTCAACTCCAAGGTCGGCGTCTATGACCGGGCGAACCTCAGCTCGCGGCTCTCAAGCGCCGACCTCGACACCTTCGTCGGGCGCAACGGCGACAGCGTCTTTGATCCGCAGGTCCAGTGGGACCAGCAGGGGCAGCGCTGGTTGTACCTCGCCGACGACATCGCTTCCAACGGGGGCGACTTCCTGGCCTTCGGGTTCTCGAAGTCCACCGACCCGACGAACCTGGTCAGCGGCTGGTGCCGGTACCGCATCAATACGGACATGGGGCGGCCGGCCGGCACGTTCTTCGACGACTATCCGAAGCTCGGCCACAGCAACTCGCAGGTCATCTTCGCGAGCAACGTGTTCCAGGGGAGCACCTTTGCGACCGGCCACATCTGGCGGTTCAACAAGCCTGCCGCGGGCACGATCACCACCTGCCCGGCACCTCCGTCGCTCACCTTCTTCGGGTCGCCGACCAGCCCGCTGCGGACCGCCGACGGCAACCTCACGGGGACGATGGAGCCCGCGAACACCGCCGCCGCCTCCGTCAACGGCTACGTCGTCGCGGCCGACGACCCGCCCGCCAGCCAGGTGATGGTGTGGCACGTGTCGTCCGCGGGCGCCCTCGTGCAGGACGGCAACGTCAACGTCACGTCCTACGCCGGGCCGGGCACCGTGCCGCAACCGGGCACCATCAACCGCCTCGAGGCCCTCGACGGGCGACTGACCATGGCCACCGCGGTGGTCGATCCCGCGGTGCCGGCCTCCGAGGCGATCTGGACGCAGCACGCCGTCAACGGCCCCGGCGGCCGCTCGGTCATGCGCTGGTACGAGATCATCCCGCGGCAGACCGCGCCGCGGCAGACCGGCACGGTCTCCGACCCGGCGAGCTGGGTGTTCAACGGCGCGATCTCGCCGGCGAAGAATGGCTCCTCGGCGGTCGCGCACTACAACGTCGGCAGCTCCGCGGTGAAGGTCCGCATCGGCTCGCAGTCAAGGAGGGCGTCGACGCCGCTGTCGACGCTGACCGCGCCGATCACCGTGTTCAGCGGCACCCAGATCGACCAGGACTTCTCCTGCACGCCGTGTCGCTGGGGCGACTACTCCGGCGCGACGCCCGATCCGAACAACGCGACGGTGGTGTGGGGGTCAAACCAGTTCAACGGGACGCCGAGCCTCAGCAACGCGGCCTGGGCGACGCGCAACTTCGCCCTCGACGCGGGGTGAGGTCGGGGTACCAGGCGCCGGACATCAAGCACCATGGCGCCGCGGCGTTCTGGCGGTGTTGCAATCACGCGGTCCCCGGGCGCCGACGGCTTGACACGGCGCCCGGTCCGCGTAGGGTCGGCGTGCCGCACCTGGGAACCGGACGAAGAGGGGGAGCAATGCACGGTCGTCGAAGCCTGCCGCTGAGTCTGGGGGTGGCCTGTCTCGTCGCCCTCGGGGTGGCTCCGCCCGCGGCGATGTCCCGGACGCAGCAGCCACTGAGCCCGGGAGCGCTCCAGCACGCCTCCCAACCCGTCGCGGTCAGGGCCTGGATCGCGAGGCCGTCCGCCGCACCCGCGCCGCTGCAGCAGCGCTTCCGGCAGCTGCGCGCGCTGGCCGGCAGTCACCCGTCCCCCGCGCGGGAGGCGGTCGCGCCCGGCGCGGCGCCGTTGAACCATGACGAGATCGGCCTTCCGCAGAACGAGGAGTCCGTGACCGCGTGCCGCGGCGACACCCGCCGGGTGCTCGGCGGCACGAACGACTATCGCGGCCTGCTCGATCCGCAGCAGAACTTCACGGGCTGGCACTACTCCAGTGACGGCGGCGCGTCCGTGGCCAACGAGGGCCTGCTGCCCGCCCTCGACGGCATCCCGTCCGGCGGCGATCCGGTCGACGTCGCGGACAAGGCGTGCCAGCTGTTCGCCGGCAGCCTGAACTACGACCCGGTGGACTTGTTTCCCAGCGCGATCGGCGTCTACCGCAGCGACCCGGAGACGCTCGCTTCGTGTCCCGGCGGGACGGCCGGCTCGTGCTGGCCGCGGCGGCGGATCGTCGCCCGGGCGCCTGAAGGCCATTTCTACGACAAGGAGTGGATCTACGCCGGCTCGAGTGGGGACGCCGGCAATGTCGTGTGGGTCGTGTTCTCGGACTTCAAGAACACCGACGCGAACCCGGCCGGCTTCACGGCGCAGATCCTCGCCGTGCGTTGCACTGCCGATCTGAACCGCTGCACGCGTCCGATTCCGATCAGCCTCAACGATCCCGACGTCCAGTTCGGGGATGTCACGATCGGGCCGGACGGCTCCACATACGTCACCTGGAGCGCGATCCAGGGTGAGCTCGAGGGCACTCCGCAGACCTTCGTCCACAAGATCCGTGTCGCTCCGCCCGGCAGCACGACGTTCGGGCCCGAGCACGTGGTCGCGGTCGAGCCCAACGCGATCCCGTTCGGCGGCGCCCTGCACGCGAACGACTTCCGGGTGGCCACGTACCCGAAGAACGAGGTCGTGCAGAACGGCGGCCTCCCGCGCGTGTTCGTCACCTGGGACGCGTGCGAGTTCCGCCTGATGGACAGGGTCTGCGAGGAACCGGTGATCAAGCTCACCCACTCCGACGACAGCGGCGCGACGTGGAGCGAGCCGTCGCTGCTCTCGCGAGGGGGTGACAACTACTTCCCGACGATCAGCCAGGATGGGGCCGGTCGCCTGGCCGAGGCCTGGTACACCAACCGCTACGACCGCACCTTCCACAACCGCCAGGACGTCGAGCTCGCCTCGGTCGATCCGCAGCTCGGCGCTGCCACCGGCGTCGCGCGCATCACCAGGGAGTCAAACGAGCCGGAGGCGGATCCGACCCTCGGCGGCTTGTTCATCGGCGACTACTTCGAGGTCTTCGCCGACCGCGGGACCGCGCTGACGCACTTCAACGCGAACTACCGCTCGGTGCCGGTGCTCGGCGAGGGCCTCCCGATCCCCCAGCAGGACAACTTTCTCAGCCGGGATCCCTTCTAGTGGAGGCCGCCGATGGCGGCCGCACGCGCTCGGGCGCGCGGCCGCTGCTCGGCGCCTCCGCCGCCGTCGAGGAGGTGGCCGGCGGGCTGGCCGGCCCGGCCCGCCGGTCGAGTTCGACGTCTTGCCGTGACCCGGCTATTCAGCCGGCATCGGTGCGCGCTGCACGATCCGGATCGCGTTGCCGAACGGGTCGCGCAGGCCGCAGTCGACGCCGTAGTCGCGTTCGACGGGCTCCTGCGTGAACTCGACGCCCTTGGCTTTGAGCTCCTCGTAGGGCTCCCGGCAGTCGCTCACCGCGAAGCCGATCCAGCCGCCGGTCGCGCCCTTACTGACGAGCTCGCGGACCTGCGCGGCTGTGGCGTCGTCCATCGCGGGCGGGCCGGGCGTCTCGAGGAGGATCTCGCGGCCAGGCTCGCCGGGCACGCTGACCGTCAGCCAGCGCATGAAGCCGAGGTCGGCGTCGGTGTTGACCTCGAGGCCGAGCTTGCCGACGTAGAAGTCGAGGGCCTCGTCCTGGTCGAGGACGTAGATCTGGGAGAGGGAGATGGAGTTGAGCATGCCGCGAAGCTATTCGGCGTCGAAGGGTCCGCTTCTCCGAAACTGCTCGGTCGCGTCCACGCCATTCCGAAGCAGGTCGGCACGGCCGTGCCGCCTCCGCGCTTGCGGTAGGCCGAGGGTGGCTCGCCGACGACGTCGCGAAAGGTCCGGCTGAAGGTGCCGAGGCTCGTGAAGCCGACGTCGAGGCAGATGTCGGTCACGCTGCGGTCGGTCTCGCGCAGCAGGAACATCGCGCGCTCGACGCGGCGGCGCTGGAGGTAGCGGTGCGGCGTCTCGCCGAAGGTCGCGCGGAAGATCCGGATGAAGTGCGCCTGCGAGACGTAGGCGATGCGCGCGAGCGTGGGCACGTCGAGCGGCTCTGAGTACGTGCGGTCCATCGCGTCGCGCGCCCGCAGCAGGCGGCGGTTCTGCTCCTCG
>JBBQBV010000093.1:0-14551 GCA_038318085.1 Solirubrobacterales bacterium
GACGCCGACCTCGCGCGTCACCTTCGCCCAGCCCTCGGCGGCGAAGGCGGCGGCGGACTCGTGGCGGGTGTCGACGATGTCGATGCCCTCCTCGCGGCAGCCGTCGTAGACCGAGAACAGGTGGCCGCCCGAGAGCGTGAACAGCAACGTGGCGCCGTGGGCGGCGAGGCGGCGGGCGACCAGGCGGCCCCCGTGCACTGCGGTGGACTCGCTCGTGATCTCCGTGGTCATCGGCGGGAATCTACCCCCCGGTCGGGGGGTCCGACCCCGTGCACCCCGTGCGCTCGCGCCAGCGCCCGTCTAGCTTCGGGGCATGGACGACAAACTCATCATCACGCCGTCGAGCCACACTCCCTACGCGGAGCTGGACCTGCTGCTCAACGAGTCCGACCGCGCGTGGGCCACGCTCGCGCCGGTGGCCGACGACGCCGAGCGTCCCGACACCGTGGACGCGATGAATGCGCAGATCCTGGCCGGGCTCGTCAGCCCGTAGCGACGGCTTACCTGCGCGCGAGCGCAGGACTTGCCTGGCGAACCGCCGCCGCGGCCGCGCCCACGCGCTGCTCGCCCCAGAACAGGGACCGGCCGATGCGCAGCACCGGCAGCCGGTCCGCACCCGCCGCCAGCAGGCGCCGGCCCGCAGCCTCCATCGCCCCGTCGCGGCGCGCGTCGCCCACCGCGTGCAGGCACTCGTCGAGCGGGATGCCGGCCGCCGCGGCCGCTTCCGCGAGGATCTCCGGGTCGTCGAGGTCGAAGCCGCCGCAGAACGCAAGCCGACCGGCGGCGAGCACGAACGCCCCGCCGCGCCCCTGCTCCGCCGCGAACGCCGCGGCCCGCATCGCGGCCGGCACCGGCTTGACATAGCCCTCCGGCCACACGAGCGGCAGCCGCAGCGCGGTCGCCCGCAGCTCGGCGGCCGCGCGCATCCGGTCCACCATCTCGCCGTCGTCGGCGAGACAGCGCCGTTGCAGCGTCTCCGACGAGGCCGCGGTCCAGGTCACGTGCGAGAACGCGCGCTCCACCCGCTCGGTGGCGAGGTACGTGAACGGGCAGGCGAGGTCGAAGAACAGCTGCGCGCGCATGGGCTCTCGTCCCCGTGCCCGGCGATGCACGGCATCCCTCCGCTGTGCAAGATCGATCAGTTCGCCCATTGCCGATTCACCCTCGCGTCTGTTCAAGAGTGGGCACCGTCGATCGACGCCCCTGTCTGCACCGTCCAACGAGCGCCTCTCAGAGAACTGGCGGCAAACTTCTGACCGTGCCGATCCGCACGACCGGGTATGCTGGCTCAGCCCAGCCCCACCGCCGAAAACGGAGCGACGCCATCCCCGCCGCGCCTCCCCCCAAGCGTCACCCCTATGACCAGTGGTCTCCCGATGCTCGCGCGCTCGACCTCGTGGGGGATAAGTGGACCCTTCTGATCATCCGTGACTTGGCGGCCGGCCCGCGGCGCTTCGTCGAGCTGCAGCGGGTGCTGCCCGGGATCTCGACGGAGCAGCTGCGCTCGCGGCTGAACCGGATGGTCGCCGACGGCCTGCTCACGCGCCAGCGCTACCGCGAGGTGCCGCCGCGCGTCGACTACGAGCTGACCGAGCGCTCGCGCGAGCTGATGCCGGTGCTCGGCGCGCTCGCGCAGTGGGGCTACGACTGGACATGGACGGCGCCGCGCGCCGGCGAGGACGTCAACGTCGGCGCGATCTTCCGCCTCGCCCCCGGCCTGCTCGAGCCCCCGCCCGGGCTCAGCGGCGCGGTCGACCTGATCGTGGAGAGCGACGGCGACATGCCCGAGCGCCACTACCTGGTGACGATCGGCGACGGCCGCGTCGAGATCGCGGAGCGCAATCGCAACGGCGAGCCGACCGCGACGATCGTCGGCAGCATCGCCGCGTGGGTGCGCGCGCTCGGCCCCGACGGCGCAACCGACGACCTGAGCGTCACGGGCAACCGCGGGCTCGCCGACGCACTGCTGTCCGGCTTCTCCGAAGCCGCGCAGCGCAGCGCCCAGGCCGCCTAGCCGCGGCTCTACCTGCCGGCGGTGTAGTTGTCCTGCTCGACGTGCGGGAAGGTGCCCTGCAGCTTCCCGCCGACGGTCTGCTTGGCGGCGACGCGGCAGCCCGGGTTGCCCTCGGACGGCGTCACCTCGCCGCCTGAGGCCTTGCAGTCGTAGTTCGGGAAGATCGCCTTGCCCTGGAGGTCGCCGAACAGCGCGAGCGGGCCCGGGTAGGAATTGCCGCGGTTCGTCTTCGCGCGCTCGGGATAGACCGCGAGGCTCTCCGCGCCGACGGGGCCGAGCTGGCGCAGGTAATGCCCGTTGCCCCCGCTTGGCGACGCCTCGGTGTCCGCGAGGGCCGCGGCGCCGTTGGTGATGAAGTCCGAGACCTGGGACTGGGACAGCTCGAGGTACTGCAGGATCGGGTTGACCTGCTGCAGGAACGGCGTCAGCTCGGCGAGCGTCGGCTTGAGCCCGCGAAGGACCTCGCTGCCGGCCGGCAGGCCGGTGCGGCTGACCTTGATCAGCGGGTCGAGGTCACGGAAGAACGCGCGCAGGTCGGGCGACAGCGCGCGCACGTCGCGCAGCGTCGGCTTGAGGTCGCGCGCGACCGGGCGCAGGTCCTGGATCAGCGGGTCCGTGTTCTTGGAGAACGCCCGCAGCCGGATGAGCGTCGCCTTGGACTCGTCGAGGAAGGTCGGGAAGATCCGGATCGTCTCGGCAAGGGCGTCCTGCTGGGACGCCGTGGCGTCGAACACCTGGCCGGCGGTGACGATGAGGTTGTGCAGCTGCTGCTCGTTCTCGGTCAGCGCGCCGAACGTCACACCCGTGTTCTTGACGAGCCGGGTGACCGCTCCCTGCTGGGCGTCGAGCACCGCGAGCACGTCCGCGCCGTCCTTGGCGAAGCCGGGCAGCGTGCCGAGCGCGTCGTTGAAGTCGCGGCCACGGCCGTTGATGCCCTCGGCGAGGTCCTGTTGCCAGTTGCGGAACGCCGCGCGCGTCGTCGGGTCCAGCGCCTGGAAGATCTCGTCGAGCTCGACCGTCGGCTGGACGCGGCCGTTGGGGAGCCGCCCGCCCTCGGGGATCGTCTTCTTGGACGAGCCCGGCGTCAGCTCGACGTAGGTCTCGCCGAGCAGCGACTTCTGGCGCAGGATCGCCTTCGTGTCGGCCTTGAGCGGCGCGAACTTGCGATCGATCTCGAGGTCGACGAGCGTGCGGTTGCCCTTCGGGTCGAGGACCTTCTTGCGCAGCTTGCCGACCGACACGCCGGCGACGCGGACGTCGGCCTCGAGCCCGAGCTGCGTCGCCTCCGGGAACCCGACCTGCACGCGGTAGCCCTTGGGCTTGAGCGGGATCGGGCCGCCGAAGGACAGCCACAGGAACAACAGCAGCCCGAAGCAGGAGAGCGCGAAGCCCACCATCACCATCAGGCGCGAGACCGACGGGGCGGAGGTCTGCATCAGCCGTTCCCCCCCTTCTGCTTGCCGGTCGGCAGGTTGGGCAGCTGCGGGAGCTGCGGCAGCGTCCCGCCGCTGTTGCCGCCGTTGCAGGCCTTCGAGTCGGTAATCAGCGGCGTCAGC
Organism: Solirubrobacterales bacterium; assembly: GCA_038318085.1. Taxonomy (GTDB): domain Bacteria; phylum Actinomycetota; class Thermoleophilia; order Solirubrobacterales; family Solirubrobacteraceae; genus DATLGB01. Next base: position 3,571 of record JBBQBV010000093.1, read on the forward strand.
ACGGAGGTGAACTCGAGCTGCGGCTGCGCGTGCAGCACCTGCTGCAGCGTCGCGCACGGCGCGGCGATCGTGACCGGGCGGAACACGCCGTTGGCGTCCGAGGTCGAGAACAGCTGGGTCGCCGAGTGGTTCAGCCAGGCCAGCCAGAACAGGTAGCCCTCCTGGCGCGTGGCCTGGTCGGGGCCCTCGCGGCCGTTCGGGTTGTAGCCGAGCAGGTTCAGGAAGTGGTTGAAACGCAGGAACACCTGTGTGAGGTCCGGGCCCGCCTTGGCCAGGCGCTCGGAGACCGGGCGCAGGTCGCGCACGAGCGGGCGCGCCTCGCGCACGAACGGGCGGATGCTCTTGCGCAGCTGCGGCGTCGCCTCGCGGGCGAACGGGCGCACGGCCTGGTTGGCGGGATCGAGCGCGCGCGCGGCCGGGCGCAGCTTCTCGGTCGTCGGGCCGAGCAGATCCGCGAACGTCTGCACGCGCCCGAGCGTGTCGGTGGTCTGCGACAGCGTGCTCGGCAGCTCGTGCACGGCGCTCGAGACGTTGGCCTGCTCCTTGGCGAACGAGTCGAAGACCGCCGCGGAGGAGTCGACGAGCCGGGAGAGGTCGTCCCCGCGCGAGGCGAGCTCCTTGCTCAGCACGTTGAGCGACGTGACGAGGTGGCTGAGCTGCCTGCGCCGCGTGGCGACCGCGCCGTTGACGCGCGCGAGGTCGCGGTGGGTCGGCTCGAAACGGGCGAACAGATCGCGCAGGTCGCCGCCGCGCCCCTTGAGGCCGTGGCCGACGCCGTTGAGCAGCAGTTGGAGGTACTCGCGCGTGTCGGTGTCGAGCACGCTCAGGACCTCGTCCGGGTTGACGTCGGGCTGCGTCGCGCGGATCGGGATCGTGAAGCCCTGCTTGACCACCGGCGCGTCGCCGCCGCCGGGCTGGAGGTCGATGAACATGTCCTTGAGGCCGGTCTTGGGCCGCAGCAGCGCCGTCGCGTTCGTATGGACCAGGTCCTTGTACTCCTGGTCGATGTCCATCTTGATGACGGCGCGCCCGTCCTTGAGCTCGACGCCGCCGATGTCGCCGATGCGCACGCCGGAGACGCGCACGGTCTGGCCCTGGCCGGCGACCACGGCCTGCGCGGTCGAGAACTCGGCCTTGAGCTTGAACGGCTTCGGCTGGAAGAACGGGAAGCGCAGGCGCTGCTCATGGAGGATGACCGCCGAGACGCCGCCGGCGATCACGATCAGGCCGATGATCGCCGCGAAGTTGCCGAGGTTCTTCTTGATCGCGGTCACTTCGCCAGTCCCTTGATGTCGGACTTGGTGATGTCCTTGTCGACGACCTTGAACTTGCCGGCCAGGCCCTCGCGCTTGAGCGAGAGCTTCATCAGGTCCATGCCGTACTGGCGCACCTTCGCCCAGCGCGCCTTGAAGGCGGGGCTGCTCGTGTTGGCCTGATGCTGAGGGGGCGGGGCGCTGGCGGTGGAGCGGAGGTCCGGCGGCTGCTGGTTCTCGCACGGCACGTCGTTGTGCAGCGGCGGCCGGGCGTTCGGCTTCGGCGGGTTGACCCCGAGCAGCGGCAGCGCGGTCGTGCCGAACACGCCGGGCGCGAACTGCACGAGGTTCGTGCCGCCGGCGGCCAGGATGCGGAACCACTGGCCGTTGGCGTCACCGGAGCGGCTCTCGCCCGCGAGGCCCGGGAACGGCTTCGGCAGCTCCGTGTAGACGGGGCCGGTCGCCGGGAACTTGTCGTCGGTCAGCTTGTCCTTGCTCCACGGGAGGATGACCTGGTTCTGGCAGCTGGCGGACTCGCGGATCTGTTGGTTGAGCGGCACCGCCTGCTGGGTGAAGTTCGCCAGCGACGGGATCGTCGGGCGCAGGTCGGCGGTCAGGCCGCGCAGCTCGGACTTCGAGACGAGGCCGCGCAACTGGTGCAGGAGCGGCAGCGCGACGTCGATCGTCGGACCGGAGGACTCGACGCCCGGGCGCAGATCGCGCGCGAAGCCGCGCAGGCCGGGGAAGGCCCGATTGAGCGCGTCGAGCGCCGGCCGGGCGGCGCGCAGCGTGCGCGGCAGCTCGGCGATCGCGGCCTCGAGGTTCTGGTTCTCGCGCGCGAACGCCCCCGCCGTCTGGCGGAAGTTCGTGATCAGCGCCTTCAGCTGGCCGGGGTTGCGGTCGAGCGCGCCGGCGACGACGCCCGCGCGGTCGATGTAGCCCGAGAGGTCGTGCTCCTTCTGGCCGAGCAGCGCCTCGGAGACGATCGCCGTGTCACGGTAGGCGGGCTTCCAGTACTTGAGCGACGCGTTGAAGCCCTTGCCGCCCTTGCCGCGGAGGCCGGCGGAGTACTCGCGCAGGAACGTCTTGAGGTCATCACGGCTGTCGGTCTGCAGCGCGGTCAGGATCTCGTCGAGCTGGACGGGCGTGTCGGTCTGGTTGACGGGGAACGTGTGGCCGTTGGCGACCTCCTTGCCGGACGTGCCCGGGGTGACGTCGACGAAGAAGTTGCCCTCGAGGAAGATGCGCGGGCGGATCTTGAAGTGCGCGTCGGGGTGCAGCGGCCGGCCGTTGTCGTTGATGCGCATCGTCACGACCGTGCCGTTGTCGCCCTTGTGCGCGCGCTCGACCCTGGTGACCTTGCCCACCTCGACCCCGGCGATCCGCACCGGCGAGGCCTTGCGGATGTTGTTCGCGCTCTTGAACGCCGCCTTGATCTCGTAGTGCGGGAGGAACGGGATCGACTTCGTGAAGCCGAGGTAGACCCCGATCACCACGACGACGAGCGCCACCATGCCGACCGTGAAGGTGCTGATGCCGGTGCGTCGGCGCCGTCTCATCGCTCACCGCTCGAGGACGGGGGGATGCCGGCGTACGGCCCGGTCTCGGGGATCGACGTGTAGGTCTGCCCCGCGGGCACGCGGGGGCGGCCGGCGTAGGTCGGGCCCTGGGCGCCCGGCGTCCGCGCGTCCTGGTCGATCTTGAAGCTCTTGTCGTAGAAGCGGGCATTGCGCTCCGGGTAGCCACGCTGGCCCGCCTCGCAGTCGGCGCGGCCGTCGGGCGTGATCGCCGCGCCGTACGGATCCCCGTGCAGGAACTGGGCGTTGCCGCCCTTGACCTCATGGCCGTTGGCCGCCTGGTCGGCGCCCATCGCGCCCAGCGGGTCGTCCTGCTGGCCCGCGGTGTTGGCGAGCGCGCGCTGGGACTCGCCGACGCTGTCGGGCTCGGAGAAGTGCTCGGCGAGGTAGGTGAAGAAGTAGTTGGGCGCGTTGCAGACCGTCACGTAGGGCCCGTAGAACCGCAGCTGCGGGTTGAGCGTCGTCACCGTCGCGGTGAGGGCGCGGAGCGCGGCGTTCGTCGACGGCGCGGAGGTGAGGTCCTGGAGCGCGGCGAACGTGCCCTCGAGCTTCTTGTTGAGCTCGGGCATGCGGCGCTGAACGCGCGTGCCGGTCTCGAGCGCCGGGTTGATGTCGGGCAGCGCGCCGCGCAGCTCGTGCGTCGCGCCGGAGAAGTCGTGGGAGAACGCCGTCAGGTGGGCGAGGAACGGGCGCTGCACGCGGAAGGAGGAGATCCCGGCGTCCATCGTCGCCGGCTGCTTGGAGATGAACTGGCGCAGCGCCTCCGGGTCGCGGGCGACCGCCTCCCAGGTGTCGGCCATCGTCGTGAACAGGCGCGAGTTCGTCATGGAGATCGGGGCGACGATGCGCGCGGCGTCGCCGAGCTCCTTGAAGAAGTTGGGCAGCTGCGTGTCCGGGTCGGCGAGGTTGCTCGCGACGGGCTGGAGGTGGCCGAACAGCCGCGGCGCCTCCTCGACCGTGCGCCCGACGGCGGCGCCGCGACCGGCGAAGGAGTCGCCGAAGCCCCGCAGGTTCTGCCGGCTGGCGGTGCGCGTCTTGGCGTCGAACATCTTGAAGATCTCGTCGAGGTCGACGTTGACCGCGGTCTGCTCGAGCGCGACCGTGTCGCCGTCGCGGTAGGTCCGGCTGGAGTGGCCCTTGGTGAGCTCGAGGTACTTGAGGCCGAGCGCGGAGCGCGGGCGGATGCGCCAGCGCGAGTCCGCGGGGATCTTGCCGATCGTCTTGTCGAGCTTGAGCTTGAGCTCGGCGCCGACCTGCCCGGCGGAGAGCTGGACGGGCTTCATGTCCTCGACGACGCCGATGCGGAAGCCGCCGGAGCGGATCTCGTTGCCCTTGACGAGGTTCTGGCCGTTGAGGAACCGGACCTTCAGGGAGGTCGTCGGGACGAACGGCAGGCCGTTGTTGGCGTTGTAGGAGAGGAAGACGGCCACGATCACGACGAGCGTCGTCACGGCGCCGACGAGCACCGGGTTGGCGAACACGGATGCGGAGCGGCCCTTCACGGTCCCAGGAGGTAGTCGAGGAGGCCCTTGGGATCGGCGGACTGGCCGCCGGAGCCTCCGGGGTTGACGTTCGGCGCGGCCGGGACCTTCGGCAGCTGCGGGACCGAGGGCACCGTCACGTTCGGGGCCGAGGGCAGGGCCGGCTTGTTGGAGCCACCGCCGCCGCCGAGCAGGCGCTCGAGCGCCTTCTTGAGGTCGGGCTGCCCGGGCGTGTTCTTGCTCTTGACCTCGGGCTTGCGCGCCCCGCCCTTGGACTTCTTGGAGCGCTTCTTGGCCGACGCCGGCGGGCCGGCGCCGGGATCGTCGACGCCGGTGTCGGTCGGGTCGGCGGTCGTGACGCCCGGCTGGTTGGGTCCGAGGGCGGCGAGGCACCGCTGGGTGAAGCCGGGGCTCTGCTTCTCCTTGCGCCTGAGCGAGTCCGCGTTCTGGTAGTCGCTGCACTCCGACGCGGACAGGTTGACCTTGAGGATGTGGCCGTTCTCGTCGAAGACGTTGATCGCCATCATCTGGTCGAAGATGTAGGACAGGACCGCCTCGAAGCCGGTGTAGCCCTGGCCGCCGGGCGAGCGCTTGTCCTTCTCGACGGCTCGGCTGCGGTCGTCGAGGTCGTTGAGGACGAACTTGAGGTTGTTGGCGAGCTCGGGCGCCTTCTCGGTCGTCTTGGTGAGCTCGGCGACGGTCGGGCGCGCGGAGCGGATCGCGGGCCGGGCGACGTCGGCCGTCTTGGCCAGCGTGCGGACGTTGACGCGGCTCGACTCCGAGAACGGGCCGAGGTTGTCGAGGAAGCGCGTGAGCTGGCCGGCCGAGGCGTTGAGGTCGCGCAGGTACGGCGACGACGCGTCGGCGGTCGCGCCGAGCTCGGCCATCGTCGGGCGCAGCTCGCGCAGGAAGGTCGGCAGCCGCTGGAGGCCCTCGGCGAGCTGGCGGCGGCGCTCGGCCGAGGTGGTGGCCGCGTCCTCGGCCTCCTTGACGAACCGCCCGACGTTGTGGTGGTTGCTCGCAAGGTCGCCGACCACGGTGTCCGCGTTGGTGGTCAGGTCCTTGAGCACCTGGTTCTGGCGGGCGAGGATCTCCAGCACCCGGTCGGCCTCGCGCAGCGCCGGGCTGGCGCGGCGGATCGTGGCGTTGACGTCATCAGCGCGCCCGCCGACGCCGGCGCCGAGCTCGTTGAGGATGATCCGCAGGCGCTCGCGGTACGGGCGGCGCATGATGTTGGCGAGCAGGTCGGCGGGGATCGTGGACGCGGTGTGCGCGACCGGGATCTTCGCCCCCGGCTTGAGCTTGTTCGGCGACTTGCCGGGCGTGCAGTCGATGAAGTACTCGCCGATCAGCGACTGCGGGCGCGACTCGCAGTAGGTGTCGGCGCGGAGGTCGCCGAAGCCCAGCTTGGTCAGCTTGAAGTCGATCAGCGCGCGCTTGGTCTTGTGGTCGACGCGCAGATCGGTGACCTGGCCGGCGCGCACGCCTGCGATCTTCACGTCGCCGCCCTTGACGAGCCCGAACGCGTTGTCGAACTCGACCGTGAACTGGTTGCCCTTCTCCTCCTTCGCGCCACTCGAGGTGAGCACGTACGCGCCCGCGGCGACCAGCACCAGGATGACGGCGAGGACGCGCCTCATCTCACTTGCCCGGGAGCACCTGCGACGGATCGCAGGGGTAGTCGGAGGTCGGCTTGTAGGGCCCCGAGCCGTCGTCGGTCTCGTGCTCGCCGCCGCCCGGGCAGCGGTCGTTCTGGCGCCGCGTGAGCGTTGCCTGGAGCGCCTGTCCGCGCAGCTCCGGCGGGATGACCTCGAACTGACCGGCGCCGCCGGCGCCCGCGAGCGCGAACGCGTTCGCGTGGACACCGACGCGCGAGACGGCGCCGAGGGCGTCGTAGACGCCGGAGTGGCTGAAGTCGTCGAACCAGCCGAGCAGGTCGGGCGTGTAGGGCCGGAAGAACGAGAACTCGGGCGTGTTGCCCTTGAGCGCGTCCTGCGAGGCCTTAAACGCGCCGTCGCGCTGCTTGCCGTTCGCCTGGACCTTGCGCGTGGTGACGTCGCGCAGCGGCACCTGCAGGCCGGTGAGCTCGATCAGGTCATTCGCGGCGCCCGGCCGCTTGATGATCTTCGAGAGGTCGTTGAGCGTCGGCCGCGCGTCGTGCGCGAGCGGGCGCAGCTCGGCGAGGAACGGGCGCAGCTTCTTCGCCACCGGCTTGGACGCGTTCACGAGCGGGTCGAGGTCGTCGAGCGCGCCGCGCAGGTTGACGAACGTCGTGTTCGCACGGCGCTCGAAGCCGGGCAGGCGCCCGATCGACTCCGCCAGCGCCTGCTTCTGGTTGCCGATCGCCGTCGTCGTGGTGGCGAGCTCGTCGACGAGACCGGCGAGGTCGTCACGGCGGTCGGCGATGTCAGTCACGAGTTGCGAGGAGGAGACGATGAAGCGCTCGAGCAGCGGCATGTCGCGGTTGAGCTCGCGGAACAGCCGGCTCGAGGCGGCGAGCGAGGGGTTCAGGTAGGCGATGCCCTCGTTGAACTGCTTGCCCTTGCCCTTGAACTGGACCGCGGAGCCTTGGATGACGCCGGAGAGCGCCTTGCGCGTCGCGGGGTCGAAGGTGTTGAAGAGCTGGTCGAGGTCGACGGCCGTCGTCGTCGAGTCCTGGTCGATCACGCCGCCGCTCGGGATCTTCGCGCCGCTCTGCGGCGCCATGCGCAGGTCGATGTAGCGGTTGGCGACGCCGGACAGCGAGGCCTGGCGGATCGTCGCGAGCGTCCCGCGGCGCAGCGGGGCGTAATCGCCCTTGAGCTTCATCGTGACGTCGGCCTCGCCGTTCGGCGTGAGGTCGATGTTCTCCACGGTGCCGATCGGCGCGCCACCGGTCTGGACGAGGTTGCCCTTCACGACCTGGGCGGCGTTCTGGAAGCGGGCCTTGACCTTGTAGTCGTCGCCGGGGGAGCGCAGCAGGAGGACCGCGACCACCACGGCCACGACAACAACGGCGGCCAAGGCCGCCGCGCGAACGATTTGATCCCCCGTAAGGCGCATTCCCAGATTTCCCCGCGACCTCGAACGCAGCGCGGCCGGGGAACTTGCGGTCATCCGTGACGGTGATCACACAGCAACCCGGTGCACTTCGCCGCTCCGAGTACCGGGAACGGCCGCATCTCGCCTCGCGCGATGCACCTAACACAAGCTCAACGTTGCGGCATGCGGCCTCGCGGCCGCCATCGAGCAGGGCTCAGCCGGCGAGCGGCGCGCGCGTGCCCGGCGTCACGCCGGGACCGCCGTTGCGGCGCTCGCGCGCCAGCTTGCGCGGGCCGGCGCCGGGGCTGCGGCGCTCGACCTTCATCTCGCCGCCGCACAGATCGCACGGCCGCTCAGGGTTGGCGGTCGTGAACAGGCACCACCGAGCGTCGCCGCAGCTCGTGCAGTGCACCGCCTTCAATCGCATGGACCGGATGGCTTCCACGATGATTGGAATCCTACCCTTCAGCATTCGGGCTGCAAACGCAAGCGAGGGCGCCAAAACGGCCGCTCCGTGCGAAGTTCTGGGGCGAACAATCAGTGCCCGGGGTGGGACTCGAACCCACAATGCCCCTAGAGGCAGCCCTTTTTAAGAGGGCCGACTGTGCCAGTTCGTCTACCCGGGCGGGTCGGGCGAATCGTACGGCTACCCTGGATCCCAGCAACTTCCCAGCCGCAAGACTGTTCCTACGGCGGCAGGACACTTCACGCGTGGAAGCCTCAGCCCTACAACACGCCGGCGCCGCCGGCCTTCACGGACGCTCGCCACTGCTCAGATTGCAGTCGGACGAGCGGCTCGTCGCGCTCGTGCGGCGCGGTAATCAGGCCGCCTTCGAGGCGCTCGTGGCGCGCTACCAGTCGCGGCTGCTGGCGTTCTGCCGCCACATGCTGTCCTCGCGCGAGGACGCCGAGGACGTGCTGCAGGAGGTCTTCGCGGCGGCCTTCAACGCGATGCTGGCCGACGAGCGGGCGATCAACGTGCGGCCGTGGCTGTACCGGATCGCGCGCAACCGCTCGCTGAACCACCTCCGCCGCACGCAGGCCGTCGGCGTCGACTCGATGGACATCCATCTCTCCGAGGGCGGGCTGACGACCGCGGACAAGGTCCACAGGCGCGAGGAGTTCCGCCTGCTCGTGTCCGACGTCCAGGACCTGCCCGAGACGCAGCGCACCGCGCTGCTGCTGCGCGAGATCGACGCGCTGTCCTACGAGCAGATCTCCGAGGCGATGGAGACGACGGTGCCGTCGGTGAAGTCGTTGCTGGTGCGCGCCCGCGTCTCGCTCGCCGAGGCCGCCGAGGCGCGCCTGCTGACCTGCGACGAGGTGCGCGACGAGCTCGGCGAGGTCGCCGAGGGCCTGCGCCGCACGACCGCCCCGGTCCGCCGGCACCTGCGCACGTGCGACCGCTGCGTGACCTTCCGCAAGCAGCTGCGAGCGAACAACAAGGCGCTCGCCGCCGTGTTCCCCGTCGGGCCGCTGCTGCTGTTCAAGAAGACGCTGCTCGCCCACCTCGGCACGACCGCCGCCGCGAGCGGCGGCACCGCCGCTGCCGCCGGCGGCAGCGCCGCCGCCGCCACCGCGGGCGGGGCCGCGCTGCAGGCCGGCGCGAGCGCGCTCGCCACGAAGGCGGCCGCCGGGCTCGCCGCCGCCGCGATCGTCGCCGCCGGCGCGGTGGAGGCCAAGCACGTCGCGGTCGACCGGACCGCTCGCACGGCCCCCGTGGCCGTCGCGGCCGCGCCGCCCGCGGCCGTTGCCGTTGCCGCCACCCACTCCCCGCCCGTCGCGGTGCGCTCGACCCCGCAGCCGGTCGCTCCGCGCCCGGCCGCCACGCACTCCCCGCGCGCCGCTCGCCGCAAGGTGATCGCCAAGCGCACGCCGAAGCCGACGACCACGAAGGCGGCCAAGCCGACCCTCGTCGCCGCCGTCACGCCGCTGCGCGAGCAGCACGAGGGCGACACGACCACCCCGACCGAGACCGCAGGCTCGACGGAGCAGACCTCGGGTGCGCTGCCGCCCGGCGAGTCGGCCTCGCCCCAGCCGCAGCCCGCGCCGCCGGCCGCGCAGCCGCAGCCCTCCCCGCAGCCGACGCCCGAGCCGAGCCCCCAGCCCACTCCCTCCCCCACGCCCGGTCCCGTCGCGACGCCCACGCCGTCACCCACGCCGGTCCCGACGCCGGAGACTCCGCAGCCGCGGCGCTAGTGGATGCGGGCGCCGACCGGCACGTCGGTGTCGGGGCGCAGCAGGATGATCTCACCCGCCCCGTTCGAGGCGCCCAGGCACAGCACCTCGGACACGAACGGGCCGATCTGCCGCGGCGGGAAGTTCACGACCGCGACGACGCGGCGCCCCTCGAGCGCCTCGCGGGCGTAGTTGGTGATCTGGGCCGAGGAGCGCTTGACCCCGACCTCGGGGCCGAAGTCGATCGTGAGCTTCCAGGCCGGCTTGCGCGCCTCGGGGAAGTCCTCGACGGCCGTCACGACGCCGACCCGCATGTCGACGGCGAGGAACTGGTCGAAGTCGATCTCGGGCGTGCTCACGCCGCGACGAGCCCGATGACCTTCATGCGCCGCTCGAGCGCCTTCATCGCGAACGCCCGGGTCTCGGCCACCGACACGCCGAACAGCGTCTGCTCGTCGTCGTCGCCCTGCATCCACGGCGGGCGCAGGACGGCGTCGGCGACCGGCCCGACCTCGACGAGCGTGCGCTGGATCGCGGCGAGGTGGCGTTCGTCGCGGCGCACCATGTCGCGCAGGAAGCGCGCGCCGAAGGCGACGTGGCGGTGCTCGTCACGCGCGACGCGCGTGAAGCCCTCGACGAAGCCCGGCAGCGTCCCCACCCGCTCGTTGAAGTCCATGATGAAGTGCTGGCCGGTGAGGGCGAGCATGCCCTCGATGACCATGTGGTAGATCGTCACCGCCTCGACCAGCGTCTCGAGGTCCTCGGGCTCGCGCGCCAGCCGGTCAACGCGCGAGCGCAGCATCTCGTCGAAGAGGACGCCGAACTCGTCGTTGATGTACTGCGCGTTCTCCTCCAGGCGGTCCTGCAGGTTGTCTGACTCGAGCACGCCCACCTCGGCGTAGAAGCGGTCGAAGAACGCGACGTGGCGGGCCTCGTCGGCGATCTGCGTGCAGAGGAACATGCGCATGTCCTCGTCGGGGACCGCGCGCATCATCGGGCCCAGCTCGGCCGCCACGCGCTGCTCGCCGATGAAGAACGACGACAGCCCGTACATGCGCGCGTAGCGCTCCTCGTCGTCGAAGCGCTCGTGCCAGTCGGCGCGGTCCTGGCTGAAGTCGAGGTCCTGGGTGCGCCACTGCTGGCGCTCCCAAAGCTCGTAGAGCTCGCGGTAGCCCAGCAGCTGGGACTCGCCGCGATCGGCGGAGGCCATCAGGCCCGGGTCGGAGGTGGCCTGGAAGTCGACGCGCTCGGTGCGCGCGGTGGCGGAGTCGGACACGCAGACCTTCTTTCCTGGCGGAGTGGACGGGTGGGCCCCGAGCCTAGCGCGCGGCTGGCTGACTGGCCAGTCAGCGCGTTTAACGCGAGCTTCACCTGGGCTTGACCGCCGTGCGCGAGCCTGCACCGTCACACGAGGCCAAGGAGAGATCACATGCCCCACATCATCGTTCGCAGCGATCCGGGCCAGGGGCCC
>JBBQBV010000094.1:0-14539 GCA_038318085.1 Solirubrobacterales bacterium
CCGGCGTGATGCACGAGGGCGAGGTCTCCGCGCGGCTCGGCCTGGCCGGCATCCCGCCGATCAGCGAGTCCACGATGATCGCCCGCGACGCCGCGATCGCCGGCTACGAGAGCGGCCGGATCCACGCCCAGCACCTGTCGGCCGAGGAGTCCGTCGACGCGATCCGCGAGGCCAAGGCCCGCTCCGTGCAGATCAGCTGCGAGGCGACCCCGCACCACCTCACGCTCACGCACGACGCGCTGCTGGAGCGCCTCGACACGCGGCTGAAGATGAATCCGCCGCTGCGCACGGAGCGCGACCGCCAGGCCCTCATCGCCGGGCTCCTGGACGGCACCATCGACTGCATCGCCACCGACCACGCCCCGCACGCTCGCGAGGAGAAGGAAGTGCCCTTCGAGCAGGCGCCGATGGGGACCACCGGCCTGGAGACGGCGTTCGCCGCCGTCCACACCGACCTCGTCCTGCCCGGGGTGCTGCCGCTCGAGCTCGTGGTGGACAAGCTCAGCGCGGGCGCCGCGCTGATGGGCCTACCGCTGCCCGCCATCGCCATCGGCGCCCCGGCGAACCTCTGCCTGGTCGACCTGCGCACGGAGTGGGAAGTCGGCGAGGCCGGCTACGAGAGCCGCTCGGAGAACTGCTGCTTCGGCGGGCGGACCCTGCGCGGCAAGGTGCTCGTCACGCTCGCGGCGGGGTCGGTCGTCTACCGGGAGCGCACGTTCGCGCTCAGTGCGGCATGACCGCCGCCTCCGGCTACGTCCTGCTCCGCGACGGCACGGCGTTCGAGGGCGACCTGGTCGCCGCGTCGGACGAGGTGACCGGCGAGGTCGTCTTCACCACGGGCATGTCGGGCTACCAGGAGTCGGTCACCGACCCCTCCTTCAACAGCCAGATTATCGCCTTCACGTACCCCCACGTCGGCAACTACGGCGTCTGCGCGGAGGCGATGGAGTCCGGCCGCGTCCACGCCCGCGCCGTGATCATGCGGGAGGCGATGAACGGGGCCGACGCCCCGGGCGCCGAGCACGGCTGGCTCGACTGGCTCGCGGCGTGCGGCGTGCCGGCGATCACCGGCGTCGACACCCGTGCCCTGGTCTTCCACATCCGCGCGGCGGGCGCCATGGCCGGCGGCATCTTCTCCGCCGGGACGCCGCGCGGCGAGGCCCTCGAGCGCGTGCGGGGCGAGCCGAGCATGGTCGGCCGCGACCTCGCGAAGGAGGTGACGGTCCACGAGCCCTACACGGTCGCCGCCGACGGGGAGGAGCGCATCCGCCTGATCGCGCTCGACACGGGGATCAAGACCTCGATCATCCGCAGCTTCACCTCGCGCGGCGTCACGCTGGACCTGTTTCCCTGCAGCACGGCCGCCGCCACGCTGCTCGAGCACCCGGCCGACGGGGTGTTCCTGGTCCCGGGCCCGGGCGACCCGGCGGCGCTGGGCTACATCGTCGAGACGATCCGCGTCCTGATCGGCCGCAAGCCGGTGTTCGGCATCTGTCTCGGCCACCAGCTGTTGTCGCGGGCGGTCGGCCTCGAGACCTTCAAGCTGCCCTTCGGCCACCGCGGCGCGAACCATCCCGTTAAGGACCTGCGCACCGGCCGGATCGCGATCACGAGCCAGAACCACGGCTTCGCCGTCGTTGGAGAAGGTGGGCAGCGCCTGCAATCGGACTACGGCGAGGCCGAGCTCACGCACGTGAACCTCTACGACGGCACGGTCGAGGGCATCCGGCTGCTCGACGTCGCGGCCGGCTGCGTGCAGTACCACCCCGAGGCGGGCCCCGGCCCGCACGACAGCGTGCACCTCTTCGACGAGTTCATCGACCAGTTCGCGGCGGCGGCCTGATGCCCAGGCGCGACGACCTGCACAAGATCCTGATCCTCGGCTCCGGACCGATCGTGATCGGGCAGGCGGCCGAGTTTGACTACTCCGGCACCCAGGCCTGCAAGGTCCTGCGCGAGGAGGGCTACGAGGTCGTGCTCGTGAACTGCAACCCCGCCACGATCATGACGGACCCGGAGTTCGCCGACGCCACCTACGTCGAGCCGCTGCTCCCGGGGCCGGTGCGCCAGATCATCGCGCGCGAGCGCCCGGACGCGCTGCTGCCCACGCTCGGCGGCCAGACCGCGCTCAACCTGGCCAAGGCGCTGCACGACGACGGCACGCTCGAGGAGTTCGGGGTCGAGCTGATCGGGGCTGACTACGACGCCATCCACCGCGCCGAGGATCGCAAGCTCTTCGACCAGACGATGCAGGCCGCGGGGCTGCGGACCGCCCGCAACGCGATCGTCACGAGCGTCGAGCAGGCGCTCGCGCACATGGACGATCTCGGGCTGCCGGCCGTCATCCGGCCGGCGTTCACGCTCGGCGGCCGCGGCGGCGGCATCGCCCGCACGGGGGCCGACTACGAGCGGATGGTCGCCCGGGGCCTGGCCGCGTCGCCGATCGGCCAGGTGCTGATCGACGAGTCGGTGCTCGGCTGGGGCGAGTTCGAGCTCGAGGTCATGCGCGACAAGGCCGACAACGTCGTGATCGTCTGCTCGATCGAGAACATCGACCCGATGGGCATCCACACCGGCGACTCGGTCACCGTCGCCCCGCAGCAGACGCTCACCGACAAGCTCTACCAGCAGCTGCGCGACCAGGCGATCGCCGTCATCCGCGCCGTCGGCGTCGAGACGGGCGGCTCCAACGTGCAGTTCGCGGTCAATCCGCAGACCGACGAGATCGTCGTCATCGAGATGAACCCGCGCGTCTCGCGCTCGAGCGCGCTGGCGTCCAAGGCGACCGGGTTCCCGATCGCCAAGATCGCCGCGCGGCTGGCGGTCGGCTACACGCTGGACGAGATCCCCAACGACATCACGCGCGCCACGCCGGCGAGCTTCGAGCCCGCGATCGACTACGTCGTCGTCAAGTGGCCGCGTTTCGCGTTTGAGAAGTTCCCCGGCGTCGACCGCCGCCTGACCACGCACATGAAGAGCGTGGGGGAGGTGATGGCGATCGGCCGGACCTTTCAGCAGGCGTTCGCCAAGGCCATGCGCTCGCGCGAGCTCGATGTGCCCGCCGACGTCGTCGGCGACCTCGGCGAACTGGTCGACCGCCTGGAGTTCCCCGGAGCGGATCGGTACGATCTGCTGCTGGAGGCCTTCGGGCGGGGCGCGTCCGTGGAGGTGGTGCACGCGCGCACGTCGATCGACCCGTGGTACCTGCGGGAATTGCAGGCGCTCGCGCTGGACCCGCAGGCGCCGTTCGCCGGCGAGCGGTCGTTCAAGGCCGTCGACACCTGCGCCGCCGAGTTCGCCGCCGAGACGCCGTACTACTCCTCCGCCTGGGAGCGCCGGGCGACGCACGAGATCCGCCGGGGTGACAAGCCGAGCGTGATGATCCTCGGCTCGGGGCCCAACCGCATCGGCCAGGGCATCGAGTTCGACTACTGCTGCGTGCACGCCGCGATGACGGTGCGCGAGTCCGGCCGCGACGCGGTCATGGTCAACTGCAACCCGGAGACGGTGTCGACCGACTACGACACCTCAGACCGCCTGTACTTCGAGCCGCTCACGCTCTCCGACGTGCTCGGGATCGTCGCGGTCGAGCGGCCCGAGGGCGTGATCGTCCAGTTCGGCGGCCAGACGCCGCTCAAGCTCGCGGCCGGCCTGCACGCCGCCGGGGTGCCCCTGCTCGGGACCAGCGTCGACGCGATCGACCTCGCCGAGGACCGCACGCGCTTCTCGGCGCTGCTCGGAGAGATCGGCGCCAAGGCGCCGCCCTACGCGTCGGCGACGTCTGCCGAGCAGGCGCTCGCCGTGGCGCCGGACGTCGGCTTCCCGCTTCTGGTGCGCCCGAGCTACGTGCTCGGCGGCCGCGCGATGGAGGTCGTCTACGCGCTCGACGGCCTGCAGGACTACCTGGACCGGGTGCGGCCCGAGGGCCGGATCTTCCTCGACCGCTTCATGGAGAACGCGATCGAGGTCGACGTCGACGCGCTCTGCGACGGCGAGGAGGTCTGGATCGGCGGCATCATGCAGCACGTCGAGGAGGCGGGCATCCACTCCGGCGACTCCGCCTGCGTGCTGCCGCCGCATTCGCTCGGCGGCGAGGCGCTCGATCAGATCCGCCGCCTCACCACCGACATCGCCCTGGCCCTCGGCGTCGTCGGCCTCATGAACGTCCAGTACGCGCTGTATGAGGACGACGTCTACGTGATCGAGGCCAACCCGCGCGCGTCGCGCACGGTGCCGTTCGTCAGCAAGGCGACGGGCATCCCGCTGGCCAAGATGGCGGCGCGGGTGATGCTCGGCGAAAAGCTCGCCGACCTGCACCTGCCCGAGGACCCGGCGGGTGGCCACGTCTCGGTCAAGGAGGCCGTCCTGCCGTTCGACCGCTTCCACGGCTCTGACGGGCTGCTCGGCCCGGAGATGCGCTCGACGGGCGAGGTCATGGGGGTCGCCGCCGACTTCCCCACGGCCTTCGCCAAGGCCCAGGCCGCGGCGGGCGTCGCCCTGCCGGGCTCGGGGACGGTGTTTTTGACCGTGACCGACCGCGACAAGGCGGCCGCCGTGGGCATCGCGGCGCAGCTGCACGACCTCGGCTTTTGCATCGTCGCCACGGCGGGCACGGCGCGCGCGATCGCGCGCATGGGCATCCCCGTCGAGCGGCTCAACAAGATCGGCGACGGGTCGCCGCACGTGGTCGACTGGATCGAGCACGGCAAGGTCGACCTCGTGGTCAACACCCCGACGGGCACCGCCGCCCGCTCGGACGGCTACGAGATCCGCCGCGCCGCTGTCGCCCGCGGCATCGCCTGCATCACCACGGTGTCGGGCGGCATGGCGGCCGCGCGCGCGATCGCCGCGGCGCGGCTCGGCGCCGCGCCGGTGCTCTCCCTGCAGGAGATCCACGCGCAGCTGGAGGGTGCCGACACGCGCTGATGGGCCCGCACCGCGCGGCCTGCGAGCTATTCCCCGCAACCTGCGGGTTTTTGTCTGGTGTCGACCCGCGGTCGGGTGCCCATAGCACATTCTCGCGCCGAAAGCCCCTGCTAATCGCACCAAAAGTGTCCACCTACCTGAAGACGTTTAGACCTCAGGTTGAGGTCGAGGCGAATTCGGCGGGATTGGTTGGAACCGCGGCGAGGGCGTGTAGACTCGCCGCCCGTGCCGCCCGCTGTGAAGACGCCCTCCAAGCCCTCCGTCGCGGCCCCCGAGAGGTCACTGCAACAGCGCATGGATGCCCTTGCGCGAGCGAACACGATTCGCACCCGCCGCGCCCAGCTCAAGCGCGACCTCAAGGCGTGCCGGATCTCGATCCACGACCTCCTGCTCGAGCCGCCGGAGTTCATCGAGACCGCCAAGGTCTTCGACATGCTGCTGGCGGTCCCGAAGTACGGGCGGGTCAAGGTCAACAAGGTTCTCGCCGGCTGCCGCATCTCACCGAGCAAGACCATCGGCGGTCTCTCGCAGCGGCAGCGCAACGAGCTCGTCTCGATGCTCCGCCGCTAGCTGCTTCAGACTCTCGCGCCCCATGGCGCGTGTCTTTGTCATCACCGGTCCGTCGGGTGTCGGCAAGGGGACGCTGATCCGCACGCTGCGCGAGCGCGTGCCCGAGCTCGAGCTGTCGGTGTCCGCGACCACGCGCGCGCCGCGGCCGGGGGAACACGACGGCATCGACTACCACTTCCTCGACGACGGGCGCTTCGAGCAGCTCGTCGACGCGGGCGCCTTCGTCGAGCACGCGCGCTACTCCGGCCGGCGCTACGGGACGCTGCTCGCCGAGCTCGAGCGGCGCACCCAGGCCGGTCATCCGGTCGTGCTCGAGATCGAGGTGCAGGGCGCGCGTCAGGTGCGCGAGACGATGCCCGAGGCGGTGCGCATCTTCATCGCCCCGCCGTCCGAGGACGCGCTGCGCAACCGGCTCGTCGGCCGCGGGGACACGGCCGCCGAGGACATGCAGGCGCGCCTCGCGACCGCGCGCGAGGAGCTCGCCGCGCAGCGGGAGTTCGAGCACGTGGTCGTCAACGACCGCCTCGAGGACGCGGCGGACGAGCTCGTCGCCCTGGTGCGCAGCTACACTGGAGCTTCATGATCTCTCCCCGCGTCGATCGACTGCTCGAGCACGTCGACTCCAACTACGCGAGTGTGATCGTCGCCGCCAAGCGGGCGCGCCAGATCAACTCGTACTACCACAACCTCGGCGAGGGAGCCTTCGAGGAGTACCCGCCGCCGATGGTCGAGACGGTGTCGAAGAACTACCTCACGATCGCCCTGGAGGAGACGGCCCAGGGCAAGATCAAGTACCGCTACCGCTAGCCACCGGCGATGGCCCGCATCCTCCTCGGGGTGACGGGCGGCATCGCCGCCTACAAGGCGCTCGAGTTCACGCGCCTGGCCATGAAGGCCGGGCACGGCGTGCGGGTGATCCAGACCGAGGCCTCCACGCGCTTCGTGGGGACCGCCTCGTTTGCCGGCATCACCGGCGCGCCGGTGCTGATCGAGGAGTCAGAGCGCGACCCGCTGCGCGGCGCCTTCCCTGGCCAGCCCGTGCCCGCCCACGATCCGCTCTCGCACCTCGAGCTGGTCGCCAACGCGGACGTCCTGCTGATCGCACCGGCCTCGGCCAACACCATCGCCAAGCTCGCGACGGGCCTGGCCGACAACCTGCTCACCACCGCGGCGCTCGCGTGCCGCCGGCCGCTGATCGTGGCACCGGCCATGAACGACGCGATGTGGGAGCACCCCGCCACGCAGGACAACGTGTCGCGCCTGCGCGCCCGCGGGGCCGCCGTGCTCGAGCCGGGCACCGGGGCGCTGGGCTCGATCGGCGAGTACGGCGCGGGCCGACTACCCGAGCCGCCGGCGCTGCTGGAGGCCGTCGAGGCCGCCCTCGCCCACCGCGACCTCGACGGGTGCGAGGTCCTCGTCACCGCCGGCGGCACGCGGGAGCCGATCGACGCCGTGCGCTTCGTCGGCAACCGGTCCTCGGGCCGCATGGGCTTCGCGCTGGCCGACGAGGCGGCTCGCCGGGGCGCGCGCGTGACCGTCGTCGCCGCCAACGTCTCCCTGCCGCGCAACCCGGCCGTCGACTACGTCGAGGTACAGACGGCCGCCGAGCTGCGCGACGCCTGCCTGACCGCCTTCGCGCGCGCTGACGTGGTGCTCATGGCCGCGGCCGTCGCCGACTACCGACCGGTCCGGGCCACGGCCGGCAAGATCAAAAAGGACGCCCAGGGTGAGGCGCTGGCGCTCGAGCTCGAGCGCACCGGCGACGTGCTCTGCGAGCTCTCCGCCCGGCGCCGCGACGGGCAGCTGCTCGTCGGCTTCGCGGCGGAGTCCGGGGCGGACGCGGTCGCCTACGGCCGCTCCAAGCTCGAGCGCAAGGGCCTCGACGCCGTCGTCGTCAACGACATCTCGGCCCCCGGCATCGGGTTCGACGCCCCCGATAACGCGGTCACGCTCGTGACGGCCGACGGGGACGCCGCCGTGCCGCGAGCCGCCAAACCCGCCGTCGCGCGCGCCATCCTCGACCTCGTCTTGAACCGGCGTTTAGCGAGCGACATGAAGGTAGGCCGCTGATGGAGCCAGTCGAGGGTGCCGGGACGGTCGGCGGCGAGGAGATCCAGGTCGCCGCCGGGGTCGCCCGTCGCCTGACGGAGAACATCTCACGGGCCGTGCAGGTCCGCGGCGAGGTCCTGCACGACGTCGTCGTCGCCTTGCTGGCCGAGGGTCACGTGCTCGTCGAGGACTACCCCGGCGTCGGCAAGACGGCGCTCGCCCGCGCCCTCGCGCGCTCGCTGGCCTGCCAGTTCGCGCGCGTGCAGTGCACCGCCGACCTGCTGCCCGCCGACATCGTGGGCACCAACGTCTACAACCAGCGCGAGGCCCGCTTTGAGTTCCGGCCCGGCCCGATCTTCGCCAACGTCGTGCTCGTCGACGAGATCAACCGGGCATCGCCCAAGACGCAGTCGGGCATGCTCGAGTGCATGCAGGAGCGCAGCGTGACCGTGGACGTGCACACCCACGAGCTCGCCCGCCCGTTCATGGTCTTCGCGACGCAGAACCCCGTCGAGTACGAGGGGACCTACCCGCTGCCCGAGGCGCAGGTCGACCGCTTCATGTTCCGGCTGTCGATGGGCTACCCGAGCGCGGACGCCGAGGCGGGCATGCTCGCCGGCCACGAGGGCGGCGACAAGGTGCTCGACCTCGAGGCGGTCGTCGACCACCGGCAGGTGCTCGAGGCCCAGGACGCCGCCCGCCGCGTGCACGCGTCCAAGGCGCTGCGCGACTACATCGTCGCCCTCATCCGGCGCACGCGCGAGGACGAGCGGGTCGAGCTCGGGGCGTCGCCGCGCGCCGGGCTGATGCTTCTGCGCGCGGCGAAGGCGAAGGCGCTCGTGCTCGGCCGCGACCATGCCCTGCCCGACGACGTGCAGGCGCTCGCGCAGACGGTGCTCGGGCACCGGATCATGCTCATCCCGGAGGCCGCCGGCTCCACGCGCGAGGAGGTCGTCGCCGACGCGGTGGCCGCGACCCCGGCGCTCTGAGGAAGGACCCGCGTGCGCTCGGCCGCCGGCTGCGCCTCCCTCGGAATCCTGCTGCTGCTGGTCGCGGGGACCTTCGACGCCGAGCCGTTTTACGTCACCGGTGCTGCGCTGACGGTGCTCGGCGCAGGCGCGGCGGCCTGGGTCGCGCTCGGGTCGTGGGGCGCGAGCGTGCACCGAACCCTCCGGGCGCGCAGCGTCATGGAAGGCGAGCCGCTGACGGTGGTCGTCGAGGCGCGCGCCGGGCGCCTGCCGCTGCCGCCGGGCTTTCTTGACGAGCCGCTGCTCGACCAGCCCGCCCCGGTCACCGCGGGGCGGCGGGTCTCGCGCGTGCGCATCGAGGCGAGCTTCGGCCGCCGCGGCCGCCGGACGCTGCCGGCGCCCGTGCTCGTGCTCCGCGACCCGCTGGGCCTCGCCCAGCGGACGATCCGCGCCGGGGACGACGACGAGGTCCTCGTGCTGCCGCGCCTGCACCCCGTGCGCACCGGCGCGGCGGGCGGCGAAGACGCCGGCGCGCACGCCCGCATGCTCTTGACGGCGACCGCGGAGACCGAGGTCGACGGGCTGCGCCAGCACGTCGAGGGATCGCCGGCGTCGCGCATCCACTGGGCGAGCGTCGCCCGCGGAGGCGAGATGATGGAGCGCAAGCTGATCTCCGAGGCCGACTCGCGGCCGCTGGTCGTGCTCGACCCGCGCGGGCCCCGGACGCCGGAGGATCTGGACGCCGCGGTGCGCGCCGCCGGATCGCTCGTCGTGCACTTCGCCAAGCGGGCGGGCTGCGGGCTGCTGCTGCCCGGCGACCGCCGGGCCGTCGTCACCGAGCCCGACCTGGGCAACTGGCCCGCGTCGCACGTGCGCCTGGCGCTGCTCGACGCCGTGCGCGGTCCGTCGCTCGTCGCGGCGCAGAACCGCCGCGGGCTGATCGTCTTCGTGTCCGCGCGCGTCGTGGACCGGCCCCCGCGTGGTCTCGGGCGCACGCCCGGGGGCCTCGTGCTCGTCCTGCCCGGTGAGCTGCCCGGGCGGCGCTCCGTGCTCGAGGTGGCGGGCTGCCTCGGCTACCTCGGCATGCGCGCCGGCGGCGCCGCGGCGATGGAGGCGGTGATGGCGTGACCACGGCGGCGGGCCAGGTCGACACCGGCCGGCCCGCCTCCCCGCCCCTCGCTGCCTTGGCGACCGCGTTCACCGCGCTGTGCGCGTTCGGGGTGGTGCACTGGATGGCGATGGTCGAGCCGGTGGACCCGGCCCGCGAGGCTCTGGCCATCGCCGTGGCCGCCGGCACCGGCCTGGCCCTGCGGTCGGCGCGCGGACGCCGCGCGCCGATGGGGTCGGTGATCGTCGCCGGCTTCGCGCTTGCCCTGCTCGCCGGCGGCGTCCCCCTCGGCCGGCTGCGACCGGATCGCTGGGGTGCACTGGCGTCGGACATCAGCTCGGGGACGGCGGCCGTCGCGGGAGCCCGCATCCCCTACGACGGCCTCGACGCGCAGCTGCGGCTGGTGATCGCAATCGGCGGGACGCTGCTCGCGCTCGCCGCCGGCCTGCTCGCGTTCTGGCCGCGCCGTGACGGCGCGACCGGGTTCCGCGCCGGGGCGCTGGTCGCCCTGGTCGGGCTCTACGCGGTCCCCGCGGTCGCGCTCGAGCTCAAG
Source organism: Solirubrobacterales bacterium (assembly GCA_038318085.1). Taxonomy (GTDB): domain Bacteria; phylum Actinomycetota; class Thermoleophilia; order Solirubrobacterales; family Solirubrobacteraceae; genus DATLGB01. The sequence continues at coordinate 10,175 of JBBQBV010000094.1, forward strand.
TTCGGGTTCCTGCGGGGGGCGGCCCTGACGCTCCTCGTGCTGGCCTTCTGGTGCCTGGGGCGGGTGCGCGCCGGCGAGCTCTCCGGTGCCGTCGCGCTCGCGGCGTCCGCGGCCGTCGTCGCGCTCGTGGCGGCCCCGGCGCTCGACACGCGCCGGCCGTGGTTTGACTACGAGGACTTCATCCAGGGGGCCGCGGGGGCGCACGCGGCGAGCTTTGACTGGGACCACGACTACGCGGGCTTCGTGTGGCCGCGCGACGGACGCGAGCTGCTGCGCATCACGTCGCGCCAGCGCGCGTATTGGAAGGCGGAGGACCTCGACCTCTTCGACGGCACCGAGTGGGTGCGCAACCCTGTGCTGGCCGGCGTCACCCCCGCGGCCGGCGGGCACGAGGGCGTCGACCCCGAACGGGTGCGGGCGTGGTCGTTTCAGATCGACGTGTCGGTGCGCAACCTGCGCTCGCGGACGCTGCCGATCGCCGGCGTCGCCGCCAGCGTGAAGATGCCCGGGCGCACGCCGGAGCTGCTGCGCCCGGGCATCTGGTCGGCCGGCCGGTCGATCCACCGCGGCGACACCTATCGCGCGCAGGTGTTCGTCCCCGAGCCCAGCGCCGCCGAGCTCGAGGCCGCCGGCACCGGATACGCCCCGCAGTTGGCGAGCGACACGGCCTTCAACGCGATCAGCCCGCCCTTTCGCGGGATCCCGCGCCCCGTGCAAGTCTTCGTGCCCACCTTCTTCAAGGGGACGCCGCGGATCGTGGGCTACGGCTCGCACGACTCTGCCCGGCCGGCCCTGAGGCACTCCAACCTGCGCCGCCTGTACGAGCTCTCGCGCCGGCTGCAGCGCGAAGCGGCCACGCCGTATGACTACGTGCAGGCGATCCGGCGCTATCTGGGCAACGGCTTCCGCTACGACGAGAGCCCGCCCGCCGCGTCGCGCACGCTCGACGGCTTCCTCTTTGACTCCCATGCGGGCTTCTGCCAGCAGTACTCCGGTGCGATGGCGCTGCTGCTGCGCATGGGCGGGGTCCCGGCCCGGGTCGCGACGGGCTTTGCGCCCGGCTCCTACGATCGCAACACCAAGCAGTACGTCGTGCGCGACGTGGACGCGCACTCGTGGGTCGAGGCGTGGTTCGAAGGCGCGGGCTGGGTCGTGTTCGACCCGACGCCGGCCGCGGCGCCCCCCCGCTCGCAGGCCCTGACCGGGTCGCCGTCGGCAGGGCGCGGCGACCTGCGCGACATCGGGATCACGCAGTCAAGCCCGGCTCCCGGGCCGGCGGAGGGGACCGGCGCGTCCTGGGCGCTGATCGGGCTCGGCGGGGGCGGGGCGGCGGCGCTGGCCGCTGCGGCCTGGTGGCTGTGGACGCGGCGCGGGCGCCCCCGGCCCACGCCGGCGACGGAGCTCGAGCGCGCGCTGCGCGTCGCCGGCGGTCCGTCCCCGCCCGGGACGACGCTCAGCGCCCTGGAGGCGCGCTTCGGCGCCACGCCGTCGGCCGCCGGGTACGTCCGTGCGGTGCGCGCGGCGCGCTACGCACCCGCGCCGGGCTCGGGGCCCACCCCCGCGCAGCGCCGCGGTCTGCGCCGCGCCGTGGCTCGGGGCCGCGGGCCGGCCGGGCGGCTGCGTGCCTGGCTCGCGCTGCCGCCGCGCCTGCGCGGAACCGGTCGCGGTCTACACTGACGCCCACGTACCGATGGACTCCACCTACGACCTCTACAAGCGCGGCATGCGCCTGCTGGAGGACGGTGACCACCACGCCGCCGCCGTCCCGCTCCAGCGCGTGCGCGACCTCGAGCCAGACAAGACCTCAGTGCGCGAGGCGCTCGGCCGGGCGCTGTTCGGCGCCCGCCGGTTCCCCGAGGCCGAGCGGGAGTTTTCCGCGGTGGTCGAGCGCGCCCCGACCAACCACTACGCGCTGTTCTGCCTCGGCCGTGCGCTGCAGCTGCAGGGGCGTCACGCCGAGGCGCGGCAGCCGCTGGCACTCGCCTGCAGCCTGCGCCCGGACCGCGCGGACTACCGCGAGTACCGCGACCGCTCGCGCCGGCACGCGGCCTGACCCGCCAGATCATTCGCAGGGATGAGCACGGATCGTCCGCGAGGACGATGCGGGAACGCACGCGGTCCGGTTGAGTAGCGGCCATGCATCGAGCGCCTCATCGATCGCATGCAGCAGCCGGCTCGGATAGGCGAGGCAGCGACACCCTCACCCAGTGAACGGGCCCTCTCGTGCGCGCCGAGCTCGGCGGCGCCCACGAGAGGCCGTTTCGGCGTCAACGTCGGATGTCGCGCCGCGGCCCTCCGGCGCCCAGTCCTGAGCGCTCGGCGGCGGCGAGCAGCGCGACGGAGGCGAGGACGGCGACGACGAACCCGATGACGTTGAGCTCCATGACGTCCCCGCTGCCGATGAGGTTGGCGATGACGCCTCCGATGATGGAGCCTGCGACGCCGAGCAGGAGCGTCCACAGCAGGCCGATCCTCTGACGGCCGGGCAGCAGCAGGCGAGCGAGCAGGCCGATGATGAGGCCGGCGATGATGAATCCGATCATGGCGGAGAGCTTATGCCGTTCAGAGCCGCTCGGCGAGCGCAGACCTATCCTCAGCGGGGTGGACACCGTGTTCGTCGCCGCGGGAGCGGGGCTTGCCGTCCTGGTCGAGCTGCTCGAGGCGCTGGCGATCGTGCTCGCCGTCGGGTCGACGCGCCGCTGGCGCGATGCCTGGTTCGGCGCGACGGGCGCCGTCGTCGCGTGCGCGGCGATCGCGATTCTGCTCGGTCCGGTGCTGCTCGCCCGGCTGCCGCTGACGACGCTGCGGCTGGTCATCGGCGCCGCGCTGCTGTGGTTCGGCCTCAACTGGCTGCGCAAGAACGTGCTGCGGCTCGCCGGTCGCAAGGCGCGCTCGTCTTCGGAGGGGGAGTTCGACCAGGTGTCGGCCGAGCTGGCGTCCGCACCGGCGACGGACTGGGTCGCCGTCGCCGTCGCCTTCAAGGGGGTCTTTCTCGAGGGGCTCGAGATCGTGCTGATCGTCAGCGTGCTCGCCCAGCGGCCGTCGGGGCCGGGGCCGGCGATCGCGGGCGCGGTGGCCGCCGCGCTCTTCGTCGCCGTGGCCGGTGCGTGGCTGCGGCGCCCGCTCTCGCGCATCCCCGAGACCGAGTTGAAGTTCGCCGTCGGCGCGCTGCTGACCACCTTCGGCATCTTCTTCGTGGGGGAGGGGCTGCACCTGCACTGGCCTGGCGGCGACGCCGCCGTGGTCTATCTGCTGGCCGGCGTGGTGCTCGCGGCGTTCGGCGCCGTGCGCGCGCTGCGCCGCCCGGCGGTCATTTCGGGCCCTTAACGACCGGCTAAGGCCGGGGTTGCGCGGACCCCCCGGTGCTATGCTGATCGGACACTTTTCGTTGGGCCACGAGGCCTTGAAGAGCGGGCATGAGCCCGCTTTTTCTTTGTCAGGATCGAGAGGAGGATCCCAGATGAGCAGCATCCAGGAACGCGTGGAAGCCGTCCTGGCGTCGGCCGAGCCCGATGTCGAAGTGCTGCTTGCCGAGGTTCTCGGCGGCACGCGGGTCCGGCTCTTCATCGATCACCCCGCGGGCGTGACCCTCGCGCTGTGCGAGCGCGTCACGCACCTGCTCCCGGACATCCGCGCGCGCTACGCGCTCGAGGTCTCCTCTCCGGGCACCGAGCGCCCCCTCGTAAAGCCCGAGCACTTCCGCCGCTACCTCGGCCGGCGCGCTCGCGTGCGCACGCGTGGAGACCATGACGGGCGCACCAGCTTCACCGGCGAGCTGCTCGGAGCCACCGACTCCGAGGTGACCGTCGCCGCCGACACCGGCGTGGTCTGCATCCCCTACGCCGAGATCCACCGTTCCCACCTGGTCAAGGACTGAATCATGTCGCAGGAGATCGTCGAAGCCGTACGCACGCTGGGGCGCGAGAAGGGCATCTCGGAGGAGAAGCTCATGGCCGCGCTGGAGGACGCGCTGCTGTCGGCCTACAAGAAGCAGCCGGGCTCGGCTCGCTACGCGCGCGTCACGATGGACCGCGAGGACGGCGAGTTCCGCGTCGAGCGGCTGATCATCCCCGAGGAGCTCGAGGACGACCTGCTCGACGCCGTCGAGGCCGAGGCGTCCTTCGAGGAGGGCATGCGGCGCGTGGACCCCGAGACGGGCGAGGTCGTCGTGCCCGAGGCGCCCGACATCCCGCTCGAGCGCCTGCTCGAGCACATGGACGTGATCAAGACCGCCGACGTCACGCCCGAGGGTTTCGGGCGCATCGCCGCCCAGACCGCCAAGCAGGTCATCCTGCAGCGCATCCGCGAGGCCGAGCGCGACATGATGTTCGAGGAGTACCGCGACCGCGTCGGCGAGCTGATCAC
>JBBQBV010000095.1:0-14510 GCA_038318085.1 Solirubrobacterales bacterium
TCGCGGCCGCCGCCGATCTCAAACACGGCCTCAACGTAGTCGCTATCCTGAGGCGTCGACCTCGCGCCGGTGCGGGGTTTTCCTTTGCCCGGCGCCGAACACAGGAGTCAGCCTCAATGGCTCGCGGAGATGTACGGATCGCCGTCACCCTCGCATGTGAGGAGTGCAAGCGGCGGAACTACCAGACGAATAAGTCCAAGCGCAACAACCCGGATCGCGTCGGCCTGCGCAAGTACTGCAAGTGGTGCCGGCAGCACACCGGCCATCGCGAGACCCGCTAGGGATCACGGCAGTGGCCCGCGATCGTCAACGCTCGAAGGCGCGACAGCGTCGGCGTTCGGCCGGCAAGCCCGGCGGCGGCTCCGCGCGCGCTTCGCGGGCGAAGGACATGGGCCTGGACGATCCGGCCGTCGACGAGTCCGGGCTGACGGATCCCGCGCCCGCCCCTGACCCGCTCAAGAACGCCGCTCCCGACGTCGATCAGGCCAAGGCCGCCGAGACCGGCGCCGATCGCGGCCCCGCCGGCGAGGAGATCGACGTCGGCGCCGACTACGACCAGCGCGCGCCGAACGAGATCGAGCTCCCCCCGGACCTCCAGCCCAAGCCTCGCCGCGGCCGCGGCGAGCAGGAGGAGGAATCCGAGGTCGACGTGGCCGGCCGCAAGGACCGCGGCAAGGTGCTCAGCTTCCTGCGCGCCTGCATCGACGAGCTCGGCCGCGTGCAGTGGCCGGACCGCAAGCATGTCTTCCAGGCCACCGCGGTGGTGCTCGGCTTCGTCGTCATCGCCGGGGTCTGGCTCGGTCTGATGGACGCCCTCTGGCAGCCCCTCATCAACGCCCTCCTGTAACGAGACACCATGTTCCGCTGGTACGTCATCAACACCTACTCCGGGCACGAGAACAAGGTCAAGCAGAACCTTGAGCACCGTGTCGTCTCCCTGTCGCAGCAGCGCCGGGTGCGGCAGGTCGTCGTCCCGACCGAGACCGTCCAGGAGCTCAAGGACAACCAGAAGATCTCCGTCGAGAAGCGCACGATGCCCGGCTATGTGCTGGTCAACATGGAGCTCAACGAGGACTCGTGGTCGCTCGTCAAGAACACGCCGGGCGTCACGGGCTTCGTCGGGGCGACCAACGAGCCCATCCCCCTGACCCAGGTCGAGGTCGACCGGTTGCTGCACCGCGAGGTCGCCGTGCGCGCGCCGAGCCGTGCCCAGTTCACGATCGGGGAGACCGTCAAGGTCATCTCCGGCCCCCTGTCAGACTTCTCCGGCGAGATCGCCGAGATCAACGAGGATGCCGCCAGGCTCAAGGTCCTCGTCTCGATCTTCGGGCGCGAGACGCCGGTCGAGGTCGGCTACGACCAAGTGAAGAAGGTATGAAAAAGGTCCTCACAACCATCAAGCTGCAGGCGCCCGGAGGCCAGGCCTCCCCGGCGCCGCCCGTCGGCCCGGCCCTGGGCCAGCACGGCATCAACATCATGGAGTTCGTCAAGGCGTTCAACGCCGCGACCTCCAACGACCTGGGCACGACGATCCCCGTCGTGATCACGGTCTTCGAGGACCGCTCCTTCACGTTCGTGACCAAGACCCCGCCGGCCGCGGTGCTGATCCGCCAGGCCATCGGGATCGAGAAGGGCTCCGGCGAGCCCAACCGCCTCAAGGTCGGCACGATCACGCGCGACCAGCTGCGGGCGATCGCCGAGCAGAAGCTCGACGACCTCAACGCGCACGACGTCGACCAGGCCGAGAAGATCATCGCGGGCACCGCCCGCTCGATGGGTGTGGAGGTGGTCGCGTAATGGCCAAGCACGGCAAGAAGTACCTCGAGGCGCGCGGCAAGATCGACCGCGATCGCGAGTACGAGCCGGCCGAGGCGATCCGCCTGGTCCAGGAGGTCAAGCCCTCCAAGGCCGACGAGACGCTCGAGGTCCATCTGCGCACGGGCCTGAACGTCCGCCACGCGGACGAGCAGCTGCGCGGGACCGTCGCGCTGCCGCACGGGCTCGGCAAGGACGTCAAGATCGCCGTCTTCGCCCGCGGGGAGAAGGCCAAGGAGGCTGAGGAGGCCGGCGCCGACTACGTGGGCGCCGAGGATCTCGCCACGCGCATCTCCGATGAGGGCTTCACCGACTTCGACGTCGCCATCGCGACGCCGGACATGATGCCGATCGTCGGCCGTCTGGGTCGCATCCTCGGTCCCCAGGGCAAGATGCCCAACCCGAAGATCGGCACGGTGACGATGGACGTCGCCAAGGCCGTCGAGGAGTCCAAGTCGGGCAAGGTGGAGTACCGCACCGACCGCACCGCGATCGTGCACCTCTCCCTGGGCAAGACGTCGTTTCCCGCCGAGCAGCTGCTCGAGAACTACCAGGCGGTGATCGAGGAGATCATCCGCGCGAGGCCCTCCGCCGCCAAGGGCAAGTACATTCGCACGGTGACCTTCGCCTCGACGCACGGCCCGGGCGTGAAGGTGGACCCCTCGCGCACGAAGGACTTGATGGAGTCGGGAGCGCCCGCGGCCTGACCGCCAGAGGCCGGACCGCCTTCCCCCACAGACTCCGGGCGGCCCGCAGGGGCGCTAAGCCCCGGATAGGAGAGGAGCACATTGGACAGGACCCGCAAAGCCGCGGTCATCGAAGAGGTGGCCGGGCAGATCCAGGAAAGTGACGCCGTCTTCGCGGTGGACTACCGCGGCATCTCGGTGCCCCAGGCGGCCGAGTTGCGCACGAGGCTGCGCGACGCGGACTCCACGTTCCGGGTCACCAAGAACACGCTCACCGAGCGCGCCGCCGACCAGGCGGGCGTGCCGGGCCTGAAGGCGTTCCTCGAAGGCCCGACCGCGCTGACCCTGGTCAAGGGCGACGCGGCGACGGCCGCCAAGGCGATCGCCGACTTCAATCGCGCCTCCGGGCTGCTCACGTTCAAGGGCGGCTGGATGGGCGGCGAGGTCCTGACGTCCGACCAGATCACCGCGATCTCGCGGCTGCCTTCGCGCGACGTGCTCTACCAGCGCCTCGTCGGCATGGTGGCCTCGCCGCTGGCCGGCCTGGCCGGCGGCCTGAGCAACCTCATCTCCGGCCTCGGGCGTCAGCTGGCGCAGATGGCCGAGCAGGGCCTCGTGGCGCCCGAGACCCCAGATTCCGAAGCTTAGAACCCCTTCCCGACCCCTGAAAGGACACCAGAAATCATGGCCAGCACCGCTGAGTGGATCGACGAGCTGAAGTCCATCTCCGTACTCGAGCTCTCCGAGCGCATCAAGGCGCTCGAGGAGACGTTCGGCGTGTCGGCGACCGCGGTCGCCCCCGCGGCCCCGGGCGGCGGAGGCGGCGAGGCCGCCCCCGAGGTGGAGGAGCAGACCGCCTTCGACGTCGTCCTGCTGGGCCCCGGCGAGAAGAAGATCCAGGTCATCAAGGTCGTCCGCGCGGCGACCGGCCTCGGCCTCAAGGAGGCCAAGGCCCTCGTCGACGAGGCGCCCAAGCCCATCAAGGAGGGCGTCGACAAGGACGAGGCCGACAAGCTCCGGGGCGAGCTCGAGGAGGCCGGCGCCGCCGTCGAGGTCAAGTAGGTCCGTCTGCGAGCCCCGGGCTCTCCGGGGCTCGCAGACCTCATCCGGATAAGAGGAAGGTCAAGACTGATCCGCCGCCACGCAGGGCATCCTGGTGTTTGAGGGAAACAGAGACCATGTTGCTGCTAATCCTGATCGGATGCCTGATCGTTGTGTGGCTGACCGGATGCGTCGTCGCGCTGGCGCTGTGTCGCAGCGCTGCCGAGGGCGATCAGGGCGACGCCCCGCCTCGGACGCGGGAGCATCGGGCCAAGCTGGTGGTCGTTGCGCCGAAGTCGGGCCCGCGCCCGATGTCGCGCGTCTGACAGACCGCCTCTGGGACCGGCGCGCGTCTCAGAGACCGCGACGCCCGACGACGTAGGAGACGGTCCGCAGCAGGACCTTGACGTCGGTCCACAGCGACCAGTTCGACACGTAGAGGTAGTCGATGCTCATCATCTCGCGCATCGGCACCCGGCCTGAGCGCATGATCTGCCAAGGCCCGGTCATCCCCGGAGTCAGGTGCAGACGCTGGCGGTCGAGGCCGAGCACCAGATCGTCCTCGTCGACCACGAGCGGTCGCGGCCCGACGAGGCTCATCTCGCCCCGGAGCACGTTGATCAGCTGCGGCAGCTCGTCCAGGGACGTCCCGCGCAGCAGCCGCCCGACGCGCGTCACGCGGGGATCGGCCGCGATCTTGAACAGGCCGAAGGTCTCGTTGTGCTCGCGGAGGCTCTCCTTGAGGGCTTCGGCCTCGGTGACCATGCTGCGGAACTTCAGGATCTTGAAGCGCTGCCCGTCCCGGCCGACGCGCGTCTGGGCGAAGAACACCGGCCCCTCGCTGCCAAGCTTGATGGCGAGCGCGATCACCGCCATCAGCGGAGCGCACGCGAGCAGCGCGAGGCCGGAGCCGAAGAGGTCGAACGCGCGCTTCATCCGGCGCCCGGACGGGCTGAGGCCGAACCGGCGAACGCCCATGAGCGTCAGGCCCTCGAGGTCCTCGTACTCGACCGCCGTCCCGATGACCTCGAACAGGCGAGGGAAGATCGAGACACGCACGTGCGCCTCCTTGGCGACGCGCACGAGCTCCAGGGTGTCGGCGCCCGAGTCGCTGACGGGCGCGAGGATCACGCGGCTGACGTCCGCCTGCTCGACGATGCGCCGAAGGCCGGCCACACCGCCGAAGTCGTCCGCCGTGGCCGAGTGATGCAGGGGAATGGCCCCCATCACCAGCGCGTTGGCGCGACCCTCCCGCACCTTGTTGCGGACGTCCTCGGCCACCTTCATGTCGCCGATGAACAGGCAGCGCTCCGCGGGAGTGAGCGCGCGCAGAGCCGATCGCACGCCGGCGCGGAAGAGCACGAAGACGGCGAAGAGCGCCACGGTGAGCACGAGCAGCGGCACCCGGCCGGGGCCCTGGGGGAGCGTCAGCCAGTATCCGCAGGCCACAAGTGCGGCGAGCTCGAGCAGCCGCGGTGCCTCGTCCAGCGTGGAGCGCCGGAGCACGAGCGTGTCCTTGTCGTGCAGGCCGGTGAGGCGGATGAACGCGAACGCGACCGCCACGCCGACGAGCAGGCCTCCGGAGGTGAGCTCGAGGCGAGTCAGCCGGGCCGCGATCGCGCTCGCGACGACCACCGCGAGGATGTCCGCCCCCAGCAGCGCCAGGCGGCGGGCCTTGTCTGCGCCCGCGACGCGCGCCTGGTCGGCGAGGTCGACGGCGGGGAGCAGCTGGATGACGCCGGCGTCGGAGCCTGTCGTCTGCCGAGCCGCCCGGCTGCGATTGAGGCCAAAGCCCGCCCGTCCCAAGGACTCGCCTTGAGGAAATTCGTATCGATGGAGCTCTGTGACTTGGTTCACGTTCGCCTCGCCTGGCCAAAGTCGCAGGCTGCGCCCTGAGCGTGAGGGCCCTGCCAGCCCATCATCGATTTCCGAGCCCGCCGTCTTCTTTGACACCTAGATGCAGCCGGGGCTGCTCGCCCCGACTTCGCGGTAGGTGATGTCCGTTCCTACCGCACCATCGGCCGCCATGATAGGCACGGGGTCAGGTGACAGACAAGCTCTGTCGCGGCGGGTCGCATGTTGACGCCTTCGGGTCGGCCTCCTCGCGCCTGCAAGTTTTTCGCTCCGGCGTCGTTAGGAGAGATGAGGGACGGCTCTTGGGCAGCGGAGCCGTCGTCGCTTGACGAGATCCCTGTTCGACACCGAAGCCAGCGGGTCCGTGCACCGTGGACCCCTTCAGCCAACTGCCTAAGTCAGACACACCCCCACTCACCGATCGGGCGCCCCGGCCTGGCCGAATCTATCGGCGCTCCGCGGTCGCGCGGAGTCTGCCGATCCGCGAGGCGCCGCCCACGGGCCTCATGGCACGGCGGGAGGGCATCTACCGGCGGCTGCTCGCCGGCGGCGACGCGGTGGCGGCGGCAGCAGCACTGCAGCTCGTCATCGGGGTCGGCCACGGCGAGCTGCTCAAGCCGGGGGCCCTGGCGGCCCTGGCCTGCCTCGTGCTGGTCAACAAGCTGTCCGGCCTCTACGACCGAGACGAGCTGGTGCTCAACCGCTCGACGCTGGACGAGATGCCCAAGCTGCTGCACATCAGCGGGCTCTTCTCCCTGTCCGCATGGCTGCTGCACGACCTCGTCACGGATGCGTTTCTCCATCAGACGGACGTGCTGGCGTTGTGGCTGGCCGTGTTCCTCTTCCTGGCCGGTGTCCGAGCGTCCGCGCGCCTTGGCGCCCGACGCTGGTCGGCGCCGGAACGGTGTCTGGTCATCGGTGAGCCGGCGCTGGCGGAGCGGGTCCGGCTGAAGATGCGCGACAGCCACGTGAAGGCCGAGGTGGTGGCGACGGTGCCGCTGCCCGACGGCACGCACCCGACCGAGCTGCGCGACCAGCAGGCCTTCTACGCCCTGATCGCCGATCTCAACCTCCAGCGGGTGATCGTCGCGCCCGGGGGATCGGAGGAGGCGCCGACGCTCGAGATCGTCCGCATGGCCAAGGCGGCCGGCCTGCGCGTCAGCCTGCTTCCGCGGCTGCTCGAGGTCGTCGGCTCATCCGTGGAGTTCGACGAGCTCGACGGCCTCACGATGCTCGCGGTACGCCGCTTCGGGCTCTCGCGGTCGTCGCTGGCGGTCAAGCGCACGCTCGACGTCGTCGGCGCCGGACTGGGACTCGTCGCCATAGCGCCGGTGATCGGGCTGATCGCCGTCGCCATCCGTCTGGACAGCCGGGGCTCGGTGTTCTTCAGGCAGACGCGGGTCGGGCGCGACGGCCGGCGGTTTGAAATGATCAAGTTCCGCTCGATGGTGCCGGACGCCGAGGAGCTCAAGGCCGCGCTGCGCCACCGGAGTGCGCCGGCGGGCCTGTTCAAGATCGCCGACGATCCGCGCATCACCAGGGTCGGGCGTCTGCTGCGCCGCACGTCGCTCGACGAGCTGCCGCAGCTGCTCAACGTCCTCAGGGGCGAGATGAGCCTCGTCGGTCCGCGACCGCTCGTGGAGGAGGAGGACGCCATGGTGTTCGGGCTCGACCGCAGCCGTCTTCACCTCACGCCGGGGATGACCGGCCACTGGCAGGTGCTCGGGTCGGCGCGCATACCCATGCACGAGATGATGAGCATCGACTACCTCTACGTCGCCAACTGGTCGCTGTGGACGGACATCAAGATCCTCCTGCGGACGGTGGCCCACGTCTTCTCCCGAGCCGGGGTGTAGCGCCTTCGCGCCTGGCTCAAGTCGAAGGGCGAAGCTGCCGATGCAGTGACCGGTGTCACTCTTTTTCATCGGCGGTGTGGTCGTGCTGTGGGCCTTCGCGCTCCTGGTCGTCGTCGCCCTGTGCGTGCAGGCCGCCAGGGCTGATCGACCCACACAGCGAGACGCGGCCCCCGCGCTTACACCCCGGCGCGCGCCAGCACGTACGACACCGTTCGCAGCAGCACCTTGACGTCGGTCCACAGCGACCACGACGCGACGTAGAGGTAGTCGATGCTCACCATCTCCCGCATCGGCACGCGGCCGGAGCGCAGGATCTGCCACGGGCCGGTCATCCCCGGCGTGAGGTGCAGCCGGCGCCGGTCGAGCCCCAGCACCTGCAGATCCTCGTCCACGACGAGCGGGCGCGGGCCGACGAGGCTCATCTCGCCGCGCAGGACGTTGATGAACTGCGGCAGCTCGTCCAGGGAGGTCCGGCGCAATACGCGCCCGACGCGCGTCACCCGGGGATCCGCGGCGATCTTGAACAGCCCGTGGGTCTCGTTGCGCTCGCGCAGCTGCGTCTTGAGGTCCTCGGCGTCGGTGACCATCGAGCGGAACTTGAGGATCTGAAACGGCTCGCCGTCGCGCCCGACGCGCGTCTGGCGGAAGAGCACCCGGCCGCGACCGTCGAGCTTGATGGCGACGCAGATGGCCGCGATCAGCGGGGCGCAGGCGACGAGCGCCGCTCCGGCGCCCACCAGGTCGAACCCGCGCTTGAGCGACCGCGATGCGGGACTGAGGCCGAAGCGCCGGACACCCATGAGCGTGAGTCCCTCGATCTCCTCGTACTCCACGGCCGTACCAATGACCTCGAAGAGCCGCGGGAAGATCGAGACCCGCACGTGCGCCTCCTTGGCGACGCGGACGAGCTCGAGCGTGTCGGCGCCGGACAGGCTGACCGGGGCGAGGATGATGCGCGTGATGTCGGCCTCCCGCACGATCCGCCGCAGCCCCGCGATGCCTCCGAAGTCGCGCGCCGTCGCCGTCTCGTGGAGCGGGAGCGCCCCGACCACGACGGCTCCGAGGCGGCCGCTTGAGACCTTGGTGCGGATGGTGTCGGCCACGGACATGTCGCCGATGAACAGGCAGCGCTCGGTGGGACCCAGTCGGCGCGCACCGGCGCGGGCGAGGGTGCGGAAGGTCATGAGGCCGATCACCAGGACGACGGCGAGGATCAGCAGCGGGGCGCGGCCGGGCCCCTGAGGCAAGGTGAGCCAGTACGCGCACGCCACGAAGGCCGAGAGCTCGAGCAGGCGGGGCGCCTCGTCGAGCGTGGATCGCCGGAGCACGAGGGTGTCCTTGTCGTGGAGACCGGTGAGACGCACGAAGGCCACGCTCGTCGCGACGGCCACCAGCACGCCGGCGGCCGTCAACGGCAGCTTCGTAACCCATGCGACCGCTGCGAGGGCCGCGAGCACGGCGAGCATGTCGGCCGCGAGCAGCGCGGAACGCCGGGCGCGGTCGGCCGAGGCGACGCGCGGGCGATCGGGAGCGTCGTCTGCAGGCAGGAGAGGGAGCGCAAGGGCGCGGCTCGAGTTGATGCGCCGCCCGGTCCAGCGTCGCGGCCGATCGGCCGTCGCCGGCCGCTCGGCGGTGCGATCGTCGTCCAGGAGCTCGTAGGTATGGAGGTTGCTGAGTGGAGTCACGCCGTCCCGTCGCCAGTCAGCTTCACCGGCGCTCGAAGCTGCGTATATGGACGCAGGGAGCAGATCGCAGGCTGAGGCTTCGACCGGGTGCAGGTGTCACCAGTGCGTTTAAGGCGCACTGAGGCCCGACTCGGTGGTACCTCAGGGCGGAGGCTGCCCGGCCGGCGCAAGGCGCCGGGGAGCCCGGCGATGGATCGCCAGCGACAGCAGGCCCAGGAGCAGGGGGACGCCGAGGATCGCTGCCGGCGACACGGGCACGCCGGCCTTCGACAGCACTCCGAGCGCGGCTGCGGCCAGGACGAGGCCCAGTCCGTGGCGGAGCCCCGCCACCGGGACGTGAGGCACGAGCGCGGTGCCGATCCAGACACCGGGCAGCGATCCGACCAGGATCGTCCCCATGAGCGCGAGATCGACGTTGCCGCTCGCGAGGTGGGCGAGGCCGGCCGTCCACAGCAGGATCGCGGCGTGAAAGACGTCGGTCCCGACGACGCGGCGCGGCTTGAGCTTGTAGAGCAGGATCAGGGCAAGACCGATCAGCGCCCCGGAGCCGACGGACGTCAGGCCGAGGACGAAGCCCAGCACGCCACCGATGACGACGGTCGCGATCTTGCTCACGCGCCGTTGCAGGACCGCCGACTCGCGCTCTTTGGCGACCAGGCCCGGCCGGAAGACGGCGCGGTACAGCGTTGCGCAGGCGGCGAGCATGAGGGCCCCCGCGACGGCCCCGAGCAGGTACGGCTCGAAGCGGTCGCCGTAGGCATCCTGGAGCGCGTTGAGCGCTGCCACGCCGAGCAGGGAGCCCGGCACCGAGCCGGCCGCCAGCCACCAGGACAGGCGCAGGTCGACGTGCCCCGCGCGCAGGTGGCGCCACCCGCCAACCGTCTTGGTGATCGCGCCATAGGCGAGGTCGGTCCCGATGGCCACCGCGGGGCTGTATCCTCCGGCGAGCAGCAGCAGCGGGGTCATCAGCGACCCCCCGCCGACGCCCGTCAGACCGATGAGGATGCCGACGCCGAGCCCGAAGGCGATGATCAGCGGGTCCATCGGCGGAGCTGTCCTTTCCGGATCATCGTCGGCGACTGTACGGCAGGTTGGGCGGTGGAGGCGGCGATAAACGACATAGTGTGCTCGTGATGCGTCACGGCCAGCCTGACAGCGTCGAGGCGTATCTCGCGCGCGATCGCATCCCGTACTGGCTCCGTGCTCGCCTGCTGGTCGAGGTGGTCGCGACCTACGTCCGCGTCCGTCGCCTGCTCGCCGGCCACGACATCGCCCGGGTGGTCACCCTGCTTCGCGATGGCGAGGGCGATCGCCTTGCGCCAGAGACCGCCCAGCGCCTGGCCGGCCGCCTGGCGCGCCCGCTCGTGCGGACGCTCGGGCCGCTGCCCGTCGACTCCCGCTGCCTGATGCGATCGCTCGTGCTCATCCGCATGATGGCCCGCAGGGGCGCGCGCTGCGAGTTGGCGATCGGCGCCCAGTCCGGCGCGACGTTCGCGGCGCACGCCTGGGTGGAGCACGCCGGGCGTCCGGTGCTGCCGACGTACGGCTACGCCGTGCTGACCGTCATCTGATGTGTCGGTACGACATCGCGCCGGACGTCGTCCTGCGCCAGTTCGCGCACGAGACCGTCGTGCTCAACTTCCGCACGCGGCAGTTCCACGGGCTCAACCCGACCGCCGGGCGGATGATGGAGGTCCTGGGCCGCGAGGCGACGTCCGCGGCGGCGCTGGAGGTTCTGGCCCGCGACTTCAAGCGTCCCGTCGCCGACATCGAACCCCTCCTGTCGGCGCTGATCGAGGATCTTCTCGAGCGCGACCTCATCGTCCGGGCGCAGGCGTGAAGGAGACGACCGGCCATGCCTTCGGCCTGCGGCTGACGAGTGAGTTTCCGCTCGCGGGGCTTGACTGCTCGGTCTCCGAGACCCTGCCGTCGTGCCGCCTCACGCTGGTGGACGAGCATGAGCTCGGTCGGCTCTGGCCGTCGACGGGTGGCAGGCGCATCGAGGAGGAGCGCGATGCGCGGGGCGCCGTGGACCGCTTCGTCGACGAGCACCCCGACGTCGGCTACCGGTTGTTCGCCAGGTACTTCGGCGAGGTCATCATCGAGCGTGACGGCGCCGCGATCCATTGCTGCCCGCCGCCGGTCGCCTCGTGGCGCTGGCAGCGGCTGCTGGTCGGGCGGGCGATCCCGATGGCGGCGATGCTGCGAGGCTACGAGGTGCTGCACGCCAGCGCCGTGGCCGTTCGGGGGAAGGTGATCGCCATCAGCGGCCCGTCGGGGTGCGGCAAGACGAGCCTTGCCCTTCAGCTGCACCTGTCCGGCGCCGCGTCGTTCGTGTCCGACGACGTCCTCGTGCTGGAGAGGGGGGGAGCGGCCATGCTCGTGCACCCCGGGATCGGGGTGACCAACGTGCGGCTCGCCGAGGAGGCGCGCATGGGGCCGCACACAGAGGAGCTCGGCGCGGTGCTCGGGCGCTCCGGGCGTCAGAAGAGCCATTACGCGATCCGACGCGAGACCGGTCCGCTGCCGCTTGGGCTGATGTATTTCCTGTCAGCCGGCGCCGCTGCCGGGATAGAGCCGGTCGACCCGATACCACCGGACCTCCTGCTGGGCAGCAGCTTCGTCCACGCGATGCGGTCGCCGGCGTCGCTGCTGCGCCTGCTCGACACCTGTCACGCGCTGAGCCGCTCGACACCCGTCTTCTGGCTGCACCGGGGCGGCACCGCGCCGGACGAGCTGGCCCAGATCATCCTCGAGCATCTGAGCACCCTCGCCGTCGAACGGTCGCGATGATCGACGTGGAGCTCGACCTGGCGACGTCGCGCATCGAGTCGTCCCACCCTACGGCGGTCGACCTCGAGGTCGGCGGCGTACGCGTCGTGATCGACGGCCAGGGCGACGCCGCGCGCCTCGCTCAGGCGGCCCGCGAGGCGCTGGACGGCAGGCTCGACGGCCTGCGCGACCTCCGCGGAGCCTTCGCGGGCCTCGCGTGGGATCGCCACCGCCGCCGGGGCGTGCTGTTTCGCGACCACGCGGGGTTGGCGCCGCTGTTTTACGCGCTCGACGGCCGCCGCGCCTGGATCGGTCACGAGATCCGCGACGTGCTCGGCCGCATGCCGGTGCGCCCGGCGCCCGACGATCAGGCCGTGGCACGCTGGCTCGCGCATGCCGCCCCGGGCGACCAGACGCTGTACCGGGGCATTCGCAGCGTGCCGCCGGCCCACGTCGTCGACCTCCCGGCCGGCACCCCGAGGCCGTTCTGGCGTCCGCGGGCGCGCTCGGATCTGCGCAGCGCCCAGCTCCCCGAGGCCCGCATCGTGCTGCTCGAGGCCGTCGACCAGAGCGTCGAACGCCATGGCGGCGCTCGCGGCGATGCCTCCGTCTCGCTGAGCGGCGGCCTTGACTCCGCCACGGTCCTGCTGCGCGCCGCCGCGATACGCGAGCGCCGGGGCATCCCGGCGCCGCCGGCGCACAGCCTCGTCTTCCCGGATCGCGCCGAGCTCGACGAGACCCCCCTCATCGACGCGGTCGCGCGCAGCGCGGGCGCCGACGTGACGCGGCATCGCGGATGCGAGCGCGACGTCCTCGCCGACTCCGCCGGGTTCATGAGCCGATTCGAGGTGCCGCAGGACTATCCCAATCGCGGATTCTTCGCGCCGCTGTACGCCGCAGCGGCCGGCACAGGATGCGGGCTGGTGCTCGACGGCGAGGGCGGCGACGAGCTGTTCGGCTGCGTGCCGGTTCTCGTCGCGGACCTGCTCAGGCGGGGCCGCCCTGGTCAGGCCCTGGCAACCGCCCGCAACATCCCGGGGATGCCGGACCGGCTGCACCGCCGCGCGGTGCGCGTGGTGCTGCGGCAGTGGGTCATCGGCGCGCTGGAGCCCGCGGGCCTTCGCCGACGGCGTCAGGCCGGCCGCGCGCTGGGGCCAAACTGGCTGCTCGGAGCCTACGCCGAGGCCATCCGACCGCGGCCGCAGGAGGATTGGCGCCGCCTGCCCGGGCCGCGCTGGCTCGCCCAGCTGCGGCATGCCGTCGTCGACATGCCGGCGCTGAGGGCGAGCGCCGACTTCGTGCGCCGCAACGCCGCGGCAGAAGGCGCGACCTGCGCCCATCCGTTCTGGGATCCCGACCTGGTCGAGACCGTGATGGGGCTCCCTCCCGAGCTGGCCTTCGACCGGCGCTACGACCGGTGGCTGCTTCGGTGCGCCCTCGCGGGGCGCATGCCGGACGAGATCCGGCTCCGGGTCGACAAGACGGCCTTCAACGCGCTGCCCCTCGAGAGCCTGCAAGGCCCCGCCGCCGGTGCGATCGACGCGCTGTTCGACGGGTCGCCCGAGATCGGGCGGTGGATCGACGCCGACCGCCTGCGGCACAGATGGCAGGCCGCCCGGCACGAGGCGGGAGCGAGCCTCGGCTGGGGCATGGAGATCTGGCGCGCCGCGACCGCCGAGGCGTGGCTGCGCCGGGAGGCTGGGCGCTAGACACGCGATCCGTCCCTACGACTTTTCACCCACTGTCTCAGTCGACGCGGCCCTGCCATCATGCGGTCCACCCCAACGGAGGAACCAGTCATGCACGACGCACCGAAGGACCTCAAGCTCGAAACCCCGCAGATCGTCGACTACGGCGACCTCGCGAAGCTGACGGCCGGTCAGGCCAGTGGGAACGCGCTCGACAAGAGCTTTCCCGTCGGCACCCCGAAGAGCCAGCTCACCTTCTCGTAGGCCGAGGGCCAGAACACCCACGCGAGCCTGCGCGCTCAAGCCCGCCGAGTACCGCGGGTATCGCCGTCGTGCTGGGCAAGGGCCCGGTCGCCCCTCAGGCGACCGGGCTCCTGCGTGGCGCGGACTGGCGTGTCCCCAGGGCAAGCCATCAGGGCGCGACGCACGTCGTCGTCGTCTGTCTTCCGCGCGGGCGCGGCGCGCAGCGCTCCGGGCTGAAATCGGTGGTCGCCGACTTCCCGGAGACACCGGTGGTCGCGGTGGTCGACATCCTCGAGCCCGTACACCTTCAGCGCCTGGTGCGCGACGGAGCCCGCGGTATCGTCGGCTCCGAGCACGTGGATACGAGGCTCGTGCCCGCGGTCGATGCCGTCCGGGCCGGCATGCTGTGCCTGCCGCCGGAGATCGGCACAACCGTTGTCGTCCAGTCGCTGACGGCCCGCGAGAAGCAGGTGCTGTCGCTGGTCGTCATGGGCCTCACCAACGCGGAGATCGCGGCTCGCCTCTATGTCTCCGAGGGAACCATCAAGGCGCACCTCGGAGCCGCGTTTCGAAAGCTCGGAGTCCGCAACCGCGCCGAGGCGACGCAGATCCTCTCCGATCCGGCGGAAGGGCTGGGGGTCGGTGTGCTCACGCTCGGCGCGACCCCCATCGGCCGACGCGACGGCTGAGAGGCCTCAGCCCGGCTGGGCGGCGGGCGAATCGTCGGCGACGAGCACGAGCCCGCGCTCGCTGAGCTGCCCCACCAGCGTCGACAGATCGTCGGCCAGCGCCGCAGCCGGAACGCCGTAGGAGGCGGCGACGGCGTCCGCCGCCGGGGCGATCGCCCGATGCTCGCCGAGGGCCTCGAAC
>JBBQBV010000096.1:0-14498 GCA_038318085.1 Solirubrobacterales bacterium
TCGATCAGGCCGCGGTCCAGCAGCGACGTGGTCGACGAGTCCGACCCGACGCCGCGGATGCGCGCGACCTCCGGGCGCGACACCGGCTGCAGGTAGGCGACGACGGCGAGCGTCTCGGACTGGGCCGGCGTCAGCGTCGGCGTGCGAGGCCGGGCCAGCAGCCGGCGCGCGGCCTCCTCGGCGTCCGGATGCGAGGCGAGCGTCCACCCGCCGGCGAGCTCGCGCAGCACGAGGCCGTGGCCGTCGAGGCGGTGGCGCAGCTCGCCGAGCGCCTCGACCACCTCGGCGTCCTCGCAGCCGACCGCGACCGCCAGGTCGCGGACGGCGACGGGCTCACTCGACAAGAACAGCAGCGCCTCGACGGTCCGCGCGAGCCCGGTCACGCGACGACCTCCGCCAGCGGGGGCGGCGGGCGCCGCTGCACCGTGATCTCGCCGAACGCCTGCGGCTGCTCCCAGGCCGCCTCGCCGCGCTTGTAGAGCTCGAGCAGGGCGTAGAGCGTGACGCACACGGTCATGCGGTCGGCGCCGCTCACCGCCTCGTCGAAGGAGAAGCGGCCACCGCGCAGCAGGGCGCGAAGGACGCCGAGGCGATCGGTCAGCGAGACGGCCGGCGGGCGCATGTGCGCGAGGTCCAGCGGTGCGGGATGGCGCAGCAGGGCGCCGATCGCCTGCCCAAGGCTGTCCGGGGCGAAGATCGCCCCGGCGGCGGGCTCGTCAGGGCGACGCAGCTCGGGGGGGAGCGGGGCGGTGCGGAACAGCACGCCCCGTCCGTCCTCGAAGCGCTCCCGCGTCCACGCCGCCGCGCCGCGGTAGCGAGCATAGGCGAGCATGCGCGCGAGCAGCTCCTCCGCCGCCTCGGCGGGGACGAGCTCTTCGAGCTCGTCGAGCTCCTCCCCCGGCAGCATCAGCCTCGACTTGAGCTCCAGCAGCGCGGCGATCAGGACCAGGAACTCCGTCGTGGCCTCCAGATCGAGCTCCTCGCGCCGCTCGAGGTGGTCGACGTAGGTGAGGACGATGTCGGCGAGGTCGACCTCGAGCAGGTCGAGCTCCTCGCGCAGCACGAGCGACAGCAACAGGTCAAACGGCCCGGCGAAGACGTCGAGATCGAGCTCGAGGTTGTGCACCACCGACATCGTCCCGACGAGGCTACCGGCCGCCACGGACGGGGGGCCTCGTACGCGGGTTCTCCTTGGCTCCCCCTACGGCGCGCCCACGCCCATGGCGGCCCGCACGTCGACGAGCGTCGCCGAGGCGATCAGCTCGGCCTTGTCGGCGCCGAGCGCCAGCGCGGCCTCGAGGCCGGCCTCGTCGGCGCGCAGCTGCGCATAGCGCTCGCGCACTGGCGCCAGGTGCGCGACGACCGCCTCGCCGACCGCGACCTTGAGGTCACCGTACCCGCGCGCGGAGGCGAACTCGGCCTCGGCGTCGGCGACCGACATCCGGCGCACGGCGGCGTAGATGTCGAGCAGGTTCGAGACGCCGGGCTTGCCGGGGTCGTGACGGATCTCGGCCCCGGAGTCCGTCACCGCCCGCCTGAACTTCTTCATGATCGCGTCCGGCTCGTCGAGCACGCGGACGGTGCCCGCCTCGGTGGCGCCCGTCGTGGACATCTTGCGCGTCGGGTCCTGCAGGTCCCCGATCCGCGCGCCGACCTGCGGGACGCGGATCTCCGGGACCACGAGCGCGTCGCCGAAGCGGGTGTTGAAGCGGATCGCGACGTCGCGCATGAGCTCGACGTGCTCGCGCTGGTCCTCTCCCACGGGCACCTCGTGGGCCCGGTAGGCGAGCACGTCGGCCGCCTGCAGCACGGGATAGAAGAGCAGCCCGGCCGACACGAGCCGGCGCTGCGCCGTCGACTTGGCGCGGAACTGGTGCATCCGGTTGAGGCGGCCGAGCTCGGTCACGCCGGCCAGCAGCCACGTCAGCTCGGTGTGCTCGCGCACGTCGGACTGCCGAAAGAGCAGGCAGCGGTCGGGGTCGAGCCCGGCGGCGAGCAGGAGGGCGGTCGTGTCGTACAGGCGCGCCCGCAGCTCGCCGGGGTCGTAGTCGACGGTGACCGCGTGCAGGTCCACGACGCAGTAGATCGCCGGCACCCCCCGCCCCTGGCCGGCGACGTACTGCTCGATCGCGCCGATGTAGTTGCCCAGGTGCTTGCGGCCCGTGGGCTGGATGCCGGAGAAGATGACGGGCATGGCCTCGACGGGAGGCTAGCCCGGGGGTTATCCGCATGGCCGGCCGGCTCGCGCCGTGCAAGCCTTTGCGTCATGCAGCAGTCCCGTGCCTTCGCCCACGCCGTCAGTGGCCTCGTCCTCGGGGCGGTCTGGTTCAGCGTCCTCGTGACGCTGTGGGCCACAGGCGCCGGCATGGCGATCACCCTGCTCGGCCTGCCGATCATCTGGGCGACGCTCGTGTCGGTCCGCTGGATGGCCGGCGTCGAGGCCTGGCTCGCCCACGCGCTGCTCGGGGCCCAGGCTCGCCCGCCGGCCCGCAGGCCCGGCTGGCAGCTGCTGGCGCGCCTGCGCGACCCGTCGGTCTGGCGCGCGCAGGTGTACCTGCTCGCCCGCTTCGCGCTCGGCCTCGCCACCGGGGCGGCCCTGGTCTCCGTCGCAGCGACCGGGCTCGGGTTGCTGACGGCGCCGCTGTGGTACTGGGCGCTTCCCCACGGGATCGAGCTCGGGCTCTTCGACGTCGACCGGGCGTGGATCGCCTTCGCGGTGATCCCCGCCGGCGCGATCGTCCTCGCGCTGGCCTGGTGGCTCGCGGGCGTCTACGGCGCGCTGTGGCGCGGGCTGGCGGAGCGGCTGCTGACCGCCGACGACGCCGCCTCCCCCGCGCCGGCCCTGATGCCGCGTCTGCGCGTCACGGCCGCGGCGGCCCTGGCCGTCGAAGCCGTCTGCGTGCTCGTCTGGGGGCTCACGGACACGCACTCCCCGTGGGTCGGGTGGACCGCCCTCGGGCTCGCGCTCGCAGTGGCGCTGCAGGCCTCGACTGGGGCGGGCAGCCCGGCCCGCGTCCGCGCGGCCGTCAAGGCGACCCTGCTGGCGACCTGCCTCGGCGCCTGGGCGCTGGCGGGCGGCGGCTACTTCTGGCCCGCGTGGCCGGCGCTCGGCGTCGCGGCCTGGGTGCTGATCGAACAGCTCGTCGGGCTCGGCGCGCGCTCGCAGGCGCCGCGCGTGGCGGAGCTCACGCGGACCCGGGCGGGCGTCGTCGGCGCCCAGGAGGACGAGCTGCGCCGCATCGAGCGCGACCTGCACGACGGCGCGCAGGCCCGGCTGGTCTCCGTCGCCATGAGCCTCGGCCTGGCCGAGGAGCGGCTCGAGCGCGATCCCGAGGGCGCCCGCGAGCTGGTGGCCGAGGCCCAGACGCACGCGCGCACGGCGATCCGCGAGCTGCGCGACCTCGCCCGCGGCATCGCCCCGCCCGTCCTCGCCGACCGCGGGCTGCAGGCGGCCATCGCCGCCCTCGCCTCCACGAGCCCGATCCCCGTCAGCGTCGAGGGTGACGAGCAGGCCACGCGGCCCTCGGCCGCCGTCGAGCGCGCGGGGTACTTCGTCGCGGCCGAGGCCCTCGCCAACGCCGCCAAGCACGCCGGTGCCGGCCGCATCGACATCCGGCTGGCTCGCCGGCCCGACCGCCTCGAGATCGAGGTCGCCGACGACGGCCGCGGCGGCGCGGACCCCGGCGGCTCCGGCCTCGTCGGGCTGCGACGGCGCGTCGAGGCGCTCGACGGGACCCTCGAGGTCGACAGCCCCGCCGGGGCGGGCACGACCATCCGCGCGTTCCTGCCATGCGCGTCGTCATAGCCGAGGACCTCGTCCTGTTGCGCGAGGGCATCATCCGGCTCCTCGGCGAGCACGAGCTCGAGGTCGTCGCCCACGCCGGCGACGGCGAGGGGCTGCTGCGCATCGTCGGCGCCCACACGCCGGACCTCGCCGTCGTCGACGTCCGCATGCCGCCGAGCTTCACCGACGAGGGCCTGCGCGCGGCGCTCGAGGCCCGCCGCCGGCGGCCCGAGCTCAACGTGCTCGTGCTGTCGCAGTATGTCGAGCCGGTGTACGCCGCCGAGCTGCTCGCCGACGGTCGCGGCGGCGTGGGCTATCTGCTCAAGGAGCGCGTCAGCGAGGTGCGCACCTTCGTCGACGCCGTGCGCCGCGTCGGGGCCGGGGGCACGGCGCTGGACCCGGAGGTCGTGGCCGCGCTCGTGAACCCGCGCCGCACCCAGGCGGGGCCGATCGGCGACCTGACCCCGCGCGAGCTCGACGTCCTCGGGCTGATCGCCGAGGGCCGCTCCAACGTCGGGATCGCCGAGGCGCTCGTCGTGACCCCGGGCGCCGTCGAGAAGCACATCTCGCGGATCTTCGACAAGCTCGGGCTGCCGCCCTCCGAGGCCGACCACCGGCGCGTGCTGGCCGTGCTCGCCTACCTGCGCGATCAGTGAGGCGCGTCAGCGCGGTCCGGCGCCGACGGGCTCGAGGTCCTCGTCGTCGACCGGGGTGAACACGGGGCTCGTCGCCGACACCGGCGGCGCCGGCCCGACCGTCGCGGTCCACCCCGGGCCGGCGGCGTCGGCCAGCTGGGCGAGCAGATCGTCGAAGGGCACAGGGCGGGCGTAGTGGAAGCCCTGGCCGAGGTCGCAGCCCAGCGCGCGCAGCGCGATCGCCGTGCGGTGGTCCTCGATGCCCTCGGCGACGACGTCGAGCCCGAGCGAGTGCGCGAGGTCGACCGTCGAGCGCACGATGACGCCGCCCTCCCCCGCCATGGCCATGACGAAGGACCGGTCGATCTTGAGCGTGTTGAGCGGGAGCCGGTGCAGGTAGGCGAGCGAGGAGTGGCCGGTGCCGTAGTCGTCGACGGCGAGGCGCACGCCCATCGAGCGCAGCAGCGTCAGCGTCCGCATCGCGCGCTCGGGCTCGGTCATGAGGACGCTCTCGGTGATCTCGAGCTCGAGCGCGCTCGGCGGCAGCCGCGTCTCGCCGAGCAGCCGCGCGACCAGGCCGGGCAGATCGGGGTCGACCAGGTTGGCGACGGAGAGGTTCACGGCGACGCTGATGCGCCGGCCCGCGTCCCACCAGCGGCGGGTGTCGCGCAGCGCCCGCGTCAGCACCCAGGCGGTCATCGGCCCGATCAGGCCGGTGTGCTCGGCCAGGGGTACGAAGTGCACGGGCGCCAGCAGGCCGCGCTCGGGGTGGTTCCAGCGCACGAGCGCCTCGGCGCCGACGACGCTCGAGTCGATCATGGACACCTTGGGCTGGTAGTGCAGGACGAGCTCGTCGCGCTCGATCGCCTCGCGCAGCTGGGCCAGGATGAGCAGCCGCTCGTGGCTCGAGCGGTCGGCGTCCGGCTGGTAGTCGGCGACGCCGATGCGGCGCTCCTTGGCCTCGTACATGGCCACGTCGGCGCGTTGCAGCAGCGTCGCGACGTCGGCGCCGTCGGCGGGATAGTGGGCGATGCCGACCGAGCCCTCCGAGGAGACGGCGATGCCCTGGATCTCGACGGGCGCGGCGAGCGAGGCGCGCGCGGCCTCGGCCGCGGCGTTGGCGTCCTGGGGGCGGTCCAGCGGCGCCAGCAGCGCCACGAACTCGTCGCCGCCGAGGCGGGCGATGACGGCGCCCTCCGGCAGGGCGCCGGTCAGGCGGGGCCCGATCTCGCGCAGCAGCAGGTCGCCGGCGTGGTGGCCGAGGGAGTCGTTGAGGTCCTTGAAGCGGTCGAGGTCGAGCAGCAGCACCGCGGCGTGCTGCGGGCGCCTGGCGAGCGCCTCGCTGGCAAGCTCGAGAAAGGACGTGCGGTTGGCGAGCCCGGTCAGCGCGTCCTCGCGGGCGAGCCGGCGGTTCTCGTCGGCCTGCTTACGCAGCCGCCGGGAGGCACCGGCGACCAGGCGGAACAGGGCGGCCCACAGCAGCACGAGGCCGTCGAGCAGGATGAAGACCGTGCGCCGGACCTTGTTCTCGCCGGCGGCGGCGACCGTCTTGTAGGGCACGTAGACCTCGAAGGCGCCCGCGACCCTCTTGCTGCCTGCGAAGCGCAGCGGCACGTAGACCTCGACCATCTCGCCGAAGTGGCGGTCGTCGCGGTTCTCGCTTTGGCTGAGGTCGGTGATGCCGGCGATGACGTCGCCCTTGAAGGCTTCGCGGAGGTTGTCGGAGAGCTTGAAGGTCTGCCCCTGCAGCCTGGCGTCGTCGGAGAACACGACCCCGCCCCGCGGGTTCCACAGCTTGATGCGGGCGACGTGCGTGTCCTGCAGGGAGGTGTCGAGCAGGTGCTTGAGCTGCGCGCTGCGCAGCGGGGACAGCGCGGCGCCGAGGTCAGCCGGGGTGAGCTCGGGCTGCACGCGCAGGCGCGCGGCGAGCACGGCGAGCGTGCGACCCTCGTCGACCGCCTGGCCCCGGATCGTCGACCGCAGCTCGGCCACGAGGACGATGCCCAGCGCAGCGATCGCGAGTGCGCTGATCAACCCGAAGCGCAGCAGCAGGCGTGGACGAGGAGACCGCATCCTGCGTTTTATCGGCCGGTCGGCCGGACAACTGGAGCGCGCGTCAGAGGGGCTGACGGATGACCGGGCGCTTGGCCGCCGCGGCCTCGTCGAGGCGGCGCACGGGCGTGGAGTACGGCGCGTTGCGCGCGATCTGCGGATCTTCGGCGGCCTCGGCGAGGATCGCCGCCACCGCCTCCGCGAAGGCGTCGAGCGTCTCGCGCGTCTCGGTCTCCGTCGGCTCGATCATCAGCGCCTCCTCCACGACGAGCGGGAAGTACACCGTCGGCGGGTGATAGCCGAAGTCCAGCAGCCGCTTGGCGAGGTCGAGCGTGCGCAGCCCGAGCGCCTGCTTCATCGGCGCACCCGAGAGCACGAACTCGTGCATGCAGAGGCGGTCGTAGGCGACCGGCAGGTGCTCGCCGGCGAGCGCGGTCAGGCGCGCCTGCAGGTAGTTCGCGTTGAGCACGGCCGTCTCGGAGGCCTCGGTGAGTCCGTCGCCGCCGAGCGACAGGATGTAGGCGTAGGAGCGGACGAAAACGCCGAAGTTGCCCTGGAAGCCGCGCAGCCGGCCGATCGACTGCGGACGGTCGAAGTCGAGGCCGAAGCCGTCGCCGTCGCGCACCACCTGCGGCTTGGGCAGGTAGGGCTCGATGCGCTCTGAGACGGCGATCGGGCCGGACCCGGGGCCGCCGCCGCCGTGCGGCTGGGTGAAGGACTTGTGCAGGTTGAAGTGCACGATGTCAAAGCCCATGTCGCCGGGGCGGGTGCGGCCCATGATCGCGTTGAGGTTGGCGCCGTCGTAGTACAGCGTCGCGCCCACGGCGTGCACGATCCGCGCGATCTCGGAGATGTTGGGCTCGAACAGGCCCAGCGTGCTCGGGTTGGTGAGCATCAGGCAGGCGACGTCCTCGGTCGCCTTGAGGCGCAGGTCGTCGAGGTCGACGTTGCCGTCGCCGTCCACCGCGACCTTGACGGTCTCATAGCCGCCCATCGTCACCGTCGCCGGGTTGGTGCCGTGCGAGGTCTCCGGCGCCAGGACCTGGTGGCGGTGCTCGCCCCGCGCCTCGTGGTAGGCGCGGGTCAACAGGACGCCCGCGAGCTCGCCGTGCGAGCCGGCCGACGGCTGCAGCGAGACGTGCGGCAGGCCCGAGATCTCCGACAAAGCCCCCTGCAGCTCCCACATCAATCGCAGGGCGCCCTGCGCGCGGCGCGGGTCCTGCATCGGATGCAGGCGGGCGTGGCCGGGCAGCGCCGCGACGCGCTCGTGCAGCTTCGGGTTGTGCTTCATCGTGCACGAGCCGAGCGGGTAAAAGCCCGTGTCGAGGTCGAAGTTGCGCTTGGACAGGCGGTTGTAGTGCCGGTTGATCTCGGGCTCGGAGACCTCGGGGAGCCGCGGCGGGTGCGCGCGGCGAAAGCGCGCGGGCAGCAGGTCGTCGAGCGGCCTCTGCGGGACGTCGAGCGCGGGCGCGACGAAGGCGCGACGGCCTTCGACGGATCGCTCGAAGATCGTCGTGGCGTGCTCGCGCTGCTGCGGCGTCTGGGTGGCGACCGTCATGCCGTCACGCCGGCGCTCTGTCGCTCTGCCGCGACCGCGGCTCCCAGCACGTCGGCGAGCGTGTCGATCTCGGCGCGCGAGCGCTGCTCGGTGATCGCGACCAGCAGCGCGTTCTCGTACTCGGGGTAGTCGCGGCCGAGCGGGTAGCCCGGGTTGACGCCCTGCGCCCAGCAGCGCTCGACGACCCGCCCGACCGGCGCGGCGAGCCGGACGGCGAACTCGCGCACGACGGGCTGGTCGTGCAGCGCCTCGACGCCGTCGAGGCCGGCCAGCCGCTCACGGGCGTAGTCCGTGCGGCGCAGCAGCAGCTCGCCGAGCTCGAGATACCCGCGCCTGCCCAGCCAGCTGAGGTAGATCGTGCCCATCAGCGCGTTGAGCGCCTGCGCGGTGCAGATGTTCGAGGTCGCCTTCTCGCGCCGGATGTGCTGCTCGCGCGTCTGCAGCGTGAGCACGAAGCCGCGGCGGCCGTCGGCGTCCGTCGTCTCGCCCGCGATGCGACCAGGCATGCGGCGCAGGTAGGCCTCCTGGGCGGCGAAGAAGCCGAAGCTGGGCCCGCCGTAGTCCAACCGGTTGCCGAGCGGCTGGCCCTCCCCCACGGCGACGTCGACGCCGAAGTCGCCGGGCGGACGCAGGACGCCGAGGGTCATGGGATCGACCTGGACGATCAGCAGGGGTGGGTGGGAGCGATTCTTGGCGATCGGCGCCAGCGCCTCGAGGTCCTCGACGGCGCCGAGGAAGTTCGGCTGGGCCAGGAAGATCGCTGCGACGTCGTCCCCGATCGCGTCGCGCAGGGCGTCGGCGTCGGTGACGCCGTCGGCCAGCGCGACCTCGTCGACCGTCGTCCCCCAGCCGGCCGAGGTGGTGATCAGCGTCTCGCGGGAGTGCGGGTGCACGCCGCGCGAGACCACGAAGCGCGTGCGGCCGTTGTGCAGCCTGGCCAGGTAGGCCGCGGCGGCCAGCGCGCTCGGGCCCTCGTAGACGCTCGCGTTGGAGACGGGGAGGCCCGTCAGCTCGGAGATCATCGTCTGGTACTCGAACATGACCTGCAGCCCGCCCTGTGAGACCTCGGGCTGGTACGGCGTGTAGGGCGTCAAGAACTCCGACCGCGAGACGATGGAGTCCACCAGCGCGGGGACGTAATGGTCATACATCCCGGCGCCCAGGAACGAGATCTCGTCCTCGGCGGAGACGTTGCGCGCGGCGAGGTCGCGCAGGTACGCGGTGACCTCCTGCTCGGGCTTGCCGGCGGGCAGGTCGAGCGGGCGGCCCAGGCGCAGCTCCTCGGGGACGTCGGCGAAGAGGTCGTCGACCGACGCGACCCCGATCGCGTCCAGCATCGCCCGGCGATCGGCGTCCGTCGCGGAGGTGTAGCGGCTCACGGCAAGGCAGGCTAGCGACGGCCCTTCCGCTGCGGGGGTGCGCAGCCCGCCCTCTGGCGACACCTCGCGTTCACCGTCCGATCACGAGGCGAGGGCTCGGCGGTAGGAACATGGCGACCGACCGTCTTGCTGTCATCGACTGGAGTCACCTTGCGTCGTTTTCTCTTCGTGCTGTCCGCCGCGGTGCTCGCCATCGGCGCCGTCGCCGTCGTCGCCTCGGGCGCCGACGGCCGTCATGGGCCGGTGCACCCGCCCAGCCGACAGCCCCACTCCGCCGAAGCTTCACACCGCGTCCTGCTGCTCAGCGTCGACGGGCTTCACGCATCCGACTTGGCCAAGTGGACGGCCTCGCACCCTGATGGCGCACTCGCCAGGCTGGCCTCCAAGGGGCTCGATTACACCAACGCGCAGAGCTCCTACCCATCTGACTCGTTCCCGGGCCTGCTGGCGCTCATCACGGGCGGCACCCCGAGGTCGACCGGCGTCTACTACGACGACTCCTACGACCGCACCCTCTTTCCCCCCGGGAGCGACTGCACCGGTGCGCCGGGTACGGAGGTCCTCTACGACGAGAGCATCGACAAGAACTCCGACGCGCTCGACGGCGGCGGGGGCATCGACGCCGCCAGGCTGCCGCTGGCCAAGAAGCGCTCGAGCTGCGCGCCCGTGCTGCCCCACACGTTCCTGCGGGTCAACACGATCTTCAACGTCGCCCACGACGCCGGCCTCCGGACGGCCTGGTCGGACAAGCACCCGGCCTATGACCTGGTCAACGGCCACGAGGGCGGCGGGGTCGACGATCTCTACACGCCCGAGATCGCGGCGAACCCGGACGGCAGCGGCAAGCCGGGCGTGACGTCCTACACGGGGTCTGAGGGCACCGTGCAGCAGTACGACGACATCAAGGTCGAGGCGCTGCTCAACGAGATCCGGGGCAAGGACCACGCCGGCAGCGGCTCGCCGGGCGTCCCATCGATCTTCGGGATGAACTTCCAGGCCGTGAGCGTCGCTCAGAAGCTCCCAGCGGCGGCGTTCGCCTTCGATCCGACCGGGTGCCCCGGGCCACCGGCGACCCCCTGCCCGTTCGTGGGCGGCTACGACTTCGCCGGCGCGTTCACGGGCAACATGTTCTCCGCGATGTCGTTCGTCGACGCAGAGCTCGGCCAGCTGGTCGGCGCGCTGCGCGACCAGGGGCTGGCCGAGTCGACCGAGATCATCCTCACGGCCAAGCACGGCCAGAGCCCGATCGACCCGAACACGCTCACGCGCGTCGACCCCAGCAGGATCGCCGACGACATCACGTCGTCCACCTCCGGGAAGGCCGACGGAACCGACTCGCTGTACACCAACGACGACAGCTCGTTCATCTGGCTGGCCTCGGCGCTGCAGGACAAGACGTCCGCACTTGTGCGCACGCTGCGCGGTGACGCCGCCGCGCTGGATCTCGACAACCCGCCGAGGTCGCCGATCGACGGAGTGATCGCCGGGGAGCGGCTGAGGAAGCTGTTCGGCGACCCGGCCGCCGATCCCCGCGTGCCAGACGCGGCGCTGCAGCCGAAGCCCGGGGGCCTGTACTCCCTCAGCACGAAGAAGGTCGCCGAGCACGGCGGCGGCGCACCGCAGGACCGCAACGTGGCGCTCGTGGTCTATGACCCCCGTCGACGCACGGGGTCGACGATCACCACCGGTGTGCAGACGACGGGCGTGGCCAGCACGATCCTGCGGTTCCTCGGTCTGGATCCGGGCAGGCTGCAGAGCGTCCAGCAGGAGAAGACGCCCGCCCTGCCGGCGCCGTAGTCGCGGGACGAGACAGCGGGAGGGGGGCGGGTCTGGGCCCGCAGGCAGCACAGTCACCCCATGGCGGAGCCGACCTCCCTCCCGCTGCTGCGGACGCGGCGCGGTCTGATGTTCACGGCGCTGCCGGCGATCGCCGTGCTCGCGGCGCTCGGCGGGCTGGCCGTCGGGCACCGCGACTCGGCGGTCGGCGAGAGCCGGACGACGCCGCGGTCCTGTGCGTGCGCGTCGATCAGCCCGCGAGCGTCGCCTCGTAGGTCGCCGCGTCCATCAGCTCGTCGGCCTCGCCCGGGTCCCTCAGCCTGATCTTGACGAGCCAGCCGTCGCCGTAGGGGTCCTCGTTGATCTTCTCGGGGCCGCTCGTGAGCTGCTCGTTGACCGCGACGATCTCGCCGGAGAGCGGCGCGATCACGTCCGAGACGGCCTTGACGGACTCGACCTCCGCATACGGCTCGTCCTTGGAGATCGTCGTGCCCACCTTCGGCGGGTCGACGAAGACGATCTCGCCGAGCGCCTCCTGCGCGTACCAGGTGATGCCCAGCGTGGCGGTCTCGCCGTCGATGCGCGCCCAGTCGTGCTCGGCGTGGTACTTGAGGTCGGGCGGGTAGTCGGGCAAGCGGTTCAGGGCTCCTTGGCGTACAGCGGCTTGGGTCGGACCTCGGCGCTGCGCGGGGTGCCACGCACGTCGATCTCGAAGGGGGTGCCGGGCTCGGCCGAGGCGGCCGCAACGTAGGCCATGCCGATGCCGACGCCGAGGCTCGGGGACATCGTGCCGCTGGTGACCGTGCCGCCGCCGGCGATCGGGTTGCCCGGGCGGGCGATGCCGCGGCCGGTCATCACGAAGGCGACGAGCTTCTCGGCGGTGCCGGCCTCGCGCGCCGCGCGGACGGCGTCGGCTCCGACGAAGCCCGTGTCCTCTCTGCAGGCCCAGCCCAGGCCGGCCTCGATCGGGTTGCGCGTCTCGTCCATGTCGTTGCCGTACAGGTGGTAGTTGACCTCGAGGCGCAGGGTGTCGCGCGCCCCGAGCCCAGCCGGCTCGACGCCCGCCGCGACCAGGGCGTCCCAGACGTCGGCCGCCCGCTCGGGGTCGAGCAGCAGCTCGACCCCGTCCTCCCCCGTGTAGCCCGTGCCGCAGACCAGCAGCGGGACTCCCGCCACCGTGCGCGAGCAGCAGTGCAGGCGCGAGGGGAGGCGGCCGTCGCTGAGCGCTGAGACGAGCCCGCGCGCGTCCGGGCCCTGGACGGCGAGCATGGCGAAGTCGTCCGCGCGGTCGACGACGTCGACGTCGAAGCTCTCCGCCTGCAGCTCGAACCACGCCAGGTCCTTGTCGTGATTAGCGGCGTTGGTGACCGTCAGGTAGTGGCACTCCGCCAGGCGATAGGTGAAGAGGTCGTCGACGATCCCGCCGTCGCGGTGGCACATCACGCCGTACTGCGCGCCCCCCTCGGGCATCCGGCGGAGATCGTTTGAGAGCAGGTGCTGGAGGAACTCGAGCGCCTGGGGCCCGCGCGTCTCGATCTCGCCCATGTGCGAGACGTCGAACACGCCGGCGTGCCTGCGGACGGCCTCGTGCTCGGCGCGGATGCCGCCCGCGTACTGCACCGGCATCTCCCACCCGGCGAATCCGACCAGCCGGGCGTCCGCCGCGGCGTGGCGGCCGTGCAGGGCGGTGCGGCGGAGGTCGCTCTCTCGGGTGCCCACGAAGCCCAACGCTACCGGCGCCGCCAGGGTCAAGCGCGGACGCGGCCCAGCCGATCAGAATCGGGTGACCGTATCGCCCGTCCAACCGGATCAGGCGGACCTCGTCGCCTGGCGGGGACTCGCCGCCGGGGCGGTGGAGCCCAACCCGTTCTTCGAGCCCGAGCTGCTGCTGCCGGCGGTCCGCGACCTCGGCCACGACCGGGTGCGGCTGCTCGTCGCCACGGCCGCGGACGGGACCTGGACCGGGATGCTGCCGGTGCTGCGCGCGGCGCAGTGGCGGCGGATGCCGACTGCGGCGCTGGGCACCTGGATCCATCCCTACGCCTTCTTCGGCGCGCCGCTGCTGGCCGCGGGCCACGAGGCGGCGGCCATGGCCGAGCTGCTCGACGCGCTGCGGCGCGGCTCGAGCCTCGTGCCGCTGGAGGGCCTCCCCGCCGACGGGCCCGTCGCAGCCGCGCTGGACGCCGCCCTGGAGGCCGCGGGCGTCCGCGCCGTGGTCTGGAGGACGTGGGAGCGGGCGGCGCTTCAGCGCCGTGAAGCCGACGACTACCTCGAGTCGACGCTGTCCTCCAAGCGCCGGCGCGAGCTGCGCCGCCAGCTCAAGCTGCTCACCGCCGAGCTCGGCGCGCCGATCGAATGCGTCGACGCAGCCGGCGACCCGGCCGCCGCGCAGGCGTTCCTGCGTATGGAGGCATCCGGCTGGAAGGGCCGCACCGCGACGGCGATGGGGTCGGCCGGTGGCGAGGCATTCTTCCGCGACGCCTGCTCGAACTTCCACGCCGCCGGGCGCCTGCAGCTGCTGCTGCTGCGCGCCGGCGGGCGCGTCGTGGCGGCCAAGTGCAACTTCCTCGCGGGAAGCGGCGTGTTCTGCTTCAAGATCGCCTACGACGAGTCGCTCGCCGCCTTCTCCCCCGGCGTCCAGCTCGAGATCGAGAACGTCCACGCGTTCCACGGACGCGCCGAGCTGCGGTGGGAGGACTCGTGCGCGGACCCCGCGAACACCATGATCAACCGGCTGTGGCCCGATCGCCGGCGGCTGACCACGCTGCTGGTGCCGGGCGCGGGGACCCGCGGGCGGGTGGGCCGCGTCCAGGCCCAGGTGGCCGTCCGAGCGCTCAAGGCTCAACGCTGAGAGCGCAGCGGCCGAAGACGTCCCTACTGAACGACCTGCTGACCATCGACCGCACCGTGTTCGCCGAGGGCTACGCGCGCACGCCGTTTCGGGTTTCCCACCGGCTGGGCGAGCACTCCCTGCTCACGCTGGACTCGCTCGGCGAGCTCGCCGACTTCCTGCCCGAGGGCCGGGTGGAGCACAATCGCGCGGACGTGCCAGAGATCCTGCCCAGCGGCGAGGCCAAAAGGCTCGACGCGACGCCGGGAGAGATCGCCCGCGGCATACAGACCAACGGCGCCTGGATGGTGCTCAAGCACATCGAGACCCACCCGCGCTACAGCGCGCTGCTCGACGAGGCGCTCGACGAGGTCATGCCCTACGTGGCGGCGCGCGAGGGCGACATGCGCCATCGCGTCGGCTTCATCTTCCTCACCTCGCCCGGGGGCACGACCCCGGCCCACACCGACCCGGAGCACAACTT
>JBBQBV010000097.1:0-14396 GCA_038318085.1 Solirubrobacterales bacterium
CCAGTGGAGGTGATAGGCGAGTCGGGGCGGCGGCGCCCAGCACACACGCGCAGACCGCCGCCGCAATTACCCCAAAGACCCGCCCCCAAGTACGGCCCATAGACCACCAACACCAGCGAGCCCACCGGGGCGCCCCCCGGCGCGCCCGCCCCTGTCGGTGGTCGCGCGGCGGCGCGGGGGCGGGGGGGGTTGGGGCTCCGCCCGGGGGCGTCTGCGCCGGCGCGCCGGCCCCCCCCCCCCCGACTCGCCTATCACCTCCACTGGCCGCTCGACACGATCCTCGATCTCGAGCACCGGGATCGGCGCCGCTTCCTCGCCGAGGCTGACGCGCTCGCCGGCGCGGTCGTCGCCGACGACTGGGACCGCGACGCCGCCGAGTGGGCCTACGAAGGCTGACCGACGTGGCAGACGAACCGACACCTGACGGCGAGGGCTCTGCCCGCGCCTCCCGCCCCCCCGTGCGCCTGGGCCGCAAGCCCGCGCGCCTCGGGGCGGCCACCCGGCTCGGCAGCGAGGTGGCCGGCGCGCGGGTGCCTGCGCGCGTCCTGCGCGCGGCGACGCGGCTGACCGCGGACCCGGCGCCCGCGCCGGCCGCCGACGAGCCGTCGAGCGTCCCCTCGGTGAGCTCGCCGCCGCCGCTTCCGGCCGCGCCCACGCCCGCGGGCGACCTGCCGCGCGGCATCTCGGACTGGCAGGCGGCGTGGATCTTCGGCGGCGACGCGGAGACGGCGATCGCGATGTCCGACGCCCCCGGCGCCCAGCAGAGCGGGCGACCGGCGCGGCTCGACCGCAGCCGCGGGGCGAGGATCGTCGAAGGCCCGGCCACGGGCGCGCCGGAGCCGTCCCCGGCCGCGCAGGAGCCCTCCGGCGGCGGCGAGTCCGACACGCTCCCGCCGGTGCCGGGTGCGTCCGTGAAGGTCGGCGACGGCGACGCGCCCGCAGCGCGGCGCTCCCGCCTCGCCCGCGCCCCGGCCGGCTCCGCCCAGCCGGCGCCGGCGACGCCGAAGTCGCCGGAGCCACCCTCCAGCATGCGCCTGACGGTGCCCGACCCCCCTCCCGAGCCGGCCGGGTCGCGGGCGCCCGGCGAGCGCCCTGCGCCCGTGCGGATGGCGCTGCGGCGCAAGCAACCGGCCCCGCCGGCGTCATCGCCCCGGCCGCGCATGCAACGCGCCGCTCGCGCCGAGCCGCCGGACGCGCCGGCGCCGGCCATCCCCGAGGCGGGCATGCAGATCGTGATACCGCCAGAGGAGCGTGGCGTGTTCCGCCGCATGATCGACACGTTCACCGGACGGGGCGCAGAGTCCGCGTCGTCCGAGGAGGACGCCTCGGCGCCTGAGCCGCCGGCGCCGGATGCGGGCGGCACACCCGCCGCCGTCGCGCGTACGCCCGCACCCCCATCGGTCTCCGGCCCGCGCACGCCGCCTGCGCCCTCGCCGCACGTGAGCGGCCCGCGCGCCGCGCCACCGTCCGGAGGTGCGCAGCGGTCCGCCGGCGGGCCCCCACCACCGCCTGCCCCTGGGCCGACGGTGCACGGCCCCGTGTCGCCCGCGCCGACCCCCGCGCCCTCGCCCGGGCCGGGCTCGGCCCGCCCGCCGGGTGCGCTGGCGCGCGCGGCCGCCAGGCTCCGCGGCCAGCGCCCGCCGGAGCCGTCGCAGCGCACGAGCGGCCCGGGCCCCTCGCGTGCCGCCGACGCGCCGCCCGTCCACGGGCCCACCTCGCACACCGAGCCCCCGGCGCCGGTCCCTGGGCCGGCCGCGCGCATCGACATCCCCGAGCCGACGCACGGCCCGACCTCGCACGCCGAGCCGCCCCCACCGGTGCGCGCCACGATCTCACGCGCGCCCGCACCGCCCGAGGTCCACGGCCCCGGCTCCCACGCCGACCCGCCGCCCACCGTCCACGGCCCCACCGCGCGCGCCGACGCGCCGCCGCCCGTCCACGGCCCCCGCTCGCACGCCGAGCCGCCGCCGCCGGTCGCCGGTCCGGCCTCGCGCATCGACATCCCCGAGCCGACGCACGGCCCGACCTCGCCGGCCGAGCCGCCCCCGCCGGTGCGCGCCACGATCTCGCGCGCACCCGCACCCCCCGAGGTCCACGGACCCAGCTCCCACGCCGACCCGCCGCCCCCGGTCCACGGACCCGCCTCGCACGCCCAGCCGCCGGCCCCGGCCCCCGCCAAGCTCTCGCGCACGCCCACCGGTCCCGACGTCCGCGGCCCCGGCGCCCACGCCGACCCGCCGCCCACCGTCCACGGCCCGACCCCGCACGCCGATGTGCCGCCGACGGTCTCCGGCCCGAGCTCGCACGCCGAGCCGCCGCCAACGGTCCACGGCCCGGCCGCGCGCATCGACATCCCCGAGCCGACGCACGGCCCGACCTCGCACGCCGAGCCGCCCCCGCCGGTGCGCGCCGCCATTTCACGCGCACCCGTGCCGCCCGAGGTCCACGGCCCCAGCGCCCACGCCGACCCGCCGCCCACCGTGCACGGCCCGACATCGCAGGGCCCCGCCCGCCTCAAGCTCTCGCGTCGCCCGGCGTCGCCCGTCGACGCCCCGCCGCCCGTCCACGGGCCCACCTCGCACGCCGAGCCGCCGCCGCCCGCGCATGGGCCGGCCGCGCGCATCGACATCCCCGAGCCGACACTTGGCCCGACCTCGCACGCCGAGCCGCCCCCGCCGGCGCGCGCCCCGATCTCACGCGCGCCGGCACCGCCCGAGGTCCACGGCCCCGGCTCCCACGCCGACCCGCCGCCCACCGTCCACGGCCCCACCGCGCGCGCCGACGCGCCGCCGCCGGTCCACGGCCCCCGCTCGCACGCCGAGCCGCCGCCGCCGGTCGCCGGTCCGGCCGCGCGCATCGACATCCCCGAGCCGACGCACGGCGCCGCCGCGCCCATCGACGTACCCACACCGGTGCACGGCCCCGCCGCGCGCATCGACGCCCCGCCCACCGTGCACGGCCCGGCCGCGCGCATCCCAGCCCCGCCACTCGTCCGCACCGCCCTCTCGCGCGCGCCGACCACGCGGCCGGTGCACGGACCGCACTCCCACGCCGACGCTCCGCCACGCGTGCACGGTCACCGAGCCCAGGCCCCGGGCGGGCCGGTCCGCGTGGCCGCGCTGCGCTCGCGGGCCGTGGCGCCCACCACCGCCGTCGCGCGCGCGCCCCGCCCCCGGGCCGCAGCGCCGCCGCCAAGGCCCGCCCAGGACCTGGCCGCCGCCGCCCGGTCCGCCGGCGCCGACGTGAGCTCGGGTCCCGACTTCATGGAGATCTCCTTCCCGACCCCCGCGGGCGCCGCGCCCGCGTCGGTGGCCCGCACCCCCGCTCTGGGGTCGCCGTCGCCCCCGGCCGCTCAGCCGGCTGCGAACGCTCCGCGCGCGCTCGGCGGAGGCGCCGTGCTCGCCCGTGCGACGGGCGGCGGCTCGGGCGGCGACCTCTCGCTCACCGACAACGTCGTCGAGGCCGTCCTGCGCGCGATGCGCGAGGAGAACGAGCACCTCGGCATCATCGACGGCATCGACCCGCTCTTCTGACCCATGCCCTCACTCCGCGTCATCACCAGCAGTCACTTCAAGGTCAGCGTCGCCGGCCTCACGATCGGCACGTTCCGCGAGTGCAGCGGCCTGTCGATGGAGTTCGACGTCTTCGAATGGGCCGAGGGCGGCAACAACGAGTTCGTCCACCACCTGCCCGGCCGCATGCGCTATCCCTACCTCACGCTCGCGAGCGGGATGACGGACGACGTGGCGATGCAGACGTGGTTCTGGAAGACGCGCGAGCAGGCGGAGCTCAAGGAGGTCACCATCGAGTTGCAGACCCAGGACGCCCAGACCAAGCGCGCCTGGACCTTCGCCGACGCCTTCCCGGTCCGCTGGACCGGCCCCGGCATCTCCGCCGACGCGCAGGCGCTCGCCCTCGAGTCCCTCGAGATCGCCCACTCCGGGCTGAAGATGGGCTGAGCCGATGCCGCTCCCGCAGAACTTCGAGCACGCCCAGCTGGTCATCGACGGGGGGACGCCGATCGAGTGCGCGTTCAACCCGCAGGAGTACTCGATCACCAAGAGCAACGTCTGGACGATCAAGCCCGTCGCCGGCACCGACACGCCGAAGCCGGAGTTCGGCGGCGGCATGCCGTGGACGATCCGCGTGCAGCTCCTCCTCGACGCCTCGCTGAAGGGCGCGTCCGCCTCCGTCAAGCACGACGCGATCAAGCTGCTCAAGATGATGGAGTCCGGCGGCGGGGGCGGCGGGGGCTCGGCGCCGCCGACGGTGACCTTCAAGTGGGGCTCGATCGAGAGCCCGAAGATGGTGGGCAGCTCGCTGAGCATCCGCTTCGTGATGTTCCGCCCCAACGGCGAGCCGGCGCGCGCGCTCGTGGACCTCGAGCTCACGCAGTCCGAGAAGGCGACCGAGGGCCAGAACCCGACCACGCGCGCACAGGCCGGCCTGAAGGTCCACACCGTCACCGACGGCGACTCGCTGCCGTCGGTCGCATACAAGAACTACGGCGACGCCACCCGCTGGCGCACGATCGCCGAGGCGAACGGGATCGATGACCCGCTCAACCTGCGGCGCGGCCATCAACTGTCGATCCCGAGCCTCGAGACCTGATGCCCTCCTCCACCGACGCCCCGCTCTACCGCATCCTCGTAGGGGGCCGGGAGATCGATCCGAACGAGGCGAACTTCGTCCACGAGATCAAGATCACGGACTGGCTGCGGCTGCCGGACGTGTGCACGATCCAGGTCGGCTACCCCGCGGGGGACCCGAGCGAGCCGTTCAAGGCGCTCGACGACTCCAAGTTCGAGATCGGCAAGGAGCTCGAGGTCAAGCTCGGCGCCACCGACGAGACGGTGACCCAGCTGCTCTTCAAGGGCGAGATCGTCACCGTCGAGCCCGAGTTCCACGCCGGCAGCGTGGCCATGGTCGTGCGCGCCTACGACAAGACGCATCGCATGATGCGCTCCCGCAAGCAGCGCATGTTCTACCAGCAGACCACCTCGGACATCGTCAAGAAGATCTGCACCGAGTACGGCCTCAGTGCGACGACCAAGGCGAGCGGCGACCCGCACGACGCCGTCCTCCAGCACAACGAGACCGACTTCGACTTCGTCCAGCGCCTGGCCAAGCGGATCGGCTTCGAGTTCGTCGTCGACGGGGCGACGGTGAAGTTC
Source organism: Solirubrobacterales bacterium (assembly GCA_038318085.1). Taxonomy (GTDB): domain Bacteria; phylum Actinomycetota; class Thermoleophilia; order Solirubrobacterales; family Solirubrobacteraceae; genus DATLGB01. Next base: position 5,175 of record JBBQBV010000097.1, read on the forward strand.
GGCCCGCCCAGCCGGATCGGCGACGAGGTCGAGCTCAGCTATCCCGACGACCTGAGGTCCTTCCGGCCGCGCATCACCGCGGTGCAGCAGGTCGGGAGCGTGAACGTGCGCGGTTTCGACTTCAAGGCCAAGCGACAGGTCGTCGCCAGCGCCGGCTCCCCCGACCAGGTGACCAGCGCCGGGATCACCCGCCAGCAGGTGATGAACAAGTTCCCGACCGCCGTGCTCGAGATCGGCGGGCAGTCCTTCTACAAGCAGGGCGAGGCCACCGCCATGGCCAAGGCCACGCTCGACCAGCTCGCCAACGCCTATCTCGGCGCCGAGGGATCGTGCGCCGGCAACCCGAAGATCAAGGCCGGGGTGCTGCTCAAGATCACCGGGGTCGGCCGCAAGTATTCCGGCACCTACCGCGTGGCCAAGGCCACGCACGTCCTGCGTGGCGGTTCCGGCTACGTCACCTCGTTCTCCAACTCAGCCGGCGAGCACACCCTGCTCGGCCAGTCGGCGGGCAACGGGGGCGGCCCCGTGCAGGCCAACTCGATCGTGATCGGCGTCGTGACCAACAACAACGACCCCGACAAGTTCGGCCGCGTGAAGGTGCAGCTGCCCGCGATGAGCGAGGTGGAGTCGTTCTGGGCGCCGGTCCTGCTCCCCGCGGGCGGCAAGGAGCGCGGCATCTCGATGCTCCCCATGGTGGGCGACCAGGTGGTCGTCGCCTTCGAGAACGGCGATCCCTCCCACCCCTACGTCATCGGCTCCATGTTCAACGGCAAGGACACGCCGGGCGAGGAGATGGCGGTCACGGACGGCTCGTTCGCGCTCAAGAGCGACAAGAAGGCGCTCATCAGGGCCAAGGAGGACATCACCCTCCAGTCCGACAAGGGCAAGTGGCTCATCAAGATCGACAACGGCGAGATCACCGAGACCGTCAAGACAGGCGGCTACACGGGCGAATTCGACGGCGCGTGGAAGCTCAACTCGAAGCAGGCGATCACGGTCGAGTCGAAGCAGAGCGTGACCGTCAAGGCGCCGACGATCACGGTCGAGGCCCAGGCGTCGCTGTCGGTCGAGTCGAAGGGGACGCTCTCGCTCAAGGGCGCCCAGGTGACCATCAGCGGGCAGTCGATGGTCAATATCACCGGCGCGCTGATCAACATCGGATAGGTTCGGAATCGATGACGGAACTACTCGGCTCGGGGCTCTCGTTCCCCCTCACGGTCGACCGGCGCGGCGGCATCGCGCTCGCGTCGGGTGAGCAGGATGTGGACCAGGCGATCGAGATCATCCTCAGCACCGCGCCCGGCGAACGGCCCATGCGGCCCGAGTTCGGCTGCGGCGTGCACGACTTCGTATTCGACACCGTCGACGCGGCCACGGCCGGCCGGCTGGAGACCGAGGTGCGGCGCGCGCTGGATCGCTGGGAGCCCCGGATCGAGGTCGAGGCCATCGACTTCGACCTCTCGCGCATGATCCACGGCCAGCTGCTGATCAACATCGGCTACCGCATCCGGTCCACCAACCACAAGCGCAACCTCGTCTATCCCTTCTACGTCATCCCCGACGAGGGCGAGCCGGAGGAGTCCGGCGAGTGAGCAAGCTCCCCGACATCCAGCTCGACGACCGGCGCTTCCAGGACCTCGTCTCGGAGGCGCGCCTGCGCATCAACCGCTCCTGCCCGGAGTGGACCGAGCACAACGTCTCGGATCCCGGCATCACGCTGATCGAGCTCTTCGCGTGGATGACCGAGATGACGATCTACCGGCTCAACCGGGTGCCCGACAAGCTCCACGTCACGCTGCTCGAGCTGCTCGGCATCCAGCTCGACGGCCCGAGCGCCGCTCATGCCGACCTGCGCTTCCGGCTCGTGGAGCCGCCGGCGGAGCCGCTGCTGATCCCCGGTGGCGAGACCGAGGTCGGCACACCGCGCACCGCGCGTGATGACGCGATCGTCTTCCAGGTCCGCGAGGACTTCACGATCCCCGCGGCGCGGCCCGCCGCCTACGTGCTGCAGCGCGGCGGCCAGATCAAGGACGTCGGGGTGGCCGACGGTGAGGCGCACCCGCAGGGCGCCGACCAGATGCCGTTCGGCAATCCACCGGCGGTCGGCGACGCGCTGTTCGTCGGCTTCGAGGAGTCGATCGGCCGGCTGCTGATCCAGGTCGACGTGGACGCCTCGCCGGCCCGGGGCGCAGGCGTCAACCCCGAGGACCCGCCGCTGCGCTGGGAGGTCTCCCAGGGCGACAGCAACTGGGAGGAGGCGGTGGTCCTCGAGGACCTGACCGGCGGCTTCAACTACGGCGCCGGCACGATCGAGCTGCAGCTCCCGTCACGGTCCGCGGTACAGCCCCTCGGCGGTCACCGGATGCACTGGCTGCGCTGCCGGATCGACGACAAGACCCGCCACGGCGGCGCCGCGACCACGTACACGCAGGCGCCGGAGATCTACTCGCTCACGGCCGCGCCGATCGGCGCACTGCTGCCCGCCCTGCACGCCGCGCAGGAGGAGAACGAGGTCCTCGGCGTCTCCGACGGCACGCCCGGGCAGGTCTTCCCGCTGCGCTTCAACCCGGTGCTCAAGCCCGGGATCGGGGAGACGCTCGAGGTCCAGGACCCGGAGTCCGGTGACTGGGCGGCGTGGGAGCTGCGGCCGGACTTCGTCACGTCCACGGAGTTCGACCGGCACTACATCCTCAACCCGGTCGCCGGCGAGGTCGAGCTCGGGCCGGCCATCCGCGAGACCGACGGCGGCTGGACCCAGTACGGCGCCATCGCGCCCAAGGGCGCGCTGCTGCGCTTCACGCGCTACCGCCACGGCGGCGGCCGCCCGGGCAACGTCGCGGCGGCCTCGCTCAGCGTCCTGCGCTCCTCGCTCCCGGGCGTGGACACGGTGAGCAACCCGCTCGCCGCCACCGGCGGCGTCGACCCCGAGGCGCTCGACCACGCCCGCCAGCGCGCGGCGATGGAGATCCGCACCCGGTACCGCGCCGTGACCGCCGAGGACTTCGAGTTCCTGGCCGGCGAGGCGTCGCCGCGCGTCGCCCGCGCCGTCTGCGTGCCGCCGCAGGTCACGGGCGGCCCGGTCGCGCTGCACCTCGTGCCGCGCCTGTATCCGGCGGACCGCCAGCTCACCCACGGCGAGCTGCTGCTCGACGAGGAGCTCCTGCAGGAGGTCTCGGAATACCTCGACGAGCGCCGGCTGATCGGCACGACGGTGCAGCTGCTGCCTTGCAGCTACCGCGGGCTGTCGGTCGTCGTGAACCTGCAGGCGTCGCCGCTCGCCGACACCGCGCGCGTCGAGGAGGACGTCGCGCACGCGCTCTACACGTACATCAACCCGCTCGTCGGGGGCAATCCGACGGGGCCCGGACAGGGCTGGGAGTTCGGGCGCGCGATGAACCAGGGCGAGCTCTACGGCGTCGTGCACGCGGTCGACGGCGTCGAGTTCGTGAAGATCCTGCGCATCTACGAGACGAACCTGGAGACGGGCGAGCAGTCCTCCAAGCCTGCCGGCAGCCACATCGTGCTCGAGGCGGACGAGCTGCTCGCGTCGGCGCAGCACATCGTCAAGGCCACGCACCGGGAGGCGTAGTGGTCCCTCTCGTAACCGTCGGCCCGAAAGGGCGTGCGGCGGCGCCGACAGGCAAGGACGCAGACCCGCAGGAATGCCCCTGGCATTTCAAGTGGTCGCGAGGCGAAGCCGGTGGGGAGCCGCCAGGCGAGGCAGTGCAGCATGTCGGTGATCGACGTGCGTCATTTCGGGTCGATGGTCGCGGGAGGGGCCACTAGGACCCGTGGCGGAATCCACGGGCAACGGCGCCGGGAGCGGCGACTACAAGACCTTCATGGGCGCCGGCTTCGGCACCCTGATGGTCCAGCTCGCGGCCGGCACCAAGGAGACGCCGAAGAGCGCGTCGAGCCGCGCCTACCTGCGCGAGGGGCTGCCGTCGCTGTACGCCGAGGGCGACTTCGGGATGCGCTTCGTCGGCGCGCTCGAGACGCTGCTCGACCCGATCGTGGCGATGCTCGACGCGCTGCCCGAGCACTTCGATCCCGACTACGCCCCGCGCGACATCCTCAACCTGCTGAGCGCCTGGCTCGGCGTCGACCTCGACGAGTCGCAGGCGATCGCGGTGCAGCGCGACACGATCCGGCGCGCCGCCGAGCTCGGGCGACGCCGCGGCACGAAGGGCGGCCTGGAGCTTGCGCTCTCGCTCGCCTTCCCCGGCGTCCCGCTGCGCGTGGAGGACGACGGCGGCGTCGTGTGGTCCGCGGACGGCGAACGTGTGGAATCAAAACCGTCGCAGTTCGTCGTGTACTGCGACAAGCCCGTCAACGAGGACGTCCAAGCCGCCATCGCACGTTGCATTGAGCAGTTCAAGCCGGTACACACCGCGTACCGGCTGCGCGTCAAGGCACCAAAGAAGAAGCCTTCTGAATCATGAGAGTCTGCTCCAGCTGCGGCCGCGAAAATCCCGACGACCGGGATTTCTGCGAGTGCGGCGAATACCTGCGCTGGGACCCGACCGGGGTCGTCCAGGCGATCACCCCTGAAGTCCTGGCGGCCGCCCAGCAGGAGGCGCCGCCCGCTGCGCAGGCCCCGGCCGCCGACGCCCCCGCCCCGGCAGCGCCTGCGGCACCGGCGCCCGGGCAGGCCCCGACCCAGCCCCCGCATCCCGCCGCGCGTCCCGCGCCGCCCCCGGCCCCGCCCGGTCCGGGCAACGGTCAGGGCGCCCCCGCCTCGCCCGCGCGCGTGCCCACCGCGCAGCAGCCCGCCGTCCCCGCCGCGCCTCCGCCTCCGCCGGCTCCGCCGGCCCCGCCGGAGGAGCCGGACCCGGCCGCGATCTCACTGCGCCTGCCCGAAGGCGAGCAGGTCAACCTCGGCGAGATGCTGGCCGTGGGTGTCGAGCCGGGCCAGCGCGCCCGCGTGCTCGCCCTCGTCCGCAACCAGAGCGGCATCGTCGACAACTACGAGCTGTCAGTACGCGGACTGTCGAACGACTGGTGGTCGATCTTCCCCAACACCGTCTATCTCGTGCCGTTCGGCACCAGCGGCACCTACGAGCAGGAGGTGGAGATCCACTTCCACCCGCCGCGCACCGCCGAGGCGGAGGCCCGGATCTGGGCGCTCGAGGTGGTCGGCGAGTCGAAGGCCTACAACCGCCAGGCCGCCGCCGCCCCGCTGCAGCTCGGCATCCAGCCGTTCGAGGAGTTCAAGACCAAGCTCTCGCCCGAGCGCGTGTCCGGCCGCAAGAAGGCGCAGTTCAACGTGGCGGTGAAGAACACGGCCAACGCCCCGGTCACCGTCGCCATGGATGCGGCGGACCCCGACAACGAGCTCGATTACAAGTTCAGCCCGGCGACGATGGAGATCCCTCCCGGGCAGTCCATCGACTCCAGGATGCTGGTCAAGCCCCCGCGCCAGAAGTGGATCGGCCGGCCCGAGGAGAAGCGCATCCAGGTCTTCACCAAGACCGGCGAGGAGGCCCAGCAGGCCAAGTCGGCCGCGGACATGGAGCTGCCCGAGGGCGAGGGGGAGGCAGGCGCCGAGGGCGAGGAGGGCACCGAGCCGAAGCGCAAGGGTCTGCTCGCCCGCCTCCGCGTGACGGGCCCGAAGGCCCAGGTCGGCACGGGCGGCGTGCGGGTCCAGGGCCCGCGGGTGGCGAAGCCGGTCGTGCCGAGCAAGAACGTCGACTTGACGAAGCTCAAGGCGCCCGGCGGCGGGGTCCAGGCACCGCAGATCCCGCTGCTGCCCAACCAGGCGGTCTTCCGCCAGAAGGCGTGGCTGCCCTGGTGGATCGCACTCCTGCTGCCGCTCCTGATCCTGCTCGCGATCCTCCTGTTCCTGTTCCTGCCCAAGAACGTCGTCGTCCCGGAGGTCACCGGGGCCAAGTCGACCTTCGAGGCCGAGAAGAAGCTGACCCAGGCGCAGCTGAAGCTCAACCCCACCACGAAGCAGAAGGTGTCCACCGAGGCGCCGCCCGGGACGATCATCGGCCAGACGCCCGCGGCCGGCCAGAAGGCGAAGAAGGACTCCGAGGTCGCCGTCGAGATCGCGGTCGGCAACGGCAAGGTCGAGGTGCCCAGCATCGTCGGCAAGACGCAGGCCGACGCGGATCCGATCTTGCGCAAGGCGAACCTCACGGTCGGCCAGGTCTCCCCGCAGCCACCCGATCCCAAGGCCAAGATCTCGAGCCAGATCCCCGCGGCCAAGGAGATCGTCAAGGAGGGCACGCCGATCGCCATCTTCACCGCCGACCCGCGCGGCAAGAAGAAGGGCAAGGGCAAGGTCGACAAGAAGAACGGTTCCGCCGGCGGCGCCAAGGGCGCCGCGGCGGCGCTGCCCGCGCTGGCCGGCGCCGGCGCGGCCGCCGCAGCGCAGAAGGCCGCGGAGGCCGGGCTCGTGCCCGAGACGGTCAACCAGTTCTCCGCCAAGAAGAAGGGCACGCTGATCGGGACGATCCCGCCGGCGGGCACCAAGCTCGCGGAGGGCGCCAAGGTCAAGCTGCTCGTCTCCGCCGGCTTCCCCGAGCTCGCCTTCGACGACGGCAAGAACATCCTGCTCGCCGGCGGCGCCAACGGCAAGCGCCTGCCCGCGGTCGCCAAGGGACCCCAGGAAGACACGGATCCGAGCTTCTCCTTCGACGGGTCGAAGATCGCCTACGCCAGCGGCCGCCGGGTGTTCATCAAGGACCAGACGAAGCCCGACGAGCCGGCGAACCCGATCACCAAGCTCGGCGAGGTCTACTCGGACATCGCGTGGGCTCCGACCATCGACCAGAACCTGCTCGCCATGTTCCGCGACAAGAGCGCGGCCAAGGACCACACCGACCAGGACCTGTGCCTGCTGCAGGTCACGAAGCAGCTCGCGCAGCCCCAGTGCATTCCCGAGGCGGGATTCACCGTGGAGAAGAACGTGCGCTGGGCCCCGGACGGCAAGTCGATCTTCGCCTTCGGCGTCAAGACCCCCGGCACGTTCGGCATCGTCCGCTACACCTCCAAGAAGGCGTTCTCGCCCGACGCCAAGGACTGGGGCAAGGGCAAGTTCGTCACCGACATCAACCAGACCGGCAAGGGCGTGCTCGACTGGTCGATCTCACCGGACGGCAAGCGGGCGGCGATGGTGGCGAACTTCGAGACGGGCGCCTTCCAGCTCTACATCGGCAAGCCGAAGGACTTCTCGCTCTCGGCGGCCAAGCCGCAACCGGTACGCGCATGCAAGGTGGCGTGGCGCTCGGACAACCTCGAGCTCGTGGTCGTGCAGGCCGACGAGGGCTGCGGCGAGGCCAACGGCCAGCTCGCGCGGATGCCGGTCGATCAGCCGACCAAGCAGCAAGGGCTGGGCTTCTCGGGCGACAACCCGGTCTTCCAGCCGCTGTCGCTGGGGTAGCCCGTGCTCTGCACGAGCTGCCGTCGTCAGCTCTCGCGAGGGGCCGAGTACTGCGGTACCTGCGGGACGCCCGTGGCCGGCGCCGCCGCGCCGCTCGAGCTCGTGCTCGCCGATCACACGCGGGTGCCGCTCGTCGGCGACATGACGATCGGCCGCGCGCCGAGCAGCTCCGTCGTGCTGGCCGACCCGAGCGTGTCGCGCGTGCACGCGCGCATCTCCTCCGGCGGCAACGGCGGCGGGGCGCGCATCGAGGACGCGGGCTCGAGCGCCGGCACGCTCGTGGACGGCGTGGTGATCTCCTCGGCGACGGCGCTCCGCGACGGAGCCAAGCTCCAGCTCGGCTCGCTGGAGATGCGCGTCGAGCGCCGGCGCGACGCGGCGGAGGCGGGCCGCACGATCGTCGTGCGCCCCGGGGCGAGCCTCCTCGTGCCGGCCATCGGACCGCCCGGGGTCGCTCCCGCGGCGGCGACGTCGTTCGGCATGAAACCGCGGGTGCGCTCGGGCTACGCGCTCAAGCGCCTCGACGCGAGCGAGGGCTCGCGGCGCTGGATCCTCAAGGACCTCAACAGCAACCGGTTCCTGCGGCTCTCCGACAATGACGCGTCGCTGTTCGAGCTGATCGACGGCAGCCGCTCGCTGGCGGACCTGATCGGCGAGGCCGAGCAGCGCTTCGGCGCCGCCGGCGCGCCGCGGCTGGCCCGCCTGCTCGCCGACCTCAGCGAGCGCGGCTACCTCGCCGGAGTGGCCGGCGCCGCCGCGGACGATGAGGCGCCCAAGGGCTTCCTGCGGCGGCTCTTCAAGCCGCGCGAGAAGACGATCGACGGTCTCGGGGGCTTCTTCGACGGCCTCTACGGTCGCGGCGGCTGGGTGCTCTTCACGCGGCCGGCGCTGTACTCGATCGCGGTACTGATCGTCGCCGGGCTGGCCGCGTTCGTCTACCTCATCGTGGGCCGCTACGGCACGCCGTTCGTCGTCTCCAAGCGGATCGGGCTCGGCGCGCTCGTGTTCCTGCTCGGGCGCTTCGCGGTGGTCGCCGTGCACGAGACGGCGCACGGCCTGGCGATGTCGTCCTTCGGCCGCCGCATCGAGCGCGCCGGCCTGAAGCTCGTCGCGATCTTCCCCTACGCCTTCGTCGACACCTCGGAGGCATGGTTCGAGCCGCGGCCGCGGCGGATCGCGATCAGCGCCGCCGGGCCGATCTCGGACTTCGCGCTCGGCGCGATCTTCTCGATCTGCTGCGTCTTCGTCCACGGCACCGTGCGCGACGTGTTCTTCCAGCTCGCCTTCGCGGGCTACGTCGGCGCGTTCTTCAACCTCAACCCGTTCATCGACCGCGACGGCTACCACATGCTCGTTGATTACCTGCGCGAGCCGGGGCTGCGCAAGCGCGCGAAGGACCAGTTCAGCCGTCGCCTGACGGGCAAGGCCCGCACCACCGACTCCCCCGTTCTGGCGCGCTACTCGATTGCCGGGCTCGGTTGGTCGATACTGGCTGCAGGCTTTGCCATCTTCATGTCACTCCGCTATGAGCCGATCATGTCCGCCTTCGCTCCTCGCTACGTGGTCTGGACCGTGCTCGGGACGATGTGGCTCGCACTCTTCATCCCCGTGTTCGTCGTCCTCGGCAAGCCGCTCGTCGAGCGGCGCCGGGCTGCGACCTGAGGCTCGTGATGGCCACCTCTGAGGCCGACGTCGCCGCCAGGCTGATCGAGCGCCTGCTCGTGGATCCGGCGTTCCGCGCGCGTTTCCGCCGCAACCCTGCGGAGGCGTGCCGCGAGGCGGGGCTCGAGGAGCTCGCGCAGGAGATGTCGATCGGCGCCGGCAAGGCGATGCTG
>JBBQBV010000098.1:0-14393 GCA_038318085.1 Solirubrobacterales bacterium
AAGCAGCTCACCGAGGCCGAGGTCAAGGACCACGTCAAGGCGAACCTCGCGGGCTACAAGGTCCCGCGGGAGGTCGAGTTCATCTCCGAGCTGCCGCGCACCGCGACCGGCAAGGTGCTCAAGCGGGAGCTCCGAGAGGACGGGTAGCGGTCGGTCTTACCCCTGGCAGCACCACTCGACCGAGCCGGGATAGCCGCGCTCGGCGGTCCCGGGCGAGAACTGTCCGGTGATGTGGGCAACGGCGGACGGCCGGTCGCCGCCCTCGGTGGGGAGGAACAGCCACTGATCGGCGTCGGGCCAGGGGAGCAGCAGCCGGTGCCGGTTCGGCGACCAGGCGGGGCGCCCGAACCGCCCGGGTCCGCTGAACAGCTGCTCCCGCGCAACGCGTCGAGGTCGATGCAGAAGGCACGCCTGCCGCTGGTGTCCAAGGCGTGGATGAACGGGGTCGCGTCGGCACCGTCGTCGGGCGAGAGCGCGTCGAAGGTGAAGTCCCCCTTCAGGGTGAAGGTGCGCGTGCGCAGCGTGGCCGGGTCGGCGACGGCGAGATGCGTGCGGGCGACGGGAAACCGGTTCTGGGGCTGGATCAGCACCAGCGTGCGCTCGTCGGCCGACAGGCCGCCGGGGCTCCCGTCCATGGCCACCGCGGGCACGGAGAGCTGCCCGCGCACCGTGCGCCACGCCAGCACCTCCCCGCCGGTGCGCGCGATCCGCTCGATCAGCGTGCCGCTGCTGCTGATCAGGGCGACGTAGCGCGCCTCCGACCGGGGCGTAGTGACCCCCGCCGGCCCCGCGTCGGCGCCGAACGGGTAGCCGCCGGCGGCGCGCGCCGTGGCGGCCGGCGCGGTCAGCGAGGCGGCGAGCGCTGCGCCGGTGATGAGGGTGCGATGGCGCATCTCACCGCTACTACGGCCTGCGGGCGGCCAGAGGTCCCGATCTCTCGTGAGCAGGCGTCTAAAATCGAGGCATGCCTCTTCGCACCGACGTCTTCGAGCTGCACAAGCTCGGGCTGCGCTCGGGGGAGGGACGGCGCCTCGAGCTGCACGTGAGCGTCGCCGGCCTGCGCTACGCCGGCACGCGCTACGACGTGACGCCGGACCCGATGCCGGTCGTGCTCGACATCTCGGCGATGACGCACGCCGGCCTCGCCCTGCGACTGCGCTTCGGCGCCCACCTGCATGGCCCGTGCATGCGCTGCCTGGAGCCCGCCGAGCCGACCTTCGAGGTCGACGCCCGCGAGGTCTCCCAGCCCGGCTCGGGCGACCAGCTCGACTCCCCGTACGTCAACCCCGAGGGCGACCTCGACCTCACTGCCTGGGCCCGCGACGCCCTCGCCCTCACGGTCCCCGACCAGATCCTCTGCCGGGCCGACTGCGCCGGCCTGTGCCCGATCTGCGGGGAGGACCTCAACGAGCACCCCGGGCACGAGCACGAGCGCGAGCCCGACCGGCGCTGGGCCGCGCTGCGCGAGCTCAAGCTCGAATAGGGCCCCAGCGGCTATCATCGACGCGCTCATGGCCGTCCCCAAGCAAAAGCAATCGCACTCGCGCACCGCCAAACGCCGGTCGACCCACAAGGCTGCCGTGGCGACCATCAACGAGTGCCCGCACTGCCACAAGCCGCGCCGCCCGCACCGCGTGTGCCCGAGCTGCGGCTTTTACCGGGGGCGTGAGGTCGTCGCCCCGGCCGAGTCTCACCTCCACGATCACGATCTGTAGCTCGCCGGGGTGACCGCCGCGCAGGTCACCATCGCGCTCGACGCCAACGGCGCCGATGACGGAGCCGGCGAGGTCGCGGCGGGCGCCGCGCGGGCGGTGGAGACCGATCCGGCGCTGCGGGTTATCGTGTTCGGGCCCGCCGCGCAGATCCGCGCCGTGCCCGACCGCGTCGAGGTCGTCGACGCGCCGGTCTCCGTCGCCAAGGCCGCCGACCCCGTGGTCGCCGTCCGCGAGCGGCCCGAGGCCTCCGTGGTCCAGGCGGTGCAGGCCGTCGCCGACGGCCGCGCCGACGCGCTGGTCTCCGGCGGCTCCACCGCCGCCGCACTGGCCGCCGGCGTCTTTCGCATCAAGCGCGCGCCGGGCGTGCACCGCCCGGCCCTCGCCGTGCTGCTCCCGGTCCCGGGGCGGCCCTTCTTGCTGCTCGACGCCGGCGCCAACGTCGAGGTCAGGTCCGAGCACCTCGTCCAGTTCGCCTACATGGGCGCGGCCTTCATGAGCGCCGTGCACGGCGTCGCGCGCCCGCGCGTGGCCCTGTTGTCCAACGGGACGGAGGCCGACAAGGGGACCGAGGCCGTGATCGCCGCCCACGCGGCGCTGGCGATCGCGTCGGGCCTCGACTTCGCCGGCAACGTCGAGGGCTTTGCGATCGGGGGGGGCGAGGCCGACGTCATCGTCGCCGACGGCTTCACCGGCAACGTGATGCTCAAGACGATGGAGGGGACCTCGAAGGCGCTGCTCGACGCGGTCCGGGCCGCCGCCATGTCCAGCCAGCGCTCCAGGGCCGGCGGGCTGTTGCTCAGGCCGGCCCTCGAGGGCCTGCGCGACCAGATCGACCCCGAGCTGCAGGGCGGAGCGGTCCTGCTCGGCCTGCGCAAGCTCGGCGTCGTCCCGCACGGGTCGTTCTCCGCGCGCGGGATCGCCGTCGCCGTGGAGGTCGCGGCGCGGGGCGTGCGCATGGATCTGGTCGGCCGCACGCACGCCGCGCTCTACGCGGCGGGGGCGCTGCGGCGCTGGCCGCTGGCGTCCGCCGAGCCGACTACGGTTACGGGGTCATGAGTCGCGAAGAGGTCTTCAACGCCATCCGCGATCACCTGGCGGACGAGCTTGAGCTCGATCCCGGTCGGATCGAGGAGGGGACGCGCTTCAAGCAGGACCTCGACGCCGACTCCCTGGACCTCTACACGCTCGTGCAGGAGCTCGAGGACTCCTACGGCGTGCACATGTCCGACGAGGAGGCCGCGCAGATCACCACGGTCGGTGGGGCCGTGGACTTCGTGCTCGCCCGCGCCCCCTCGGTGTCCTAGCGGGTCTCGGAGGGGCGTGCGCCAGCTGCGCGAGCTCTTCGACGCGCTGCCCGAGCCGCTGCGCCGCCAGGCCCTCACCCACTCCTCGTGGGTCGGCCACCGGGCCGCCAGCTACGAGCGCCTCGCCTTCCTCGGGGACTCGGTGCTGGGTCTCGCGATCACGACCCATCTCTGGCCGCTGCTGGACCCCGAGCGCTACGGCGCCGGGGAGCTGACCAAGATCCGCGCCCGGACGGTCTCCGGGCGCGCGTGCCGGATCGTGGCGGAGCGCCTCGGGGTCCCGGAGCTGTTGGGCAAGCTCGCGCCCGAGGCCAGCCCGGCCAACGAGCAGCTCACGCGGACCGAGCGGGTGCTGGCGTCGATCATGGAGGCGATCATCGGGGCCTGCTACCTCGAGCACGGCTACGACAGGACCGCCACGGCGGTCGTGGACGCCTTCCAGCCGGAGCTCGCCCGCGCGCTCGAGGGTCCCGGCGACTACAAGTCCGCCCTGCAGGAGCTGCTCGCCCAGCGGGGTGAGATCGTCACCTACGCGGTCAGCGAGGAGGCCGGCCCGCCCCACGACCGCATCTTCGAAATGGCGGCGATCGTCCGGGGAGTGGAGCTGGCGCGGGGCTCCGGCCGGTCAAAAAAGGACGCCGAACAGGCCGCAGCGTCCGCCGCGCTCGACAAGATCCTGATCTGAATGCATCTCAAGTCGCTGACCCTGAAGGGCTTTAAGTCCTTTCCCGACCGGACCCGGCTGGAGTTCAGCCCGGGGGTCTCGGTCATCGTCGGGCCCAACGGCTCCGGCAAGTCCAACATCACCGACGCCGTCCTGTGGGCGCTCGGCGAGCAGTCCCCGCTCAACGTCCGCGGGCAGTCGATGCAGGACGTGATCTTCGCGGGTGCGCACGGGGTGCAGGCGCGGCCGGAGGCCGAGGTCGAGGTGGTCATCGACAACGGCGAAAACGGCATCGACCTGCCGCTCTCCGAGGTCGCGATCACCCGCCGGCTGGACCGGGACGGGGAGGGCGAGTACCGCATCAACGGCGCGCGCTGCCGCCTGACCGACGTGACCGAGCTGCTGTCCGACACGGGGCTGGGCAAGGAGATGCACTCCGTCGTGTCACAGGGCCGCGTGACGGCGATCGTGACCTCCAAGCCGCGCGATCGGCGCGTGCTGATCGAGGAGGCGGCCGGCCTCGGCAAGCACCGCAAGCGCCGCCGCCGCGCGCAGCTCAAGCTCGAGCGCACCCAGGACAATCTGGACCGCTCGCTCGACGTCGAGCGCGAGGCGCGCTCCCGGCTGCGCCCGCTCAAGCGCCAGGCCGAGGCGGCGGAGCTGCACGAGCGCCTCGAGCGCCAGACGCTGGAGGCGCGCTGGACGCTCGCGCGCGACGGCGCCCGCGCCGCGCGCGCCGCCCTCGCCGGAGCCGAAGCCGCGTCCGCCGCCGCCCGGCGGGCGGCCGCCGCAGTCGAGCAGGAGCTCGCCGGGGTGGCCGCGCGCCGCGAGGCCGCCGAGCGGGCGCTGACCTCGCGCGGCGCGGACCGCGACGAGCTCTCCGACCGCTTTCACGCCGCCCGCTCCGCCGCCGAGCGCCTCCAGGCGCGCGAGGAGGCGGCCCGCGACGCGGCGGCGAGCCTGCGCGACCGCGCGCTGCGCCGCCGCGCGCTGGTCGAGGCGCTGGGCTCCGAGGCCGCGGGCGACGAGCCCGACGACGCCGGGCGCGAGCGCGTCGCCGGGCTGGAGCGCGAGCTCGAGCAGCTCGCGTCCGACCGTGCGGCGCGTCTGACCGCCGAGCTGGCCGGGCTCGAGCAGCGGCGCTCCGCCGCGACCGCCGAGACCGCGCGCCTGGCTGCCATCGCCGAGGAGCGCGCCGAGGCGCGCCGGGTCGCCGACGCCGCCTTCGAAGCGCTGCGCGGTGAGCGCCGGGCCGCCGAGGGCGCCGCCGACCGCGCGCGCCGCGAGGCCGCTCGCGTGGGCGCCGACCTCGCCGGCGTCAACCAGTTCCTGCGCTCGCACGCCGGCGCCCCCGGCGGCGCGGCCGCGCTCGCCGACAGCCTGCGCGCGGAGGCGGGCGCCGAGCTCGCCCTGGCCGCCGTGCTCGGCCCGCGCCTGCGCGCGGCCGTGGCGGACGGCCTCCCGCAGGCTCGCGCGCTTCTCGCGCGCGCCGGCCGCGACGGCGGTGCCGCCCTGGTCCCGGTCGCCGCGCCCGGAGCCGGCCGTGCCCTCCCCGGCGCCGACCGCCTCGCCGACCATGTCACGGCCGCCGACGACGCCGGTCGGGCGCTGGCCGCCGTCCTGCTCGCCGACGCCTGGCTCGTCGATGCGGTCGAGGGGCTGCCCGACGACTTTCGCGGCGTGGCCGTAACACGCGAGGGCCTGGTCTGGGACGGCCGGACGGGTGAGCTGCGCCAGGTGCCGGCCGGCGGCGAGGACCGCGTCCTGGCCGAGCGCAACCGCCGCGACGCGCTCGTCGCCGAGGCCGAGCGGGCCGCGCAGGACGAACACCGAGCCAGGCTGGCTGTCGAGGCGGCGGCCGCTGCCTCGACCATCGCCGACGGCGCCCGCGACGAGGCCGAGGGCGGCGCGCGTGCCGCCGGGCGCGCCCACGCCGACGCGGCGGAGGCCGAGCGCCAGATCGTGCGGACCGGCGAGCTGCGCCGCCGCGCCCCCGACGACGCGGAGACCGCCGCGCGGCGCGCCCAGGTCGCCGCCGCGCTGAGCGCCGAGCGCCGGCTGCTCGAGCGCGCCGCCCACGAGCGCGAGGTCCGCGCCGCGCGCATCACCTCCGAGGGCGAGTGCGCCGCCGCCGACGAGGCGCTCGCGCCGGTCGCCGAGCGCCTGGCGATCACGCTCGCCGATGCCGCCGCCGCCGTGCACGAGCGCGTCGCCGCCTTCGACGCCGCGCTGCGCGCCGAGCGCGAGGCCGGGGAGCGGCTGGCCGGCGAGCTTCGCGCCTGCGCCCAGCAGGAGGCGCAGGTCCAGGGCCGGCTGAAGGCCCAGGGCGAGGGCGTCACGCGCGCCGAGGTCCGCGCCCAGCAGGTCCGCGACCAGGCCACGGAGGCCGAGCGCGAGCTCGGCGCGCTCGCCGAGCGCCTCGGGCTCGAAGCCGTTCCCGCCACCGAGGAGCTGCCGGCCTCCGAGCGCGAGCAGCTCGTCGGGCGCATCGAGCGCCTGTGCCGGCGCCGCGAGCAGCTCGGCCCGGTCAACCCGCTCGCCAAGGCCGAGTACGACGAGGCCGTCGCCCACGTCGAGGAGCTCGAGACCCAGCGCGAGGACCTCGAGTCGGCTATCCGCGAGCTTCAGGGCGTGATCAGGGAGACCGACCAGCGGATCAAGCAGACCTTCGAGGAGACCTTCACCACGGCCGCGAAGTACTTCGAGGAGCTCGTCGGCGACCTGTTCCCGGGCGGCCGCGGGCGGCTGCGACTCGTGCGCGAGGACGCCGGTCCGCGCGCGGTGCTCGGGGGCAGCGGCACCGAGGAGGAGCTCGAGGCCGCAGTCGAGGCCGACGAGGACGAGCGCTCGGTCGACGAGAACGAGTCCGTCGGCGTGGAGATCGAGATCACCCCGGCCGGCAAGGCCACCAAGCGCCTGAGCCTGCTCTCCGGCGGCGAGAAGTCTCTGACCGCGCTCGCGTTCCTGTTCGCGGTCTTCCTCGCCAGACCGTGTCCGTTCTACATCCTCGACGAGGTCGAGGCCGCGCTCGACGACCTCAACATCGATCGCTTCCTCACGCTCCTGCGCAAGTACGCAGATCGCGCCCAGTTCATCGTCGTCACCCACCAGAAGCGCACGATGGAGGCCGCCGACTGCCTCTACGGCGTGTCGATGGCGGGCAACGGCGTGTCGAAGGTCCTCTCGCGCAAGCTGCCCCGCGACGCGGCGGCCGAGACCGACACGGCCGCGGCCTGATGGGGTCCGACGTCGAACCCGCCTCTACCGCGCCCGCCGTTCGCTGGTCCGGCGCGTCCGTTCCACACGGTCGCCGGGCTTGTCCCCCCTGGCACGTTCCGGTCGATAGTCGACCACATCGTTCCCAGGGGTCTATGGGCGTGGAACGTTCTGGTCGACAGCCGACCACGACGTTCCAAAGGCACTTGCTCGTCGCGCGAAGCGGCAGCGGCCGCGGACAGGGCGCTACGGACCCGTCGCCTGCGCTGAAGGCGGACATCTTCGCTCGCCTGGTGTCGAGAGACGCGCGATGCTTACCGAGTATCGCGCCGAGCGAGCGTCTCCGCTCGGGTGCCCGAGGCGGCGCCTCGTGGAACGAGTGGAGGGTAAGTGCGGTCGCTCTACCCGTCCTGTAGCGGAGCGGTCTGCGGAGCCGGGCGAGGCCCGCGACCGCCGGTGCGAGCGACGTTGCTTGGAAGGACTGGGGAATTTGTCAGGCGGGGCCGCCGCTGTCAGGCGGGGCCGCCGCTGTCAGCCTGCGCGCCGTTCGCGCCAGAGCGCCAGACCGGCGGCCGCCCGCTTCATGGCCCGCGGTCGGCGTCGGGCCTCGAAAGCCTGCCAGACAATGTCATACAGAGCGTGCGCCTCGAGGAAGGTCTCCAAGCCTTCGACGCCCGGTTCTCCGTAGGCAGCGAGTAGCTCTTCTATGAACTTCGCGCTCTGCCCGCGGGCCTTCGCGCTCGTCACGAGCCCTGAGACATCCCACGCGACGGGGCCGGCGCATACGTCTTCGAGATCGTTCCACACCAGCCCGCTGTCAGTGCGCAGCAGATTCGACATCGAGGCGTCGCCATGAAGCGCCTGAGCGGGCAGCGAGCTCTCGAACACCGCGGGCGTCAGTGCCTCCATCTGGAAGCGAAGCCAGTCGATGTCCTGCCGGGTCAACACGGGCGATGGACGCAGCTCGGCGAGCAGGCGCTCGAGCCAGTCCCGAACTTCGCTGAGCGGGGCCAGGTCACCCGGGAAGTCGGCGAGCGCCGCATGCAATCCCCGCAGCGAACGGCCGAGTTCCCGTGGCCCCGGCGGCGGAGCCTGCTCGTCGTGTGGAACGAACTTCCACAGCGTCATCCACAACCCGTCTTGCTCGTGCGGCCCCGGCGGCAGGATGTCGCTGGGCGGAACGACAAAGTCAGTCCGCCCGGCCAGGAAGGCACCGACGGCTACCTCGCGCGCCAGCCATTGCTCGGGGTCATCGTGCAAGACCGCCGTCCCGGTCATCACCCGCGCCACAACCGGTGCCGGCTTCAGATGCACCAGTACGTTGCTGCCCGCCGCAATCCGCACTGCCTCGTCGCAGGCCACGCCGTGCTCACGGACAACCGCCTGCGCGGCCGCGAGCGACGAGGCTTCGCCAGTCGTGTCGGCCCTCACTGCGGCACCAAATACCAGCGAGAGTGGCGCATCATCAGCTTCGGCCGGTCCGTGGCGTACAGCACCTGGGCGATCATCTCCTCTCGATGTCCCATACCGAATCGTGCAACCACGCCTGCCGCCCCAACTCAGAACGCGGCCGCCGGGACCGACGCGGGCTTCTCGGCCCGCGACGGGCTCAGCAGGCGCGCGGCGACGATCCCGCCGAGGGCGCCGAACAGATGGCCCTGCCAGGAGATGCCGTCGTGGGGGACGAAGCCGCTGAGCAGCGTGGTGCCCCAGATCGCCGCGACGACGGCGCCGACGCCGAGGTGCAGCAGGCTGCGGGTGAAGATGCCGCGCCCCACGAGGTAGCCCGCATAGCCGAAGACGACGCCGCTGGCCCCGATGTGCACGCTGTTGGAGGGCGCGACGAGCCAGGTGCCGAGGCCGCCGACGCCCGCGACGAGCGCCGTCACGGCGGCAACGCGGACGAGGCCGCCCAGCGCGATCACGCCGCCGAGCACCGCGAAGGGCACGGTGTTGCCGATCAGATGCGACCAGCTGCCGTGCAGAAACGGCGAGAACAGGATGCCGTCGAGGCCGTCGGTCGCGCGCGGACGGATGCCGAAGCGGTCGAGGCTGTTGTGGTCGAGCGCGTTGATGACCTCGACGACCCACATCACGGCGACCATCGCGCCGACGAGTGCGAGGCCCGCCACACGGGGGTCATCGGTCCTCTTGGTGGATCTCGGGCGTTCGATCACAGCGTCTTCTCTCCCCAGAAGGAGGCGTACGGGTTGCCGTTGTAGTCGGGCAGCACTGAGTATCCCGCCGATTCGTAAAGCGCACGTGCGTGCGGCTGCTTGGGCCCGGTGTCGAGCCGCACGTGCTCGTAGCCGAGCCCACGCGCGGCGTCTTCGAGCGCCGTCAGCAGCATGCGCGCAAGACCCTGCCCGCGCCGCTCGGGCACCACGTACATGCGCTTGATCTCCGCCGTCCGCGCATCGAGGCGCTTGATCCCGCCGCCGGCGACGGCGCGGCCGCCGGCGTCGTAGAGCGCAAGGAAGGCGCCCCCGGGGGGGCTCAGGTCCGGGGGCGCGGCGCTCGGGCCGACGCCGTGGCCGAACTCGCCGTAGACCGTCGTCATGTCGTCGACCATCGCCTGCACGAGGCTCAGGGCGTCGGGGGAGTCTGCGGGGATCTGCCGGACCTCGGTCACGCCGCATATCCTGCCCGACCCCATGGCCCGAGACTGGTATGACCTCTTCCTCGTCGACGGCGACCGGTCCGACGGGCCCCCGTCCCCCGCCGACGCCGAGCGCGACGAGGAGCGCAGCGGCTTCTTTCGTCGCCTGCGCTCCAACATGCGCAAGACCCGCGAGGCGCTGCAGGCCGAGGTGCAGGCCACGCTGTTTGATGGTGACCTCGACGAGCAGACCTGGGAGCGTCTCGAGGAGGCTCTGATCTTCGCCGACGTCGGAGCCAAGACCACGGCCCAGGTCGTGCAGCAGCTCGAGCAGGAGGCCGACGAGGGCGCGCTCGTGGGTGGCGAGGCCCTCAGCGGCCGGCTCGCTGAGCTGCTCGCAGACATCGCGCGCACGGGCGACGACCACATCGACCTGCGGGCCAGCCCGACGGTCATCCTCGTCGTCGGCGTCAATGGGACGGGCAAGACGACCACGATCGGCAAGCTCGCCTGGCACCTGCGCTCAGAGCTCGGGCAGACGGTCGTGATCGGCGCCGGCGACACCTTCCGCGCCGCCGCCGTCGAGCAGCTCGAGCGCTGGGCCGAGCGGGCGCAGTGCGCGTTCGTCAAGGGACGCGAGGACTCAGACCCCGCCGCGGTCGCCTTCGACGCCGTCGCCAAGGGCCGCGAGATCGAGGCCGACGTGATCATCATCGACACCGCCGGCCGCCTGCACACCCAGGACAACCTGATGGAGGAGCTGGTCAAGATCCGGCGCGTGATCGCCAAACAGATGCCCGACGCCCCCCACGAGACCCTGCTGACCGTCGATGCCACGACCGGCCAGAACGGCCTGCGCCAGGCCAAGCTCTTCGGGGAGGCCGTCGACGTGACGGGGATCGTGTTGACCAAGCTCGACGGCACCGCGAAGGGCGGGATCGCCCTCGCGATCGCCAACGAGCTGGCGATCCCAGTGAAGCTGATCGGAATCGGCGAATCGCTCGAGGATCTGCGCCCCTTCGACGCCGACGCCTTCTCGCAGGCGCTGCTGACCTAGGCCGAGGGTGCCGCGGCAGAACCGGGTGACGCCGCTGGGGGAGCTGGTCGCCGAGCCCGGTCGCGGTCTGGTCTACGGCAACCGGGGCTGCCTGCACGACGCGAGCGGGCGCATCCGCCGCCACCACGCCGGCCGGCGCTGGATCGCCTGCCGCCTGGCCTTCCGGGGCTGGCACCGCTCCCCGCTGCTGCAGCCCGGCCGCTTCACGGAGCTGTTCTTCCTCGACGAGGCCACGTCCTTCGCCGCCGGTCACCGGCCGTGCGCGCTGTGCCGCCGAGCCGACTACGACCGCTTCGGCGCGCTCTGGCAAGCCATCCATCCCGGCCGGCGCGGTGCCGACGCCATCGACGCCCAGCTGCATGGCGAGCGCTTTGCCCACGCCGACGCCCGGATCGACGACGTTCCGGACGGCGGCTTCGTCCTGCGCGACGGCGCGCCCTGGCTGGTGCTCGGCGGGGAGTTGCTGCGCTGGACGGCGGCGGGCTACGCCGACCGCGTCCCGCGACCCGCGAGCGGGCCGGCGCGGGTGATCACGCCGCCCTCGCTGGTCGACATCCTGGGTGCAGGGTGGCGGGGAGCGGTCCCGCTGCTGCACCCCTCGGCGCGACCTGGGTAGAGCGCACGCATGACCCGCGCCCAGCTTACCGAGACCATCCGCGAAAACCGCCGCCGGCTCGGCCTCACGTTCGCCGACCTGGCCGAGCGTGCCGGGGCCGACCGCGTCCACCTGACCGCCGCGCTGCTCGGACAGCACCCGCTCGACACTCAGCAGGCAGCGGCCGTCGCCGAGGCGCTTGAGCTTCCCGAGGGCGCTGCCGCGCTCCTGCGGGAGATCCCGACCCGGGGCTCCTTCGAGAGCCTCCCGCCCAGCGACCCCACGATCTACCGCCTGTATGAGGTGCTGCAGGTCTACGGCCCCGCCCTCAAAGAGCTCATCCACGAGGACTTCGGAGACGGAATCATGAGCGCGATCAACTTCAGGCTGGGCCTCGAGCGGGCCGACTCAGAGTCCGGGCCGCGCGTGCGCATCACGCTGGACGGCAAGTTCCTGCCCTACGCGTGGGAGTAGACGCCAGCTCCCGGCGTAGGATCGGCTGAAATGGACCGCAGCGGGACCGAGCAGTTGGGCTTGTGCGGCTGGACCGCGGCGTCCCCGCGGTCTCGGCGGCTCCCGTGAGCGCCGCGGATGCCGCCGAGGTCGTGCGAGAACGAGCGGGGGGCCTCGTCCCGCGCGTCGGCGTGGTGCTCGGCTCAGGCCTGGGCGCGCTCGCCGACGGGCTCTCCGAGCGCGTCGAGATCGCGTACGGCGACCTGCCCGGCTTCCGGCCCACGACGGTCGACGGACACGCCGGCCGGCTTGTGCTCGGCCGCCGCGGCGCTACGCCGATCGCCGTGCTCGCGGGCCGCTCGCACGTCTACGAGGGCGCCACGCCGGCGGAGATCGCGACGCCCATGCGCGTGCTCGCGCGGCTCGGCTGCGACACGGTGATCCTCACCTGCGCGGCCGGCTCGCTGAACCCGGCCCATCGGCCGGGGTCGCTCGTCGCCTTCACCGACCACGTCAACCTGATGGGCTTCAACCCGCTGCTGGGCGAAAACGAGGACGAGGTCGGGCCACGCTTCCCGAGCCTCGCCGACGCCTACGATCCCGCAGTGCGCGCCGGGCTCTTCGCCGCCGCCGACGCCGCGGGGCGCTACCTCGACGAGGGTGTCTACCTCGCCGTCACGGGTCCCAGCTTCGAGACGCCCGCCGAGATCCGCGCGTTCCGGACGCTCGGCGCCGACCTCGTGGGGATGTCGGTCGTCCCCGAGACGATCGTCGCGCGCCACGCCGGCCTCAAGGTCGCGGCGGTCGCGGTGGTGACCAACGTGGCCGAGGGCCTGGGCGGCCAGCCCCTCTCGCACGAGCAGACCCTGACGGAGGCCGCGCGCGGCGGGGAGGAGCTGGCCGGGATCCTGGCGGCGTTCCTCGAGGGCCTGTGATCAGGCCGCTGCGTGAAGTGCGTGGGGAGACGTGCACGCGAGCGGCCAGGTCGGCGACGTCCGGCGGCTCGGCGAAGTGCAGGTCGGCGAGGTCGCGCGCGCAGGAGATGGCGGCCGAGCTCGGGGTTCACCGGGCGCTTTGTACCACGGCCGCCGGGCGCGCTTTGTACCACGGCCGCCGGGCGCGGTAAGGTCGCGCGACATGGATGCCTGGGTCTACTGGCTGATCGCCGCCGCCGTGCTCGGGCTGGGCGAGTCCGCGACCATGGGCTTTTTTCTCGCGCCGTTCGCAGGCGGCGCGCTGGTGGCGGCCTTCGTCAGCGCGGTGGGGGCCGGCCTCGCGGTCAGCCTCGCCGTCGCGCTGGTGATCTCGCTCGTGCTGCTGGCCGCCCTTCGGCCGCTCGCGCGGTCGCACAAGCGCATGCCACCGCACATCCGCACCGGCACGGCGGCCCTCGTCGGCAAGGACGCGCTCGTGCTCGAGCGGACCACCCAGGACGGCGGCGGGCTGGTCAAGATCGACGGCGAGCAGTGGTCGGCGCTGCCGTACGCCGAGGACCGGGTCTACGAGCCCGGCGAGCGTGTGTCCGTCGTCGAGATCCGGGGCGCCACGGCGCTCGTGACCGAATAGGAGCTGCTCATGACCGGTGGCGTCATCGCCCTGATCGTTCTCATCATCTTCGTGCTGTTCGTCGCGGCCGCCGGGGTGAAGATCGTCCCGCAGGCCAAGGCCGGCGTCGTCGAGCGCCTCGGCCGCTACCAGCGCACGCTGGAGCCGGGGCTCGCGCTGCTCGTGCCCTTCATGGACCGCATGCGGCCGCTGATCGACCTGCGCGAGCAGGTGGTCTCCTTCCCGCCCCAGCCCGTCATCACCGAGGACAACCTCGTGGTCGGCATCGACACGGTCGTCTACTTCACGGTGACCGACGCGAAGGCCGCCACCTACGAGGTCGCCAATCCGCTGCAGGCGATCGAGCAGCTCACCGTCACCACCCTGCGCAACGTCATCGGCGGCATGACCCTCGAGGACACATTGACCAGCCGCGACACCGTCAACTCCCAACTGCGCGCCGTGCTCGACCAGGCGACGGGCAAGTGGGGCATCCGCGTCAACCGCGTCGAGCTGAAGTCCGTCGAGCCGCCGCGCACGGTGCAGGAGGCGATGGAGAAGCAGATGCGCGCCGAGCGCGACCGCCGCGCGACGATCCTGACAGCCGAGGGCGTCAAGCAGTCCTCGATCCTCACGGCCGAGGGCGAGAAGCAGTCCGCGGTGCTGAAGGCCGAGGGCGCGCGGACGTCGGCGATCCTGCGCGCCGAGGGTGAGGCGAAGGCGATCGAGACCGTCTTTCAGGCCATCCACGACGGCGCGCCCGACGAGCGCCTGCTGTCCTATCAGTACCTGCAGATGCTGCCCCAGCTCGCGCGCGGCGAAGCGAACAAGATCTTCGTGATCCCGAGCGAGTTCTCCCAGGCGCTCGGCAACCTCGGGGGCGCGGTCTCGCGCTTCGGCGGCAACCTGCCGCCCGCCCCGCCGCCGAAGCCCCGCTCCAACGCCGGCTCCGACGACGCGGCCGCGGCCGCGGCGGCCGACGCCCGGGCAGCCCGCGACGCCGCGGCCGAGGCCAGTGCGGCGGCCGAGGGCGCGTCGAACCCGGCCCTGGGCGGCATGGCGTCGGCACCGTCCGTGCCCCCGGCGCCCGAGCCGCCCCCGGCGCCCCCGGCCCCGCCCGCCCCGCCGGTCCCGCCAGGGACGTAGGGCTCAGCCGCGGCGATTGATCGGCGCCACGGAATCCGTTACGAGGCCGGCGACGCGTCTAATCGGGGACATGACCCCGATTAAGACAGATCAGCTGGT
>JBBQBV010000099.1:0-14368 GCA_038318085.1 Solirubrobacterales bacterium
CGCGCCGAGGATGTCGGCGCCGCCGTGCGCCGCACTGGTGCCCGCATCGTCCACGCGCACAACGTCAACCCGGCCTTTGGCTGGCGAGCGCTCGCAGCGTCGCGCGCCGCGGGGGCGCGCGTGGTGCTGCACCTGCACAACTACCGCCTGGTCTGCGCGAACGGCATCTGCTTCACGCGCGGGGAGGACTGCACGCGCTGTCACGGCCGCAACACGCTGCCGGGCGTGGCGCTGAACTGCCGCGGCGGCGCGCGCGCCGAGGCCGCGGTCTACGGCGCGGCGCTCGCCGCGTGGCAGACGCGCCTCGCCGGCCGCGTCGACCGGTTCGTGGTGCCCAGCGCCTTCGCGCTCGAGCGCCTGCGGGCGCTCGGGGCCCCCGTGGCCGGCGCGGCCGTCGTCTGGTCGGTGCAGCGAGACATCGCCGCGGCCAGTGCCGCCGGCGACGGCGAGTTCGTCCTGTACGCGGGGCGCGTGGCCGCGGAGAAGGGCGTCTTTGACGCGGTGCAGGCGTGCCGGGCCGCCGGGCTCGCCCTGGTGGTGGCCGGCGACGGGCCCGCGCTGCAGGCGGTGCGCGCGCTCGGCGTGCAGGCGCCCGGACGCCTGGAGCCGGAGGGGCTCGCCGACCTGCGCCGTCGCGCCGCCGTGGCCATCGTCCCGTCGCGCTATCAGGAGATCCTGCCGCTGGCCGCGCTGGAGGCGATGGCCTGCGGGCTGCCCGTCGTGGCCACCCGCGCGGGCGGCCTGGCGGAGGTCGTCCCCGAGGAGGGCCTGGCGCCGGTCGGCGACGTCGGAGCGCTGTCCGCGCGGCTCTCCGCGCTGTGGCGCGATCAGGCGGCGGGCGAGCGGGGGCTGGCCCGCGTGCGCGAGCGCTGCGCGCCGGCCCGGGTGGCGGCGGGGCTGCGCGCCGTCTACGACGACTGACGCGCTGGGACCGGCGCAACTCCTCCACGTGCCGCGTGCTTGACTGGCCGTATGCATCGCTTCTGGCTCCCCTTCCTGCTGGCCGTCCTCGTGGCGGCACCGGCGCAGGCCACCCCGGTGACCCAGAAGAAGGCGATCTGGGGGCCGGCGCAGCTCGACGGCGTCTCGCAGTTCCCGATCTACGCCGACCTGGGCGCGGGCATCTACCAGTACACGGTGCGCTGGGACGCCGTCGCTCCCACGAAGCCCGCGAACCCGCGCGATCCCGCCGACCCCGCCTACCACTGGCCCGCCGACGTCGACTTCGCGCTCGCCGAGGGCGCCAAGTACGGGATCAAGGTGTCCGTGATGGTCATCGGCGCGCCCGCCTGGGCCAACGGCGGCCGCGACGCGCGCTGGGCGCCGGACGACCCGCGGGACTTCGCCCGCTTCACCACCGCCGCGGCCAGGCGCTGGCCGGCCGTGCGCGACTGGATGATCTGGAGCGAGGCCACCAAGAAGCAGAACTTCCAGCCCCTGCGCGCCGACCACGGCAGGAGGCTCAAGGGCAAGGGCCTGCGCGGTCCCCACAAGTACGCCCAGATCCTCGACGCCGCCTACGGCGCGCTGAAAGCCGTGTCGCCGGCGAACCAGGTCATCGGCGGGAGCACCTTCACGGTGGGGACGGTCGCGCCGCTGCGCTGGATCAAGGCGCTCAAGCTCCCCAACGGCAAGCGCCCGCGCATGGACCTCTGGGGCCACAACCCGTTCACCGCCCGCGCACCGAACCTCAAGGCGCCCGCGCTCGGCAACGGCTACTCGGACTTCTCCGATGTCGATAACCTCGCCCGGGCCCTCGACCGCGCCTTCAGGCACACGCGCTTGAAGAAGGAGCACCACCTCAAGCTGTTCTTGTCGGAGTTCTCGCTGCCCACCGACCACGCGAACTTCGAGTTCAACTTCTTCGTCAGCCGCGCCACGCAGGCCAAGCGGATCACGGACGCGCTGAAGATCGCGCGCGCCTACAAGCGCATCTACACGTTCGGGTACCTGTCGCTGTACGACGACGCCCCGCGCGCCGACGGCCAGCAGGTCGAGCGCGGGCTGATCACCCGCGACGGCATCCGCAAGCCGGGCTACGCCGCCTTCAAGAACGGCTGAATCAGCCGGAGCGGCGGCGGGCGATCGAGCCCAGCACGGCCCCGAGCAGCAGCACGGACACGGCGACCGCGCCGATCGTCAGCACGCTGCCGACGCCGCCCGCCGGGACGGTGGCGCGCACCGGGCGCGCACCGGCGACGGCGTCCCTTCCCGCGGCGCCCGCGGCGGAGCGCCGCGAGGTGCGCTGGGGCAGCTGCGCGTGGGAGGACCCGGGCTTCGAGCCGCCCCCCGCGGGGGCGCCCCCCACGCCCTCGCCGAACAGCGGCGCGGAGCGCTGGCCCTGCGACGCCGAGCCCGGCCCGTCGTCGGTGCCCTTGGTCGCCGCCCGGCGCGCGGATTCGAGCGGGATCGCGTACTCCTTGCCCGAGGGGGAATCGGGGTCGACCGTGACGGCGCCGGAACGCGCGCCGGCCGGCGCCGCGAAGGTCAGCGCGACCGCGAGGACGGCGGCGAGGGGGATGAGGCGACGGAGAGCCATCAGCGTACGGCGGCCCTGGGATCTGTGGCCAGCACCTGCAGGGCCGGCTCCCGGGGATTGCGGGCAAGGGCCTTGCGATAGTAGGCAGCCGCCACGCCGAAGGCCCGCCGGCGGACGCTCAGATCGCCGAGCAGCGCGTAGGTGAGGAAGTCTCCCGGCTCCACGCGGACGGCCTGCTCAAGGATGGCCACGGCCGCGTCACCGTCGCCACGGCGGGCCAGCGCGGCGGCCTTCGCGTAGTAGGCGGCAAGGTCCTCGTGGTCCAGGCGCAGGGCGCTGTCGGCCGCGCGGATCGCGGCGGCCGGGTCGCCGTGCGCGACGGCGTCCTGCGCCGCCCCGCGGTACTGCTGCGAGAGCACCTGGCGCGAGAGCGAGACGCCGCCGATCGCGACGGGCAGGACGATCAGCGCCGCGAGCGCGGCCCGCGGCAGCGGACGCCTCGGTCGCGCCGGCGCGCCGGCCGCCTGCGGGGCCGGCCGGGGCCGCCCGGGCGCGCCGGCGGCTTGCGCGGCCCGCCGAGGCCGCAGCAGGACCGCCGCGCCGATCAGCGCACCCGCGGTGATCCCGGGAAGCAGGTGGATCCAGTCGACCTGCGTGTGGATCGCCCACCCCGCGAACGTGCCGAGCCCGGCGACGAGCAGTCCGCGCTCGGTGCGGGACTCAAGCGCGGCGCGCCGCTGGCGCCAGGCGCCCCAGCCCACGCCGCCGACGAGCACCACCACGAGCGCGAGGCCGGGCAGGCCGAGCTCGGAGAGCGCCTGCAGCGCGAGCGAGTGCGGCTGACGGATGTCCTCGGTCGTGGCGCGCGCGCGGAAGTACGGCTCGTCGTAGTTGCCCGCGCCGACGCCGAGCAGCTTGTGCTCGGACCAGGTCCTGCGGGCGATGCTCCAGTAGTCGTAGCGGTTGCCGGCGCCCGACAGCAGGCGCGAGGCCGTCTGCTCGCCGCCCTGGGCGACCGAGAGGTGGACGAAGGCGTCGTACTGGCTCTTGAGCTCGGTGCGGATCGTGCCGGCCGACAGCGCTGCGCCGATCACGCACACGACGGCGATGGCCGCGAAGAGGCCGGTCGCGACGGCGCGCACGGTCCGCTGGCGCCCGTCGGAGAGGCGGCGCTCAAAGGTCACGGCGAGGGCCCACAGCGCGGCGCACGCGAGCGCTGCCCCGAGCAGCACCGCGAGGCCGCGATGGACGGCGCCGTCCGCCGTCGGCGGCGTCCGGTAGATGTCGAGCAGCGGCCCGGAGGCGACGTAGACGCCCGCGGCGCCCAGCGCGAGCGCCGCTGCGCGGCGCCGGCGGCCAGGCGCGACGGCAAGCACGATCGCCAGCGAGCCGAAGAGCGCGAGCGCGGCGCCGCGCGACTGGGACAAGAGGACGAGCCCGCCCGAGAGCACGGCGCCCGCGAGGCCGAGGCCGGCGAGCACGGCGAAGCGGCGCTGCTCGGCGATCGCCAGCAGCGGCCACAGGGCCAGCACGGAGAACGTGGCCTGGGCGTTGATGTAGCCGAGCGGCTCGTTGAGCCGGCCGCCGAGGAACTGCGCGGCGGCGTCTGGCCCCAGCAGCCGGACGACCTCGACGAGCTCGACCGCCACGGCAGTCGCCGCGAAGGCGCCGAGCGCCCACAGCGCCGTGCGCTGGTCGCGCACGAGCAGCAGGAGCAGGCCGAGCGCGGCGCCGAGCGCGAGCGTCCGGTTGGCCTCGACGACGGCCTGCTCGACGGAGTCCGCCCACAGCGCCGAGGTCAAAGACCAGGCGCCAAGCGCGGCGAGGGCGGCCAGCGCCGTCCACGCCGCCGGGCCGGGGCGGGGCGGCCGCGCGACGGCGACGGCGAGCAGGCAAACGAGCAGCCCGAGCCCGATCGGGGCCCACACGGACGCGCTGTAGTAGCCCGCCAGCCACGGGGAGACGCCGGCGCCCGCGCCGAGCACGACCAGGATCGGGGCCTCGCGCGGCACCCACGCCAGACGCCGCGGCGCGCTCGCCACGGGCGCGGGGGCGGGCGCGGGGACGGGCGCCGCGGAGGGCACCGCCGGGATGCGCGTGTCGATGAGCGCCACCCCGACGCCGAGCGCGAGCAGGTACAGCCCCGCGGTCCCGCCGAGCACCAGCGTCGAGCCGCGCGCGGCGGCGACGGCCAGCAGCGAGAGGACGATCTGCGCCGACCCGAGCGCGACGGCGACCGCGAAGGCGGTGCGCAGGCGCTGGCGCGCGCGGTGCGTGAGGTGGTCGCGGCCGCCGGTGAGGACGCTCAGGCCGCGCCGCCGGCGCGAGACCACGACGAGCGTCATGTCGAGGGCCGGGATGCCGACCAGCAACAGGCCGAGCGCGAGCGCCTGCCAGGCGGGCGCCGCGTCGCCCGCGCCGATCATGGCGAGCGCCGCGACGGCGAACCCGAGCGGCATCGAGCCGCCGTCGCCGAGGAAGATGCGCGCGGGCTGCGCGAGCAGGTTGTGCGGCAGAAAGCCGAAGCAGGCGCCGGCCAGCGCCGCGCCGGCCACCGCCAGCCACGGGTCGCCGGTCGCCACCCCGAGCGTGGACAGCCCGGCGGCGGTGACGAAGCCCATGGTCGCCGACTGCCCGTCCATGTTGTCGAAGAGGTTGAACGCGTTGACCACCGCCACGACCCAGAAGGCCGTCAGCGCGATGTCCACCGGCGCGCCGAGCCCGAGGTCCCAGCCGAAGCCCAGCGCCCACAGCATCCCCGCGAGCCCGAGCTCGACGACCACGCGCAGCCACCAGGCGACGCCGCGGCGGTCGTCGACGGTGCCGACGACCCACAGCACCAAGACGCCGCCGGTCACCGGCAGGGTGCGCTCGAGGTCCGCGCTGACCAGCAGCACCGCGACGACGAAGCCCGTGATCAGCGCCGCGCCGCCGAGGTAGGGCGTCGGCGCCGCGTGGCCCTTGTAGCCGTGCGGCTGGTCGTGGAAGTCGAAGCGGTCGGCGACGCGGATCGCCAGCGGCGTCGAAAAGTAGACGATCGCGAGCGCGAGCGCGAGCCCGGTCAGCAGCCGGGCCTCAAGGGGCAAGGAAGCCGGGCTCCCGGTGCGCCGCGCGCTGCTGCTCGAAGAGGATCATGTCGTCGATGGCGTCGTCGACCGTCCGCGTCGGCGCCCATCCCGTCAAGGCGCGCAGCTTCGTCGTGTCGGGCTGGCGGCGCCCGAGCTCCTCGAAGCCCTCTCCGTAGGCCTCGTCGTAGGGGACGAGCTCGATCCTCGAGCCGGACGCGCTGCGCTCGATCACCCGCCGCGCGAGCTCGATGACGGCGGTCTCCTCGCCCGCGCCGATGTTGAACACGTCGCCGATCGCCGCGTCGTCGTCGAGCAGCGCCAGGATGGCGGCGACGGTGTCGTGCACGTGCGCGAAGCAGCGGGTCTGCGTCCCGTTGCCGAAGACCGTCAGGTCCGCGCCCTCCAGGGCCTGGCGGACGAAGCGCGGGAGCACCATGCCGTACTGCCCGGTCTGGCGGGGACCGACGGCGTTGAACAGCCGCACGGTGATGGTCTGCGCGCCGCGGTCGCGATACAGGCCGTGCGCCAGCGCCTCGCCGAACCCCTTGGCGATCGCGTAATTCCAGCGGGACTTGAACGCGGACCCCAGGACGCGGTCGGACTGCTCGTCGAGGGCCCCGGAGGCGTTTTTGCCGTAGACCTCCGACGTGCTCGTGTACAGCGTGCGCTTGCCGTGGCGCGCGCCGGCGCCGAGCACGTTCTCGCACCCGCGCACGTTTGCGAGCAGGCTGTCGAGGGGGTGGTCGACGACCAGCTGGACGCCGACGGCCGAGGCGAGGTGCAGCACGACGTCGGCCTCGCGCACGAGCTCGTCCACGAGGCCGGCGTCCCCGGTGGAGCCCTCGACGAACCGCGCCGCCGGGAGCTCCAGCAGCCGCTCGAGATTCCCCAGGCTTCCCGTGGAGAGGTCGTCCAGGATCGTCACGGAGTGTCCGTGCGCGACGAGCTGGTCGGCGAGGTGGGAGCCGATGAAGCCCGCACCGCCGGTGATGAGATGGCTCGAGCTCATGTGCCCCGGCCCTGTGAAGAAAACGCCGTGAGCTGGCAAAGGTAGCGGCCCGGGCCCGGGCGGCGGTGCACTCGCCGTCGCTAACGTCCCGCCCCGTGGGCACCTCCGTGATCCCGCTCGGCGACAAGCCGATGGACTACTTCGAGCACTCCCGGTCAGACCTCGTCGACCGCCTCCCGCTCCCGCTGGGGTGCGTCCTGGACGTCGGCTGCGGCGCCGGCGGGGTGGCGGCGGAGATCCGCCGCCGCGGCGTGCAGCGCCTCGTGGGGATCGAGCGCGACGCGGCCGCCGCGGCCGCTGCGCGCTCGATCTGCGACGAGGTCGTCGTCGACGACGCGCCGGCGGCGGTGCGCACGCTGCCCGACCGGAGCTTCGACACGGTCGTCTGCTACGACCTCCTCGAGCACCTCTACGACCCCGCCGCCGTGCTGCGCGACCTGCACCGCGTGGTCGTCGCAGGCGGCCGCCTGCACGTCTCGGTGCCCAACGCCCGCCACGCCTCGCTCTTCCGCGACCTCTACCTGAAGGGCACCTTCGGCTACACGCCGTTCGGGCATCGCGACAGCACCCACATCCGCTGGTTCACGCGCACCGACCTCGAGCGCCTGCTGACCGAGGCCGGGTGGACGGTGACCGAGACGACGACGCACCCGTTCAAGCCCTACCGCGCACTGCTGACGCGGCTGAGCGGCGGCCGGCTGTCGGAGGTCTTCGCGGTGCAGTGGTTCGTGCTGTGCCGCGCCTGACCGGGGTGGGCTGACGTGGGCCGGCGCGCGCGCACCGCGGCGACCCTGCTCGTCGGCCAGGGCCTCGGCCGCGGCGCGCAGGCCGCGTACACCATCGTCATGGTGCGCGAGCTCAGCCGCCGGGGCTACGGCGACCTGGCCTACCTGCTCGCGCTCGCCGGCATCCTCATCCCGGTGGGAGATCTCGGCTTCTCGCGGCTGATGATCCGCGACGTCGCCCGTGCGACCGACCCGGCGGCGCTGGCGCGGGAGATCCTCCGCGTGCGGGGGATCGGCGTGGGGGCCGTCGCGCTGCTCTTCACGCTCGTCGGCCTCGCCGGCGGCCTGCCCGCCGACGCCGGGGTCGTCCTCGGGGCCGGCGCGTTCCTGCTCGCAGAGGGGCTCGCGTACGGCTACGAGTCGGCGGCGGTGGGCTCGGAGCGCCCGGGCCGCTTCGCGGCGGTGCAGGCCGTCGGGGGGCTCGCCGTGCTCGCGGCTGCGGTGATCGTCCTCACCCGGGCCACCGTGACCCCGGCGTCGGCGATGGGCGGGCTCGCGGCGGCGTCGGTGGGCAAGCTCGCCGCGCACGCCGCGGTCTGGGCGCGCGGAAGCCACGCGGTCCGCGGGCTGCGGGCGCTGCCGGTGCGGGCGTGGCTGGGGGAGGCGCTGCCGTTTCTCGTGCTCGCGGTCCTCGGCGCCGTCTACTACCGCGCCGGCATCGTCGCCCTGCACGCCATCAAGGGGTCCGCCGAGACCGCGCCGTACGCCGCGGCCATGCGCGTCTTCGACGGGATCGCGGTGCTCGGCGGCGTGGGCTTCGCCGCCGTCAGCCCATCGATCAGCCGCATCCATCGCGACCGCCCCGCGCACCTGTGGCCCGTCTGGCGGCGCATGGTGAGCCGTGCGGCGCTGGCGGTGGTGCCCGGCGCCGCGGTCCTGGTCGTGGTCGCGCATCCGCTGGCGGACGCGCTGTTCGGCGCGCGCTACGCGCAGGCGGCGGGCGAAGCCCTCGCGTACCTGGCGCCCGGCATGGCGCTGGCCATCCTGCAGAACCTCAGTGCGTCGATCGTCTTCATGGGCGACGAGCGGGGGCCGGTGATCGCACTGAGCGCCTTCAACGTCGCGGCGCTCGTGACGCTCGTCGTCGCCGGCAGCGCGCTCTCCGGCTCGACGGGAGCGGCCGTCGCCACCTCGCTGGCAGAGTTGCTCTCGTTCACCTCCTTCGCCGTGCTCGTGCGCAACCGCCACGGTCGGCCGGGGCTGTTGGCCGCGCCCCCGGTGCCGCCGGCGCGAGGAGCTTGAGGGCGCAGCGAGCGGCCAGGGCGACCGCCGCCAGCCCCGTCGAGGCGGCCGACTGCGCGACGTGGCGGCGCCAGTAGCGCAGCGCACTGCGGTGGAACGCGATCTCGGTCGCCACCCGGCGTGACGACGAGCTGGACCCCTGGTCGTGGCGCACCTCGAGGGACGGCTCGTACTCGACGTGCAGTCCGAGGTCCGCAGCTCGGCGGCACCAATCCGCATCCTCCCAGTACATGAAGTAGCCCTCGTCGAGTCCGCCTACGCGCTCGAGCGCGGCCCGCGTCATGATCAGGCACGCGCCCGAGACCCAGTCGACGCGGGCGGTCCCCCGCTCCGGGACGGCGCGGAGCTCACGCGTGGCCGCCCCCGATCGCGGCATCAGCCGGGCCAGGAGGGAGGTGCGGCCGAACAGTGCCGTGGACGCCTGGGGGAAGCCGCGCGCCGACTGCTCGACCTCGCCGTCCGCGCCCCACACCAGCGGGCCCCGGGCGCCGAGTCCGGCCGGCCATTGAAGCGCGGCGAGCGTCCGCAGGAACGTCTCGGACACGCGAACATCGGGATTGATCAACACGATCACCTCGGGGCGATCGAGCCGCGCGATTCCGGCGTTGCACCCTGCCGCGAAACCGCGATTGGACGGGTGGGCCCCGACCTCCACCCACGGGGCGGCGGCCTGGAGCCGCTCAGGCGTCCCATCGCCGCTGGCGTTGTCGACGGCCACGGCCTGGACGTGGACGGCCTCACCTGCGGCCGTCACGGCGGCCTGCAGGCTCGCGGCCCAGGCCAGTGGCGTGTTGCCGCCACGGTAGGTGACGGTGACGATCCCGACCCTGACGCTCACCGGGCGGCGTGCGCGTCGATGAGCAACTCCGCCGCAATCGCATCCCAGGAGAAGCGCCGCCCATGGAGCAGCCCCGCCCCGCGCAGCGTGGCGTGGAGCCCGTCGTCGGTGAGCACCCGCCCGAGGGCGGCCGCCCATGCCTCCGGCGTCCCCTCCGGCACCACGAGCCCACCCGGGCCGGCGGTCTCGCGGAGAACGGGGTCGTCGCGGATGACGGCGGGGATCCCCATCGACACCGCTTCGGCCAGCGGCATGGAGAAGCTCTCGCGCTCGGACGGCACCACCACCGCGCGCGCTGCCCCGTAGGCCGCCAGCAGTGCGGCGAAGGACACCTTGCCCTCGACCAGGATGCGGTCGTCGGCCGCCGCCCGCCGGACGGCGGCGAACGTCGCGAGTTCGACGTCGGGGTTGCCGATCAGCCGCAGCCGCGGGCGCGGCTCAGGCAGGCGCTCCCACGCGGCGAGCAGCACGTCGTGACGCTTGTGCGCATAGAAGTCCGCGACGTAGAGCAGCTCGTCCCCGGGATGGGCCTGCGGCCGAAACACGTCGTGGTCGACGCCGAGCGGCACGACCTTGGTCGGTGGGTCGTCGCCCACGAGCGCTTGCATACCGTGACTCGGGACGTAGGAGGCTGCCGCGTAGCGCCGGGTCCGGGCGATCGCCGCCCGCCGCAGCCGGCTTCCCAGCCGGTCGGCGTCCGCATAGGGCACGGGGTTCGCGAGCACGCACACGACCGGACAGGGCGGCCGCCTCGGCACGATCCCCGAGAAGCTGACGAGCATGTCCGCCCCGCGCCGGCGCGCGAGGCCCGGCAGGCACGCCGTCTCCCAGGCGACGCGCCACGCCAACTCGGCGCGGCCGAGCGGCGCGTCCAAGAGCAGCGGCTCGACTCGCGGGGAGGCCTTGATGCAGCGGCCGATGATCGACTCCTCCTGCGCTACGACGACCACCGCCTCGACGTCGTCGCGGCGCGCCACGGCGTCCGTCAGCTGGAGCACGGCGTACGCGGTGCCGCCGTAGCGGGCGGCCAGGGCATCGAGGACCAGCACGCGTTTTCGCTCGGACAAATCAGCGGTCGCGAGCACTGGGTCACGTAGCCTAGATGACCCTTGACGACGCACCGGACCCACACTCCGGCCCGCTTCGGGACGCTGGTCGCTGTCGTCGGTGTCTGGGCCGGGGAGCGACCTCGACGCGCCGCCGCCGCCCTGCTCTGGCTCGCGTTTGGCGCCCTGCTGGCGAGCGCGACCGCAACGCGCGAGGTCGGCTTCACGTTGCAGATCTCCTACGCAGCGACGGCGCTCGCGGTCGTCGTCGGAGCGCCCTTCGCACTGCGGGGCTGGCTGCGCCTTCCCGGAAGGCTGCGCATCGGCGCCGGGGCCCTCCTTGCGGTCTACGCGCTGGCGGCGCTGGTCGGCGACGGCGGGGGCCTGACCGAGCAGGCATCCCGCTCGAGCCATCGCGACCTCGTGTACCTGGCCGACCTCGTGCTCGGACTCGCGACCATCGGGCTCGTCGTGGGCGTCGCCGATACGCCTCGACGCCTGCGGCGGCTGGTGATGCTGTTTGCCGGCGGGGTGGGCCTGGCCGCGGCCTACGGGGTCTACCAGTGGTTTGCCCTGCACTTCGGATGGCCGCTGTCGGATACCAACACGGCGCCCAACTCCGATGGCTTCAGCATCGGGCACCGCTTCCAGGGCTCGGGCATCCTCGGATGGGAGCGGATCCGAGGGACCTTCAAGGAGCCGCTGTTCTTCGCGACCTTCCTGGCTACCGGGCTCCCTGTCGTCGCGGCGCTGACGTGTGCCGCGAGGGGGCGAGCGCGGCTGGCGCTGGCCGGGATCCTCGCGGTGGTCGCGGTGACCCTGGGCCTGACCGTCTCCTCGCTCACCTGGGGCGTCCTGTTGGTGTGCTGCGCGGTGATCCTCTGCGCGCTCGCGGTGGCCCACGGCCAGATCCGGCTGGCGGCGGTCATGGGCGCGGGGTTGACCGCCATCGTGCTCGTGGCGCCCGTGATGTTCGCCGACCCATCCGCGCTCTCGGCGGTCACCGGCCGCTCATCGACAGACCTGCGAGCGACCACGCACAACCGGACGGACGCGTGGAGCCGCGCCGTCGCGACGTTCGAGAGCCGGCCGATCCTCGGGCACGGCCCCGGGCAGAGCGCTGTGCGCCTGGCCTACCGCCCCGATGGCACGGCACTGGGCCCGGGAGTCACGGCGCCGCGGGTGTTCGGCTCCGCACAAGGCCTCTGGG
This sequence comes from Solirubrobacterales bacterium, assembly GCA_038318085.1. Taxonomy (GTDB): domain Bacteria; phylum Actinomycetota; class Thermoleophilia; order Solirubrobacterales; family Solirubrobacteraceae; genus DATLGB01. The sequence goes on from JBBQBV010000099.1 coordinate 11,678, forward strand.
CGGCCTCGCTCATCGACGGTGGCCTGCTGGCCCTAGCCGGCTGGGTCCTGCTTTTTGGTGCGCTTGCCCTGTGGGTCGGTCGCACCCTGTTGCTTCGCCCGAACCCGCTGCTGGCGGGCCTGGCCACGTCGGGCCTGGTCGCCTGGCTCGCGGCGCAGCTCGCTGGGGACCGGCTTGATATCCGCGTCTGGCTCGTTTGCGGCCTGGTCGCGGCGGCGGCCTGCCAGGCGAGAGAACCCCAGGCCGCCGAGCGCGGCGAGCAGGCCTAGCCCCGCTCCGAGCAGGGATGTGGTGGCGGTCGAGGTCGACGCCTGCGAGATCGGCTGCGCCGGGGCGACGAGCGTGTACCGGTTCTCAAGCGCGGCGCGCCGAGCGAGCGCGGCGGCGGCAGCCTGGCGGGCCTGGCGGTCCGTCCCGGCGTCTGCGTACTGCAGTTGGGGATCGCGCAGCTCGACGCTGTCGATCGCGAACCGCACGCTCCTGGGTCGCACCGTCTGAAAGCCCAGCTCGGCGGTCGCGAGGGTCTGCCTGGGAGTCCAGGAGACGGTCAGCGCGGTCCACCGGTTCCGGATGATCTTTGGGCGCCCGTCTGCGACGTCCGTTGGTCCGCTGCCGAGCACGAGGTGCAGGGGCGTGGGGCGGTCGGCGCGGGCGAAGCCCGTTGCGGTGTAGGCCGTGTGCGCGTCGAAGGGTCGTTCGACGCGCACGGACGGTCCGCACGCGGGGGCCGGACCGCAGCGCACGGCGAGGGCCGCGCGGCCACTCTGAGCGCCGCCGCGCTCCACGGTCAGGCTGCGCGGGACGAGGCTGAACAGGGACGGGGCCTCGCCCCATCCCTGTCTGCCCTGTTCGAAGTCGAACGCGGTCGCCGGAGTGTTCTGCACGACCGCGCTCCGGCTTGCGTGACGGAGGGCTTCCAAGGCCTTCTGCGTCGCGGTGTCGGCCAGTGTGACGGCGCTGCGCTGGTCGGCGGCGCGGGCCCGCACGCGCAGCAGCGTGACCGCGGGATCGCCGACCGCGTGGATCTGGTCGGCCAGTTTGGCGCCGCCCACGCGTCGCGTCGCGGCCAGGACCTGCGGGAGCCGGAGGGCGGCGGCGAAGGTCTGCCAGTCCCCCGTCCGCTGCTTGATGCCGGCGGGGGCGGACGTGTCGCTGTGGATCGCCACCGTGGTCTCGGCCCGGTATCGGTCGGCGGGCACGGGGTTGAGTGTCGCCCCGAGGATCGCTCCCAGCAGCGGCAGGAGGAGCAGGAAGGCCGATGTCGATCGGTCCAGCCGCCGTATCGATGCTGGTCGGGCCACCCGGCCGCAGGGTAGTCGGCGCCGTCAGGGCCGCAGCCGCGGCGCAGGCCGCTCGATCAGGCGCCGCGAAGCCCAGTGCCGCGCGCCTTGCCAGCGCAGGAGCCGTCGTCAGGACAGCTTCCGACGGCCAAGGTGGCGACCGCGGTAGTCCTTCACCCCGGCGACGGTCGCCAGCAAGGTCCGGATGCGCGCGCCGCGCCGCGCGCGCCGCACCTGGCCGAGGTGGACCGCCACGCACAGCGCCTGCCGGCGCCAGCGTCCGCCGGCGTGCCGGCGACCCATCTCGAGGTCGTTCCGGGTGCCGTAGTAGGCCGTGGTCGGCGTCACGGGGTCGCCGACCTGACTGGCGGCGACGCGGTGGGCGACGCGGGCTCGCGGGACGAGCAGGACCTGCCATCCGGCCGCCCGCACGCGCAGCGACCAGTCGACGTCCTCGTGCAGGAAGAACAGCTCGCCGGCGAACATGCCGACCTGCTCGATCACCGCGCGCCGGACGAGCATGGCCGCGCCGACCACGCGGTCGATCGCGAACGGCTCCTTTGGGAGCGGGGTACCCAGCTCGTACGGCGAGGCGCGACCGCTGCGGCCGCGCGCCGGATCAAACGGCGCCCCCGCGAACCAGAGCCGGTCGGGCTCCGCGGCGAAGTGCAGGACCGGCGAGCAGGCGGCGGCCCCAGGCTCGGCCTGCAGCGCGGCGACGAGCTCTCCGATCGCGTCTGGTGCGACGGCCGTGTCGTTGTTGAGCACGAGGACGGCGTCGGCGCCCCGGCTCAGCGCGAGGGAAATCCCGACGTTGTTGCCGGCCGCGAAGCCGAGGTTGTCGCCGTTCTCGACTACGGTCGCCGCCAGCCCGGAGGCGCGTACCGCCGCGGGCGTGCCGTCCTCGGACCCGTTGTCGACGACGAGCACGTCCAGGCTCGGCCAGTCCGCCGCGGCCAGCGACCGCAGGCAGTCGAGGGTGTCCCCGATCCCGTTCCAGCACAGGACGACCACGGCGACCTGGGGGCTCCCGCGCATCTGGCCGAGATCAAGGCCTCGCAAAGCGGCCGATCTGCGCGTCGCACAGCGCCTGCGGATCCTCGCCGGCGTACCACTCGACCGTCGCGTCCAGCCCGGCCGCCAGGTCCCACGCCGGCGTCCACCCGAGCCGCTCGCGCGCCTTGGAGGAGTCCAGCCGCAGCAGCACGGACTCCTTGCCCGCGTTCGGATCGGGCGCGACCCGGACCTCCGGTCCGCCGCCGGGCCAGCAGTCGCGCACGCGCTCGGCGATCCAGCGCACCGGCTTGGCGTCGTCGGCGTCGGGGCCGAAGTTCCAGGCCTCGTCGAAGCCGGCGCCGTCCGGGCCGAGCAGCCGATCGGCCAGCGCGAGGTAGCCGCTGAGCGGGTTGAG
>JBBQBV010000100.1:0-14103 GCA_038318085.1 Solirubrobacterales bacterium
GTATTTTCGGGACCCTGGAGGTGTCCGGCCGCTAGCCGACCGGCCGCTGGATAGGCCAGCGGAATCCACACCGGAACACCCGCCTCGTCGGTGCCGGGACTCGTCCCACCGGCGGCGCTCTCTCCGGGCGCGAGGCCGGCCGTGGTGTTTCCAGCAACAATGCGAAGGGCGCGGGGGCGACTCCGCGCCCTTCGTCGTGTACGAGGCGGGCCGAGGCGGGTCATCGTCCCAGCCTCGGCCCACACGTCTCTGACGGCTTCCCCCGTTCGCCACAGAGTCAGGCAGCGCACCGCTTCTCAGGCGTGTCGCCCGTGCCTGTCTGCATCCAGCACGTCTGGTCTCCTTCGTCGTGCAGCGAGGCTGGATCGATCGACGGATCGTCGGCGACCACATGATCGCTCGAGTGTCTCGCCGCCGTAGTTGCCCACCTGGCCCTCACCTGCGTCCAGGCTCACGCCGTACGCCATCATGCGACCAGCCACCGTGGCATGTCCATCCAGGTACACACCCCCGCTCGTGGGATCGCGATCGTCGCCGGCGGCCATCGTCTCTCGGTGGCCGGTGGCTCGAACGCAGCTGAATGCCTCCTGTGCCGGTTCACCAGCACAACCAGCCTGGCGAACTCCGCGCGTACGCGTTCGCGGGAGCGCGGAACGCAATCGTGCGCTCGATGCGCGGCCGTCGCCGCAGAGGGCTGCAGCGCTAAGCAGACGAGCACGACGATCCATGGCGCAATCGGCTATCGGCGGGCCGCTCGGTCGCCGCCTCTGCCCACAGCAGAGCTCATGCCGTACGAGCGCTCACAGTCCCTGCCCCGGCCTGAACTCAGGCCGCCTGCAGGTACGGCATCCACGTCGCCGGGATGGTCGGCGAGGCGAGTGCGATGAAGACGTGAGAGCTCGGCACGCGCGGCTTGGAGCGGGGGTGCATGCCGATCTGGTGCGGCAGGCGGTCGCCCTTGCGGCGGTTGCAGGGCGCGCAGGAGGCAACGATGTTGTCCCAGGTCGAACCGCCGCCCTTGGAGCGCGGGATCACGTGATCGACGGTCAGGGTGGTGCGGGCGCCGCAGTACTGACAGCTCCAGTCGTCGCGCGCGAAGACGGCGCGGCGGGTGATCTTGCGCCGGTGCGGGTCGCGCGGGACGCGCACGTAGGTGACCAGACGGATGACGTGCGGGCGCGGGACCGACCCGGTCGCCCAGTGCAACTCGGCGTCCCCGCGCTCGAGCAGCTCGGCCTTGTGCTTGAGCATCAGCACGGTCGCCCGGCGGACCGTGCACACGTTGATCGGCTCGAAGGTGGCGTTGAGCACCAGCACGCGACCACCTGACCAGCGGGAACCGCCGGTGTGCGGTCCGTGTCGCCGGTGGCCTTCCAAAAGCGACACGGACCCCAGTGGGCCTGGGAGAACCGTGCTCATCGGACTAGCCGGAAAGTGTACCCAGGGGCGGCCGCTCAGTCGCCTGGATAGGAGCCGAGCACCTTGACGGTCTCGGCATGGTCGCCGAGGGCCCCGACCGCCTCGCCGACCGAAGCGGACTCGGCGCCGCCGTCGAGGTCGGCGAAGAACATGTAGTGCCCGAGGCCGAGCCGCCGCGGACGCGACTCGATGCGGGTGAGGTTGACCCCCCGGAAGGCGAACTCCGACAGGCAGCGGACAAGCCAGCCAGCCGACTCGTCGCCCGCCCCCCACCAGACCACGCTCGTCTTCGTCGGCGGTCCCAGCGGCGCCGTCCCGACCGGCGCCAGCCAGACGAAGCGCGTCACGTTGCCGGCCTCGTCCTCCACGCCGGACCGTAGGACGACGCCGCCGTGCAGCTGGGCCGCGAGCGCGGTGCCCAGCGCGGCCGCCGGCTCCTCCGGGGCGCGGCCTTCCGCGACCATCCGCACCGCCTCGGCGGTGGAGTCCACCGCGATCACGCGGGCGCCGGGCAGCTGCTCGCGGACGAAGCGCGCGCACTGCGCGTTGGCCTGGGGATGCGACAGCACGACCCGCAGCTCGCGCAGGTCGACCGTCTCGCGGGCGATCAGCGCGTGGTTGACTGCCAGCACGACCTCGCCGACGATGCGCACCGACGCCCGCTCCACCGCCAGGGCGTCGAGCGTGGGTCCGACGGCTCCCTCGATCGAGTTCTCGATCGGCACGAGCGCCCGGCCGGCGCGGCCCTCCTCGACGGCGAGGACGGCGTCGAAGACCGTCGGGACCGGGAGGGGCTCCCAGCCCGCGGCGCGCGGGTCGCCGCGCAGCGCCTCGTGGCTGTAGGTGCCCTCCGGCCCGAGGTAGGCGGCGCGCATCAGCCCAGCGTGCGCGAGCCGAGCTCGCCCGCCAGCGCCAGCCGCACGGCCTCGGCCTCCTCGGGCGAGAGCTCGAGCTCGCCCTCGCCGCCGACGACCTGCTTGCAGTACAGCCGGGCGGAGTCGCGGTGCGCGATCGCGGAGAGCACGACCCCGCTGTGGTCGGCGTCGAGCAGGGCGATGGTGGTCGACTGGTGCCCCGAGAGCTCGCCGTAGGCGTCGTAGCGCACGAGCGCGCGGTAGGCCAGAGCGCCGTCGAGGCGGTGCTCGGCGTCGCCCATGCGCTGGTCGAGCGCTGCCGCGGTGTGCTGGACGTCGGCCTGCAGGGTCTCAAACGCGTCCTGCAGCGCGGCGGCGTGGGCGACGAGGTCGGTCGCAGCGCCCTCGCCGAGCACGGCCCGCTGGGCGGCGCGCAGGCGGCGCATGCGCAGGGCGACGATGACCACCAGGACGAGTGCGACGACCGCGATCCCGGCGCCGGCGAGCGCGACGATCCCAGGCGCGTTTGAGAAGTCGCTCATCCAGGCGCGAGGGTAGCGGCGGCGCTACTGAAACAGGACGTTGTACGTCGCCTTGTTGTTGTCGGTCTTCGTCTCGCCGGGGACGGCCTTGACCTCGACGTTGACCGTGTAGACCTGGCCCGCGGTCGGCTTCTTTGAGATCGGGACGGTGACCGTGGCGCTGGCGCCCTTGTCGATCGTCGAGACCGTCTTCTTGGCCGTGATGTCCTTGCCGGTGCCGCCCTGCAGCGTCACCACCACCGGGATGTCGAGCTCGGGGTTGTCGCCCTGGTCCTGAAGGGTGACCTCGAAGGCGAGGTTGCCGGCGAGCGAGACCTTGTTTGCGGCGGGGTCGGGCTGCAGCGTGACTCCGCCGGCCTTCGTGGAGATCAGGCCGGTGCCGTGCAGGCCCGGGGCGGGCTTTTTGCTCGGCTGGCGCCCACTGCCGGTGGCCGACAGCCGCGTCCCGAGCTGGTCGGCGACGTAGCTGGGCTGCAGCCACGAGAAGCCGGGCAGAAAGCCTTTTGTGCCCACGGCCGTCGCGACGACCTCGTTGCTCTTGAGCGCCTCGCGGACGAGCGGCGTCACGCGGGCGCGGATGAGCACGTCGGAGGTCAGGAAGGCCTGCATCTGGCCGGCGATGCCCTCGATGGCCTGATCGGCGACGTCGCCCTCGTTGCCGAGCGCGATGGCGATCCGCTCGGCGATGTACTGCAGGCTGTCGCGCCGGAACTCGAGCGCGATCAGCAGGGACTGCTCGGCGCCCGCGAGCTGGCTCGGCGTGTCGAGCTTGCGCGCCTGTGAGAGGTGGGTGTCGGCCTGCGCGCGCAGGCTCGAGATCTGCGTCTGCAGATCCTCGGGCGACTGGCTGGCCGCCTGGCGCAGGGTGTCGAAGAAGGGCCGGCCGACCTTGTTGTCGGACTGGGCGACGAGCGAGGACGCCTGCTGGTTGAAGGTGCGCAGCGCGTTCTTGCGCCGCGAGTCCTGGCAGGCGTTGATGACGACCGCGAGGAAGACGACCAGCAGCAGCCCGACGCCAATCGCGACAGCCCGGCGCGTCCACAGGGTCTGCGGATCGGGGCCGGCACCGCCGGCGGGGGCTGTGCGCCGCGGCCTGGGCACGCGGCGTGTTGGCTCGTCATCCTCGTCGAAGAAGGACACCCGGGAGGCCTTTCGGAATACGCGGGAGTATGCCGGTCGGACCGGTCGGCTCTGCAATTCGCCGTCGGGCCGAAGGTGCCTGCAAGCCCGCAGCGAACACTTCGGCGTGACCGCGACGGAGGACATGGAGCTCCTCGCGGGCGGGGAGCTGGTGATGGGGCGCTACCGCCTCGGCCGCCGGCTGGGCGCCGGCGGCTTCGGCGCCGTACACGAGGCGCTCGACGAGCGGCTGGACCGCTGGGTGGCCGTGAAGGTGATCCCCGTGGAGGCGAAGCCGGTGGCGAGCCGCAGGCGAGACCAGTGGGCCACCCCCGTCCGCGCCCGGCGCGAGGCGGTCGCGGCCGCCCGTCTCGAGCATCCCGGCATCGTCGCGATCTACGACGCCGGGGAGGCCGACGGCGCCCGCTACCTCGTCTCCGAGCTGGTCGAGGGCCGCACCCTCGCGCAGCTCGAGGCCGACGGCGAGCTCACCGACCGCGACGTGCTGCGCGTCGGCCTCGCGCTCTGTGACGCGCTCGAGCACGCGCACGAGCGCGGGGTCGTGCACCGCGACGTCAAGCCGCCCAACGTCCTGGTCCCGGACCGGCCCAAGACCTGGCGCGGCGTGGCCAAGCTCGCCGACTTCGGCGTGGCCATGCTGGCGGGCGACGACCCGCTGACCATGACCGGCGACGTCGTCGGCACGCTCGCCTACATGGCCCCGGAGCAGGCCGAGGCCAAGCGCGTCGACGCGCGCGCGGATCTCTACGCCCTCGCGCTCGTCCTCTACGAGGCGCTCGCGGGCGTCAACCCGGTGCGCGGCGCCTCGCCGGCCGAGACCGCCCGGCGGGTCGGCAAGCCGGTCCCGTCCCTGGCCGGCCACCGCCGCGACCTGCCGGCGGAGCTGGTCGCCGCCCTGGACCGGGCGCTGCGCACGGCGCCCGCCGAGCGCGGGACGCTCGAGGATCTCGGGGACGCCCTCGAGGGCGCGCTCGTGGCGATCGCCGACGAGGGCGGCGCCGTGGCGCGCCATCCCTCCGAGCGCGTCGCCTGGCTGACCGGCGTCCCGCGCGGCGCGCCGCGCGTCGCTCACGGCCTGGCCACGGCGGCGCTCGTGGCGGGCGCGCTGGGCTGGCTCGGCCCGTCGGCCCGGGTGCCCTGGCTCGCCGCCGCAGGCGTCGCCTTCGCGCTGACCGTGCTCCTGCCGCGCACCGGCTGGCTGCTCGCCGGGCTGGGGACCGTCGCCGCGCTGATCGCCGGCCCGGTCGCCTTCGCGCCCGCCGCCGGCGTCGCCGCGGCGGGCACCGCCCTGACGCTGTTGATCGCCGTCCTGCCCGTCCCGGCCCTGCTGCTGCGGGCCGGTCGCGCCTGGTCGGTGCCCGTGCTGGCGCCCGCGCTGGGTGTCATCGGCCTGGCGGGCGCCTTCCCGGCCCTCGCCGGCCGGGCCGCGACCGCCGCCCAGCGCGCCGCCCTGGGTGCCCTGGGCGCCTGGTGGGTGCTGCTGGCCGAGCCGCTCGCGCACAGGACCCTGGAGCTCGGCCCCGCCCGCGGCGTCCCGGTCGGCGCCGACGCGCAGGAGGCCGTCTCGATCGCGGCGAGCGCCGTGGCGGGCACGGTGACGGGCGGGCTGGTGGCGCTGCTCGCCGTATGGGCGATCGCCGCGACGGTCCTGCCGTGGATCGTCCGCGGCCGCAGCCTGGCGCTCGACGTGGTCGTGGCGGCGGCGTGGGCGGCCGGCCTGGCGTCGGCCACTGCCACGCTCGCCACGGGCCTCGGGGACGCCGTGGCGGTGGCGGAGCCGAAGGGCCTCGTGGCCGGCGCGGTGGTGGCGGGGATCGTGGCCGTGGTGGAGCCGCGATACTCCCCCCGTGATCTCGAAGACGCGTGATCGTTCCATTCGCCTGAGCCCGGGTACGCCGTGAGCGTGCTGCGCAGCCTGGAGGAGAAGCTCGCCAGCCTGGTGGAGGGGACGTTCTCGCGCGCCTTCAAGTCCGAGGTGCGGCCGGTCGAGATCGCGCGCAAGCTGGCGCGGGAGATGGACCAGCACAAGGTCATCTCCGTGTCGCGCACCTACGTCCCGAACGAGTACACGGTCTGGCTCTCGCCCCAGGACCGCAAGCAGTTCGAGGGCTACGAGGGCGACCTGCGCGAGGAGCTGTCGGCCTACCTGCTCGAGCATGCCCGCCGCGAGCGGGTCGCGTTCATCACCCGTCCGGACATCGGCTTCGAGACCGACGACCGGCTGCGGCTGGGGGAGTTCGGCATCCAGGCCCGGCTTGTGCGCCCTGACGAGGAGGGGCGCGGCGAGGCCGTCCGCGCCGAGGCCGGCCACACCGCCGTGTACTCCGCCTCGGAGCGCCTCTCCGAGCAGCTCGCCGAGCCCAACGCCCGCCGCGGCCGGGCGCAGCTTCGCCACGAGGGCAAGGCCGTGATCCTCGGCACGTCCGGCGCCGTGATCGGCCGCTCGCACGAGTGCGACGTCGTGCTCTCAGACGAGAACGTCTCCCGCCGCCACGCCGAGGTCCGGCCCTCCGGCGGCGCCTGGATCCTGTGCGACCTCGGCTCCACCAACGGCGTCAAGCTCAACGGCCGCCGCGTCGACGACGCCAAGCCCCTGCGCCCCGGCGACCGCATCGAGCTCGGCGTCTCCTCGTTGACCTTCGAGGAGGCCTGATGGAGCTCGACCCCGTCGCCGTCGCCTTGAAGTTCGGCTTCATCGCGATCCTCTACCTCTTCTTGCTGTGGGTCTCGCGCTCCGCGCTGCGTGACCTGCGCCGCTCCGACGGTGAGTCGGCCTCACCGCACTACGACGAGGCGACCGGCATGCACGCCGCGGGCGCGGCCCTGGACGCCCCGGGCGGCCTCCCGCGGCTGCGCGTGCAGTCCGCGCCCGGCCTGCGGTCCGGCGCCGCCTACGACCTCGGCCGCGGCGCCACCCTCGGCCGCGGCACCCAGGCGGACATCGTGCTCGAGGACACCTTCAGCTCCTCACGGCACGCGCGCCTGGCGCCGCAGGGGGACGCGGTCGTCCTCGAGGACCTAGGCTCGACCAACGGGACCTATCTCAACGGCGAGCCGCTCAGCGGGCCGCAGCCGCTCCACGACGGCGACCGTATCCGCATCGGCGACTCCGAGTTCACCTTCGAGCGATGACTGCGAGCTTGCCCCACTGATGCTGCGCGTGGCTGAGAAGTGGCAGGGCTCCGACGTCGGACGGGCCCGTCAGGGCAACGAGGACAACTACTTCGTCCAAGCGCCGCTGTTCGTGGTCGCCGACGGTATGGGCGGTGCGCAGTCCGGCGAGGTCGCGTCCGAGGTGGCCGTCGACGCCTTCCGCGGCGGGCTGACCGACGGGGAGTCGGTCCTGCAGGCGATGGTGACGACGATCCGCGCCGCCAACCGGCGCATCCGCGACATGGCCCGCGCCGACTCCCAGCACCACGGGATGGGCACGACCTGCACCGCGGCGTACGTCGCCGAGCACGAGGTCGTGCTCGCCCACGTGGGCGACTCGCGCTGCTACCTGCTGCGCGACGCCGAGTTGACGCGCCTCACGCGCGACCACTCCCTCGTCGGCGAGCTCGTCGACCGCGGCAAGCTCACCGAGGCGGAGGCCGAGGTCCACCCGCAGCGCTCGGTGATCACCCGCGCGCTGGGCGCCGAGGACGACGTCCAGGTCGACACCGAGCGCATCGCCGCGCGCTCCGGCGATCTGTTCCTGCTGTGCTCGGACGGGCTGACCGGCATGGTGCGCGAGTCGCAGATGGCCACGATCCTGACCTCGGAGGCCGCGCTCGAGGACGCGGGGCGCAGCCTGATCGCCGCGGCCAACGCCGCAGGCGGGCGCGACAACATCACGGTCATCCTGTTCCGGCTCGAGACCGTCGAGGTCGGCCCGGGACAGGACGCCGACGGTGCCACCACCGAGCAGGGCGCCCTCCCCGACCCGCCCCCGCCGGCGGCCACCGCGTCTCAGGGCACGGTGACGCTCGCCGCCGTCACGCGGGACGTCGCGCCCCCGCGCCGCCCCTCCGCCGTCCCGCCCCCGCGCACCGCGCCTCCGCCCTCCGGGCGCATGCCCGCGGCCACGCGGAAGGCGCCCGCGCGCGGCCTGCGCCGCTTCAGCTCGCCGCTGATCGTCGTCGGCGTGCTCGTGGTGATCTTCGGCACCGCCCTGTTCGTCGCGATGCGCGGCGTGTTCTTCGTCGGGCTGGACGCGAACCGGACCGTGACGATCTACCGCGGTCTGCCCTACGAGCTGCCGGCCGGCGTCAAGCTCTACACGCGGGACTACACCTCGGGCGTGCGGCTCGACCAGGTCCCAGCCACGCGCAAGGCGCTCTTCACCAACCACAAGCTGCGCTCGCTCGACGATGCCACCGATCTCGTGCGCCAGCTCGAGACGGGAAAGCTGCGCAGATGAGCGCGCGCAACCGGGAGCTGATGGCGCTCGTCCCGGCGTCGCTGCTGGTGACGGCCGGGTTCGCCGCGATCTTCATCCAGCGCTCGCAGGTCCTCTCCGACGTCTCGCTGACCTACGGGGCGATCTTCCTCGGGCTGTGCGTGGTCACGCACATCGTGATCCGCTTCACGCTGCCCGACGCCGATCCCTACCTGTTCCCGCTCGTCGCCCTGCTGGCCTGCTTCGGGCTCGTGATCATCTACCGCCTGGACCCCGCCAAGGCCCTCAGCCAGGCCTACTGGTTCGTCGGCGGCCTCGTGCTCTTCAGCGGGACGATCATCGCCCTGCGCAAGGACTTCCGCGTGCTCGAGCAGTACCGCTACACGATCGCCGCGGCGGCGCTCGCGCTGCTGCTGCTGCCGCGCCTGCCCGGGATCGGCGCGCAGACCAACGGCGCCTACCTGGGGGTCAAGCTCGGCCCGATCGCCTTTCAGCCCGCCGAGTTCGCGAAGATCGGGATCGTCGTCTTCCTCGCCGCCTACCTGCGCGAGCACCGCGACGTGATGATCCTCTCCGCGCGGCGGGTGCTCGGCCTGACCTTCCCGCCGCTCAAGCACTTCGGCCCGCTGCTGTTCGTGTGGGTGGCGGCGATGGCGTCGCTGTTCATCATCCGCGACATCGGCTCGTCGCTGATGTTCTTCGGGGCCTTTCTGGCGGTCCTCTACGTGGCGACCAACCGCCTCGGCTTCGTGCTCGTCGGGCTGGTGCTGTTCGTCCTGGGCGCCTGGGCCGTGACCCACACGGTCGGCCACATCCAGGCCCGGGTCGACATCTGGCTGAATCCCTTCGCCTCCGACCGCGTGCTCAACGACGGGTACCAGATTGCCCAGGGGCTCTTCGCCCAGGCCGACGGCGGGCTCTTCGGCACGGGCTTCGGCGGTTCGCTGATCCTCACCCCCGCGCCGTCGACCGACCTCATCTACGCCGTGATCGTGGACGAGCTCGGGCTCGCGGGGGCCTGCGGGCTGCTGCTCGTCTACCTGCTGCTGGCCGCGCGCGGCTTCAAGACCGCGATGATCGCCCGCGACTCCTTCTCCACGCTGCTGGCCGCGGGGCTGACCGCGGTCCTCGCGCTGCAGGTGTTCGTGATCGTCGGCGGCGTCACGCGCGTCATCCCGCTGACCGGCGTGACCCTGCCCTTCGTCTCCTACGGCGGCTCCTCGATCCTGGCGAACTTCGTCCTGCTGGCCCTGCTGCTGCTGGTCTCCGATCGCGCGCGGCGGGAGGTGGCGCGGCGATGAAGGCTCCGATCCTCAAGCTCTACGGCATGGTTGTCCTGCTCTTCGCCGTCCTCATCGGCTTCACCTCGTACTGGTCGGTCTTCGACGCCGAGGCGCTGCGCAACCAGCCGGCCAACCACCGCGACGAGCTGCAGGAGCAGCGCATCAAGCGCGGGACGATCCGGACGGCCGACGGCCGGCTGATCGCCGGCTCGATCAAGCTCTCCGACGGCCGCTACCGGCGGCGCTACCCCCAGCACGACCTCTTCGGGCACCCGGTCGGCTACTCCTTCGCGAACCTTGGCGCCACCGGGGTCGAGGACTACTACAACGACCAGCTGACGGGCCGCAAGTCCGAGCTCGTCAGCGTGTTCGACTCGCTGCTGGGCAAGCGGCGCGTCGGCGAGGATCTCGAGACGAACCTGGACGCGAAGGTCCAGAAGGTGGCGATGGACGCCCTGCGCGCGAGCCCGACGGGCCGCGGCGCGGTGGTGGCGCTCGACGTCAAGACCGGCGCCGTGAGGGCGCTCGTGTCCTCCCCGCCCTACGACCCCAAGGACCTCGACAACGCGCGCGTCTACCGCCGCCTGGCCACCGACTCAAAGACCACGCCGCTGCTGGACCGCGCCACCCAGAGCCGCTATCCGCCCGGCTCGACCTTCAAGGCGGTGACCGCCGTCGCGGCGGTCGACAGCGGCCGCTACACGCCGGCCTCGCAGATCTCCGGCAAGAACAACAAGGTGATCTCCGGCGTGCCGCTGCAGAACTTCGCCGGCGAGGACTTCGCGAGCCTCTCCCTGACGGACGCCCTCACGAAGTCCGTCAACACCGTCTTCGGCGAGATCGGCGAGAAGCTCGGCAAGACCACGATGAAGCGGTACATGGATCGCTTCGGCTTCGACGCCATCCCGCCGATCGATCTCCCGCGGGCGCAGCTCACCCGCAGCGGCGAGCGAACGGCCTCGGGCGGTCTGCTCACGCCGACCTCGCGGCGCGTCGACGTCGGCCGCATGGCGATCGGCCAGGACAAGCTCGGGGTCACCCCGCTGCAGATGGCGACCGTCGCCCAGACGATCGGCAACGGCGGCGTGCGGATGAAGCCGTTCATCGGCGCCAAGGCCTTCGACCAGGACGGGAGGACCACGCTCGACAAAAAGCCCGAGGAGGCCGGGCGCGTGATGTCGGGCGCGTCGGCCGCCGCCGTGACCGCGATGATGAAGCAGGTGGTCAAGGAGGGAACCGGCACAGCGGCAGCCTTGAGCGGCGTGGACCTCGCCGGCAAGACCGGCACGGCCGAGCTCAACGCCAACGGGCTCAACGACCTGTGGTTCATCGGCTTCACCACCAGGCACGCGGTGGCGGTCGTGGTCGAGCAGGTCCAGGGCGGGCAGGGCGGCACCGTGGCGGCACCGATCGCCAAGAAGGTCCTCGAGGCCCTGGGGGATGGCAGATGAGCGATCATCCCTTGCGCGAAGGCGTCGGCGACGGCGAGGTGGTCGACGGCCGCTACACCGTCCTGTCGCGGATCGGCTCCGGCGGGATGGCCGACGTCTACTGCGCCCAGGACGCCCAGCTCGGCCGCCGGGTCGCGCTGAAGGTGCTCTACCGCCGCTTCGCCGAGGACAGGGAGTTCGTCGAGCGCTTCCGCCGCGAGGCGTCGGCGGCCGCCGGGCTGCAGCACCCCAACGTCGTGCAGGTCTTCGACCGCGGCGAGCTCGAGGGCACCTACTACATCGCGATGGAGTACCTCGAGGGCCGCTCGCTGAAGCAGCTCGTCCACGACGACGGCCCGCTGGCGCCGGCGCGCGCCGTCGACATCACCGTTCAGATCCTGCGGGCCGCGCGCTTTGCCCACAAGCGCGGCGTCATCCACCGCGACTTCAAGCCCCACAACGTCATCGTCGACGACGAGGGTCGCGTCAAGGTCACCGACTTCGGCATCGCGCGCGCCGGCGCCTCGGACATGACTGAGACCGGGGCGATCATGGGCACGGCCGCCTACCTCTCGCCCGAGCAGGCCCAGGGCCACGCGGTCTCCGGCCAGTCAGACCTGTACTCCGTCGGCATCCTGCTCTACGAGCTGCTCACCGGCCAGGTGCCCTTCGACGCCGAGTCGGCGGTGACGATCGCGCTCAAGCAGGTCTCCGAGGAGCCGACGCCGCCGCGGGCGATCAACCCGGCCGTCTCCCCCGAGCTCGAGGACGTCGTCCTGCGGGCGATGCAGAAGGACCCGGCGCGGCGCTTCGCCGACGCTGACGCGTTCATCGCCGCGCTGGAGGCCGTGCGCGAGCTGCCGGCCCGCGAGGGCGCCGGCCAGCGCACCGGCCCGCTGACCGGCGTCTACCCGGCCGTCGTCGACGAGGAGCTCGCCGGCCGCAGGCGCCGTGGCCGGCGCTTCTGGGCGCTGCTGGTGCTCGCCCTGCTCGCCCTGGCCGCGATCGGCGTCGGCGCCTTCCTGCTGCTCAAGCCCGACAGGGTCGCCGTGCCCAACGTCGTCGGCTTCGACTCCGCGACGGCGACCGCGCGGATCAACAACGACGGCTTCGAGGTCTCGCTGCAGACGGTGCGCAGCGCCGATCAGCCGGCCGGCAAGGTCATCCGCGAGCGGCCCGGGCCCGGCGAGCGCGTCGAGAAGGGCTCGACGGTCACGATCTTCGTCTCCAGCGGGCCGGGTCAGGCGGAGGTGCCCGACGTCACCGACATGCCGTTCGCCACGGCGCGCAAGACGATCATCAAGCGGGGCTTCCGGATCAAGCCGATCAGGCAGTTCAACGAGACCGTGGCGGAGGGCCACGTCATCGAGACGCGCCCGTCCGCGCGCTCCCAGCTCGACGTCGGCCAGATCGTCTCGCTCGTGGTCTCCAAGGGTCCGCAGACGGCGCCGGTGCCCAAGGTGGCAGGCAAGCCCCAGGCCGAGGCGGAGGCGCTGCTACAGGACGCGGGCTTCGTCGTGGTCAGCCGCAAGCTGGCGAGCACCGCCGTCGGTCCCGGCATGGTCATCTCCACGACGCCCCCCGAGGGGACGATGCTCACCAAGGGCGAGACCGTGACCCTGGTGGTGGCGAAGGCACCGGCGCAGGTCAAGGTGCCAGACGTGCGCGGGGCGACCCTCAACGACGCCCTGTCCGAGCTCTCCGCCGCCGGCCTGTCGGCGCGCCAGCGCATGCGCAAGGTCACCACGCCCGATCAGGACGACGTCGTGCTCGACCAGAGCCCGCCGAAGGGCACGAAGGTCAAGAAGGGGTCGCGCGTCGTGCTGGTCGTGGGGCGCTTTGACCCGAACCTGAGCCCCGACGCGACCCCGACGCCGACCCCCACGCCGACGCCGACCCCCACGCCGATCCCCACCCCCACGCCGTGAGGGTCGCCGTCCTCAGCGGCGGCCGCTCCCCCGAACACGACGTGTCGCTGGCCTCGGGCGCCGCGGTGCGCGAGGGCCTGGCCGCGGCCGGGCACGACGCGCTCGACGTCCACCTGCGCCGCGACGGGGGCTGGGAGTCCGAGGGCTCGGAGGTGGCGCTGCGACCGGCGGGCGGCCTGCTCGGCGCGGACGTCGCGTTCCCGGTGCTGCACGGCCCCTACGGCGAGGACGGCACGGTGCAGGGCCTGCTCGAGCTGCTCGACGTGCCCTACGTCGGCGCCGGCGTGCTCGCCTCCGCGCTGTGCATGGACAAGGTGGTCTTCAAGGAGGTGCTCGCGGCCGCCGGGGTCCCGCAGGTCCGCTACGCGGCCATCCGCCCGGGGGACGACCCCGCGCGACTCGCGGCTCTCGGACTGCCGGTGTTCGTCAAGCCGGCACGCGCCGGGTCCTCGATCGGCATCGTCAAGGTGAGTCGCCGCGAAGCGCTGGCGCAGGCGCTCGAGACCGCCTTCGACCACGACGCGCTCGTGGTGGTCGAGGCGATGTCGGAAGGGCTCGAGGTGGAGTGTGCGGTGCTCGGCAACGACCCGCCCGAGGCCAGCGTTCCGGGAGAGATCGTGCTCACCGCGTCGGACTGGTACGACTACGGCGCCAAGTACACGCCGGGCGCGATGGAGCTGGTCGTGCCTGCGCGGCTGCCGACCGCGGTGGTCGAGGAGGTCCGCCGGCTGGCGGCGGAGACCTTCGTCCGGGTCGGCGCCTCGGGCCTCGCCCGCGTCGACTTCTTCGTCGAGGGCGAGACCGTGCTCGTCAACGAGCTCAACACCCTGCCCGGCTTCACGCCGACGAGCGTCTACGCCTCGCTGTGGGCCGCGTCGGGCGTCGCCTTCTCCGCGTTGTGCGACCGGCTCGTCGAGCTGGCGCTCGAGCGCTTCAGCGCGCGGAGCTGAGGTAGCGCTCGATCTGCTCGCTGACCTGCCGGTGGACGGCCGGCATGTCGCGCTGGATGCCGAGGAAGCTCGCGCGCGTCAGCACGACCAGCGTCGTCGTGGGCTGCGACTCGGTGACCGTGGCCGTGCGGCGCTCCTCCTGAAGCAGGGCGATCTCCCCGAAGAAGTCGCCGGGA